>DATDEX010000299.1:0-2148 GCA_036522895.1 Candidatus Eiseniibacteriota bacterium | reverse complement strand
GGGCCATGCGCGTGGCGCCCGACGAAGCGCCCGACGAAGCGCACGACGAAGCGCACGGCGAACGTCCGTTCCACGCGCTGGCCCGCTATCTCGCGGGCGAGTTCGACGCTCACCTGGCGCTCGAGGACGACGTCCTCTTCCCCGCGCTCGCCCACGGCGCGCCCGAGCTCGCGTTCGCGCTCGAGCCGCTGCGCGAAGAGCATGACGATCTTCGCGACATGACCCGGGGCCTGTCCACGCTCCTCGCGTGCCCGCGCACGCCGCAGCGCGACGAACAGCTGGCCGTGCTCGGCCGCGACCTCACCGACCTCGCCCGGCTTCACATCCGGAAGGAGGAGCGCTCGCTCCTCGCCTGGAGCGAGCGGGTGCTGCCCGCGGCGGTCCGGGCGGAGCTCGAGCGCCGGCTCGCCCGTTAGCCCGCCTGCATCACGGTGAGCAAACCGATGCGGCCCTTCGGGTTGCGCGCTCGGCGCCAGAGTGCCGTCGAGCCGAGCCGGCCTATGACACCGGTCATACAGTCGCCCCCCCGCCTGCCGTCAATCTCAGGGAGAAGCCCGACCCGCGACGCTCACCCGCTCAGATTGGAGATCCCATGGCCGCGAGATCCTCGGTCATCTCGAAGCACTTCGCCGCGCCACTCGCCGTCATCGCGCTCCTCGCGCTCGCATGCGCGGGCGCCGGCTGCTCGGGCGAGCCGCGCTCGGACAGCCCGACCTCGCTCGCCGCGCACTCGATCGCGGTGAGCGACAGCGAGGTCGCCACGCTCACCGATGCGCCCAGCGTGCCGCCGCCGATCACGCGCCGCCATGCCACCCGGGTCATCGTTCAACTCGAGGTGCGCGAGGTGGTCAAGCGCATCGCCGACGGCGTCGACTACACGTTCTGGACGTTCGGCGGCTCGGTGCCGGGCAAGTTCATCCGCGTCCGCGAAGGCGACGAGGTGGAATTCCACCTGCGCAACCACCCCGGCAACAAGATGCCGCACAACATCGACCTGCACGCGGTCACCGGGCCGGGCGGCGGCGCCGCATCGTCGTTCACCGCGCCGGGGCACGAGTCGGTGTTCTCGTTCAAGGCGCTCAACCGCGGCCTATTCATGTATCACTGCGCCACGGCACCGGTCGGCATGCACATCGGGAACGGCATGTACGGGATGATCCTCGTGGAGCCCCCGGGCGGACTGCCCAAGGTGGACCACGAGTACTACGTCTGCCAGGGCGACTTCTACACGAAGGGCCGGAACGGCGAGCCGGGGCTCCAGCCGTTCGACATGGAGAAGGCGATCCGCGAGCAGCCCGAGTACGTGCTGTTCAATGGCGCCGTGGGCGCGCTCACCGGCGACAACGCCCTCAAGGCGAGGGTGGGGGAGACGGTGCGCCTGTTCGTCGGCAACGGCGGCCCGAACCTGGTGTCGTCGTTCCACATCATCGGCGAGATCTTCGACGCGGTCTACGCCGAGGGCGGCGGCACGAAGAACACGAACGTGCAGACGACGCTGATCCCGGCCGGAGGCTCGGCCGTCGTCGAGTTCAGGACCGAGGTGCCGGGCACGTTCATCCTCGTGGACCACTCGATTTTCCGCACGTTCAACAAGGGCTCGCTCGGCATGCTCAAGGTGGAGGGCGACGACGACAAGCTGGTGTACTCGGGCAAGCAGTTCGACGAGGTCTACCAGCCCGAAGGTCCGGCGATCCAGTCCATCGGGGGAGAAGCACCGCACGTGGCGCTCGCCGCGAACAAGGCCGAGCGGATCGAGCACGGCAAGCGCGTCTTCGGCAACATCTGCGCCGCCTGCCACCAGCCGAGCGGGCTCGGGATCCCCGGGGCGTTCCCGCCGCTCGCGGGCTCCGACTTCCTGAACGCCGACAAGGCGCGAGCCATCGGCATCGCGGCCGGCGGTCTTTCGGGCCCGGTCACGGTGAACGGCAAGACGTTCAACAGCCAGATGCCGGCGTTGAACCTGTCCGACGAGGACGTGGCGAACGCGCTCACCTACGTGTACAACACGTGGGGGAACGCGGGGCACGAGGTGAAGCCCGCCGAGGTCGCGGCGGTGCGCGCGGCGAAGAAGAAGTAGGCCGGAGGGGGGCGACGGGATGCGCGCGGTGCGCGGTGCACGGGCGGGGGCCTCGGTCCTGGCGCTCGTCG
>DATDEX010000298.1:0-2084 GCA_036522895.1 Candidatus Eiseniibacteriota bacterium | reverse complement strand
CGGCGCCGCGCGTGCCGGCGCCGCGGCGGCGGAGGCGCGCGCGCGGCTCGAGAGCGAGCTGACGCTGATCGAGCACATGGGCTTCACCGACTACTTCCTGCTCGTGGCAAGCATCGTGGGCTTCGCGCGCGAGCGCGGGATCCCCACCGTGGGGCGGGGCTCGGGCGCCAGCTCGATCGTGTCGTACGCGCTCGGCGTGACGAGCGTCGACCCGGTGCGCTACGGGCTCTGCTTCGAGCGCTTCCTCCACCCGCAGCGCCGCGACTGCCCCGATCTCGACGTGGACCTCTGCTGGCGCCGCCGCGACGAGGTCATCGCACACGTCTACGAGACCTACGGCCACGACCGCGTCGCGATGATCAGCACGCACGCGACGCTCGGGCCCCGCTCGGCGTTCCGCGAGGCGGCGAAGGCGCTGGGCGTGCCGCTCCCGCGCGTGAACGCGCTCGCCAAACGCGTCCCGCGACACCTCGATGCGTCGGCGCTCGAGCGGGTGCTGGAGGGCGGCGCGGCGACCCCGGTCTCGCCCACCCGTGTCGCCGCCGCCCGTGCCGCGGGCACACCGGGCGACGCGCGGGCGCTCGAACGCGCACGTAGTGCCGGTGCAGGACCGGGCCCGGGCCCCGGCATCGGCCCGCACGACTTCGGCCCGGAGTTCGCCGAGCCGCGCATCGCCGAGGCGCTGCGCCTCGCTGCCCGTCTCGCGGGCGCGCCGCGGCACCTCTCCGTCCACTGCGGCGGCCTCGTGATCGCCGACCGCGCGCTCACGCACTACCTGCCGCTCGAGCGCTCCGCCAAAGGCGTCGTCGTGTCGCAATTCGAGATGCGCGCGGTCGAGGCGATCGGGCTCGTCAAAATGGACCTCCTCGGCAACCGCGCCATCACTACGATCGGAGAGTGCGTGGCGCTGGCGGGCAGTTCGCTGCCGGAAGCGGGCGATAGCTCGGTGCGGTCGGCGGGGGCCACGGGGGGTTCGGAACAGGCGGACGCTCGCTGCGCGCATCCTGCGCTCCGCTCGCTCGGCGTTCGGCTCGCTTCGCCAGTCCCTGGCTCTCGCGAGCCTCTCGACGCCGCCTGTTCCGAACCCCCCGTGGCCCCCACCTCCGCCGCGACGTACCCCTCCTCCGCCGGCGGGCCTGACCCGAGCGCCATCGACCTGGGCGCGATCGCCGATGATGACGCGATCGCCTCGGCGGCGATTGCGGCGGGCGATACGCTGAATTGCTTCCAACTCGAGTCGCCGGCGATGCGGCATCTGTTGCGGATGCTCGAGGCGCGGACGCTCGACGACACCGTCGCGGCGGTGGCACTGGTGCGGCCGGGGCCGGCGGAGTCGGGAATGAAGGAGGCGTTCTGCCGGCGACGGCGCGGGCTCGAGCCCGTGAGCTATCCGCACGAGCGGCTGCGCGCGACGCTCGCCGACACGCACGGCATCCTCCTCTACGAGGAAGACGTCATGCGGGTGGCGTCGGCGCTGTGCGGCTTGCCGCTCGCCGAGGGCGAGACGCTGCGGCGCGCCATCGCACACGCGCGCGGTGACGAGGAGTTCCGCTTCCTCGAGCGCGGGTTCGTGGCGCAGGCCACGCGTGCCGGCATCACGGACGCCGAGGCGCGCGCCGTGTGGCGCGAGCTGGCTCGGTTCGCGGGCTACGCGTTCTGCAAGGCGCACGCCGCCGGCTACGGGCAACTCGCGTGGCAGAGCGCGGCGCTCAAGTGCCGCTACCCGGCCGAGTGGGCCGTGGGCGTGCTGAACCATCACGCCGGCATGTACCCCACGTGGGTGCACGTGGAGGACCTGCGCCGCGGTGGGGTGGGGCGTGCGCCGGTCACGTTCCTCGCGCCGTGCGTGGAGCGCTCCGGGTGGGACACGACGCTCGAGAGGGTCCGTTCGGGCGCCGGGGTCGCGCGCGGCGTTCGCGTCGGCCTCCACCGCGTGCAGGGCCTCGCGCACGCGACGGGTGAGCGGATCGTCACGGCGCGACCGTTCGCGAGCCTCGCCGACTTCGCCGACCGGGTGCGGCCGACGCCGCCCGAGCTGGACGCGCTCATTCTTGCGGGTGCGCTCGACCGGCTGGCGGCGGGCG
>DATDEX010000297.1:0-5348 GCA_036522895.1 Candidatus Eiseniibacteriota bacterium | reverse complement strand
AGCGGAGCTGGGGAATCCGAAGTGGCCCCGTAAGTCTACCGACCATTGGCCCTGCTGACCAGACCGGATTTTTGGCGGCCAAGGCTGGGACCGCCAGCCCAATGCGGTCCCATGGAGGGGCCCGCAAATGCCAAAAATCCGGTCTGGTCAGCAGGGCCAATGGTCGGTAGACTTACGGGGCCACTTCGGATTCCCCAGCTCCGCTCGGGTCGCCCCCACCCTCTCCCGGACTCTCCACCATGCCGCGACGCCACACATTCTCGAGCTTCCGAGCTTTCTCGATCGATCCCACTTCTCCCGAGCCGCTCCACCGACAACTGTATAACGAGTTGCGCGCGGCGATCCTGGGCGGACGCTTGCCCACGGGCTGCCGGCTGCCGGCGAGTCGCGAGCTCGCGCAAGTGACCGGCCTCTCCCGAAACACCGTATTGAGTGCGTACGATCAACTGATCGCCGAAGGCTATATCGACAGCCGTGCCGGCTCCGGCACGTACGTGTCCACTTCCCTCCCCGATCAGGTCCTCACCGGTCCCGCGCTGGAACCGGTGCCTCAGGCCGATCGCGGCTCGCGCCGGCTCTCTCTGCGCGGCGAGCGATTGCTCGGGACCCCGTTCAGGAAGTGGCCCCCGTCGCAGAGCGGACCCATGCTGTTCCGCGCCGGGCTGCCGGCGCTGGACCAGTTCCCGATGGACACGTGGCGTCGACTCACCGACAAGCGCATGCGGCTCGCGTCGGTCAAGACGCTCGCGTACGACGACGCCCAGGGCTACCGACCGCTGCGCGAAGCCATCTCGGCGCACCTCGCGGCCGCCCGCGGGGCGCGCTGCTCGCCGGACCAGATCGTGGTCGTCTCGGGCTCGCAGCAGGCCATCTCGCTCGTGAGCGACGTGCTGATCAACGAGGGCGACCGGGTGCTGTTCGAGGACCCGGGTTACTTCGCGGCGCGGAGCGTGTTCGAGACCGCCGGCGCCGAGATCGTCCCGGTGCCGGTGGACGAGGACGGCTTCGACGTGGCGGCGGCGATGCAGTTGGCCCCGAACGCGCGGCTCGCCTACATCACGCCGTCGCACCAGAATCCGCTCTGCGTCACGATGAGCCTCTCGCGCCGCCGCGCGCTCCTCCAGTGGGCGGAGACGAACGGCACCTGGATCCTCGAGGACGACAACGCGAGCGAGTGTCGCTACCGCGGCCGGCCGCTCGCGGCGCTGCAGGGGATCGACCCGCACGGCCGCGTGCTCTACGCGGGCACGTTCAGCAAGGTGATGTTCTCCTCGCTCCGGCTCGGCTACCTGGTCGCGCCGCCGGACCTCCTGCCCGCGTTCGTGCGCGCGCGCGAGCTGGAGGATCGCCAGTCGCCGGGAATCACCCAGGCGGTGATGGCGGACTTCATGATCGAGGGCCACTTCTCGCGGCATCTCCGGCGCATGCGCACGCTTTATGCGTCGCGGCTCGAGGCGCTGGTGAAAGCCGTGGCCGAGTACGCTCCCGACCTCTTCGAGATCCCCGAGTGCGAGGGCGGGGTCAACCGCGTCGCCTGGCTCCCGCCGGGGGTCTCCGACACCGACGCGGTGGAGATCCTCAAGCCCGAGGGCTTCGCGTGCCTGCCGGTCTCCGAGTTCCGCATGCAGCCCGGCGGCCGAAACGGCCTCGTGCTGGGCTTCGCCGGCATGACCGAGGAGCAGATCGAGAGCGCCATCCGCAAGATGTCGGGCCTGCTCCGGCCGCTGCTTCAGAGGGCGAAGGGGGCGTAGGCCTCACCCGATTCCGCCCGTCCGGCGGAGCTCAGCGGGCCTCGAGAGGGAGCCGGCGCTTCCTGCCCAACGATCACGGCAGGCGCTTCAACGCCTCGGTCGCTTCCTTGAGGCTCGGATTGAGTTCGAGCGCCTTCTGGTAACTCTGCTTGGCCTCCGCGGTCTTCTTTTCCTTCTCGTAGACGTTGCCGAGGAAGAGCTGCGCCCTGGCGAGCGTCGGCTCGTTCTCCTTCGGCGTGTAGTCGAGGTACTGCTTGAGCGCCGCTTCGCCCCGCGCGAGATTGCTGTCGGCCAGCGCCGCCGTGCGTCCCAACTGATAGAGGGCTGGCATGTAGGTCGCGTCGAGCTTGAGCGCGGTCTCGAACTCCGTGGACGCCGCGGCGAAGTTCTTCTCGGTGTTCGCCAGATACAGCCCGAAGTAACTGTGCGCCTTGGGCGAGCCTGGTTGCTCGCGGATCGCGGTCAGGTATTCCTGCTTCGCCTGCTCGGCTTTCTTCTGCTGCGTATAGACGAACGCGTAGGCGCGGTGGCCGACGACCGGATCCAGAGCTTTGATCGCCTTCGCCTGCGCGAACGCGTCGTCGTAGGAGCCCCCCATCATCTCGGGCGCCCCCGCGTAGAACTGGACCAGGGCGTAGCGTGCCTCGACGTGCTTGGGATCGAGCGCGACGGTCGCCTCGAACTCGGCCTTCGCCTTGGGCCCGAAGCTGACCGCGCCGAGCATGCCGCTTTTCTGCGCCTTGCTGCCGTACGCGCTCGCCAGATAGAAATGCGCCTGTGCGTCCTTCGGCGATTGTGCGACGGCCTTCTGGAAGATCTCGATCGCGGCGTCGTCGTCGCCCCGCGCGATCGCGGCGCGCCCCAGCTCGATCAGGGGCGATTGCGCGAGGGAGACGGCGGCAAACGCCACGAGCGCGGCGAGCTGGAATCCAAGATGTCGTGCGGCGGATCGCATCGTTCTCTCCTTTGGCAATGTGGCAATCTTCAGCGCACGACCTTCCGCCTGGCGGCGGCTCCCGCGGGGGTGTTGTGGTTCATCGTCACCCCGCGATCGGCGACGTCCATGTAGCCGACGAGCCGGGCGTGCCGCCGGATCCCGTCCGCGAGATCCGTCGCCACGCGATCCCGGGTGATCGCCGCGGCGAGCGCCGCCGAGAGCGCCACCGGGTGTCCGCGCTGGCCGCGATGCCGGGGGATCAGCGCGTAGGCGAAGCTCGCGCTCTTCCGGCCCCCGAACGCCCCGAGCGCGTCGTCGAGCATCGCCCCGAGCGCCTGGACCGTCGCCGGCTTCACGTCCGGGTGGTCCACCGGCTGGAGCAGGATGCCGCGCGGGCGGTGCTTGAGCGCGGAGGCGAGCCCGACGCGCGCCGACGACAGCATGCCGTCCGCCCACTTCTTGTTGAACGCGAAGCGCACCTCCAGCTCCCCACTCCGGTCGCGCGGGCCGCCGTTCAAATCCGGCGCGAGCATGCCGCGGGCGACGAGCGCCTCGAACTCCGCCCCCGCGGACTCGCACACCCGTTCGCCGTCCGCGCCGAGCACGACGATGACCTTGTCGCACACGGCCCAGAGGGCGCGCACCCCGCGCACCAGGAACGATTGCCCGCGCGACTTGACGAGCGCCTTGGGGCTCTTCATGCGAGTCGATGCCCCAGCGGCCAGCAGCACTCCGACGATCACGACGAGCCCCCTTCCAGGATGGTCTCGGGTTTCTTGCGTTCGGCTTCCGTTGCTCGAACCACGATGCGCTCGGGCGGCACCCAGCCCCGCTCCGGGCTGCCGCCGCGCCGCACGGCGACCAGCTCGGCCACGATGCTCACGGCGATCTCCTCGGGCGTGCGCGCGCCGATCGCGAGCCCGACCGGGGAGCGGAGCCGCGCGATCTGTGCGTCCGTGAAGCCGCGCGCGCGCAACCGGAGCGCGAACTTCCGCTGCTTGGCGAGGCTCCCGATCAGGCCCGTGAACTCGAGCTCGCAGCGCAGCAGCTCCTGAACGACGCGCTGGTCGAGCGCATGATCGTGCGTCGTCACGACCGCGTACGTGGCCTCGAGCCCGCCGCCGGCGGTTGCGTCGTCGGCCGCCAGCTCGCGCGCCGCCTCCTCCGGGGCGCGCAGCAGGCGGGTGGCGTTCGGGAAGCGTTCGGCCGTCAACCACTCCTCCCGCGCGTCGACCACGTGCACCGCGAAGCCGCACGTCGCGGCGAGCGCGGCGAGCGGGCGCGCCACGTGGCCGGCCCCGAACACGAAGAGTCGCGGCAGCGCCTCGAGCACCTCCAGGTGCACGACCATCTCGCCGCCGCAGCACATGCCGAGCTCGGTCGTGAGCTGCTTCCGCACGGTGCGCGCCGACTCGCCGGAGGCGAGGAGTTCGCGCGCCTGGGACAAACACTCGTGCTCGATCGCGCCGCCGCCGATCGTCCCCGCGGTCTCGCCGTCGGCCGCGAGCAGCATATGGACGCCGGACTTCTGCGGCGTGAACCCGCGCGCTTCGACCACGGTGAGGAGCACGAAGCGGCGGCCCTCGCCACGCCAGCGGGCGAGCACGCCCCACACGTCCGAACCCGGTCCCCCGCCCGAACCCAGGTGCCCGCCGCTCATGCGCCAGCCTCCGCGAACGCGTCGCGCAGCGCGCGCGTCACCATCACGGGCACCATGGCGTGGCGCCAGTCGTCGTCGTAGGCGAGGTTTATGAGAGGGCGGCACTGCTGGTGCGCCGCCGCCGCGACCGCGGCATACGTGGCCTCGCCCGCCGGCTTGCCCGCGACGAGCGTGTCGAGCCCGCCGAGCAGGCGCGGCTTGGCGCCGAGCGCGCTCACCACCACGCGCACCGATGCGATGCGGGCCGGCTCGCCGCGCGCGGCGACGGCAATCGAGAGCATCGGGAAGTCGATCGCCTCGCGCGGGCGAAGCTTCCGGTAGGCACCACGCTGGCCCCGCGTCGCGGCGGGCAACGTGATGCGCGTGACCAGCTCGTCGGCCTTGAGGACGTTGTTGTGGATGCCGTCGCCCACGAAGAACTGGTCGCAGCTCACGCTCCGCCGCCCCTGCGGCCCGGCGATCTCCACCTCGGCGCCGTACGCGATGAGCGTGGGCGCCACGTCCGAGGAGTGCGCCGCCACGCAGCGGCGGCCCTGCGGCACGACGTGGCAGCGCACGCCGTCCTTCTTCAGGCAGAAGCCCAGGGCCTCCCGCCAGAAGTAGGTCTGGTTGTAGTAGGTGCAGCGCGTGTCGAGGCAGAGGTTGCCGCCGAGCGTGCCCATGTTGCGCAGGTGCGGCGTCGCGACCTGCGCCGCCGCCTGCCGCAGTGCTGTCGGAGTCTTGTCGTTCCTGACGATTTCGGAAAGCGTGATACCGGCGCCGAACGCCGCGCCGTTCCGTTTCATTTCGGGAATATTTCTCAAGGAAACCAGGCGCAATGCTGCGGCTGCCGTGGTTTGATCATCGTTCGCCGCGCTCCGTAGCGGAGGCGGCGAAGATCCTCGCGGGCGAGGGCCCGCGGGCGATGCTCATCGCCGGCGGCACCGACCTGCTGCCGAACATGAAGCGCCGCCACCAGGCGCCGCAGGTCCTGGTTTCCCTTCGAGGGATTGCCGAACTG
>DATDEX010000296.1:0-12106 GCA_036522895.1 Candidatus Eiseniibacteriota bacterium | reverse complement strand
CGATTCGCGCGCCGCACGCGCATGGCGCGTTCGGTTTATAAGTACGCCGATGCCGGTCGATGGAGCAGTGCGTGAACACGGTGGTGCGGGGCAGTTGTCTGTGCGGTGGCGTGCGGTTCGAGCGCCGCGACTTCCTCGCCCAGCGGGCCAGGATCGAGCGTGTCGCGCGACGTGTCGTCCACGCGGAGCACCACGAGCGTGCGGTCGTCCTGCGCCTCGAGCCGGCCCAGGTGGCGCTCGATCTCGCGCAGGATGCTCGCCGAGATGGCCTCGGGGTTGAGCCCGGGCGGGAGCCCCGCCACGAACTCGACCAGGTGCTCCTCCCCGTAGAGCTCGCCGTCGACGTTCGTGGCCTCGCTGATGCCGTCGGTGTAGAAGACGAGCAGGTCGCCGGCGCGGAGGTCGACCGACGCCTCCTCCATCGCCACGTCCTCCATGATGCCGAGGATCGTGCCGCCGCACTTCAACCACTGGCGCTCGCCGTCGCGTCGCAGCAGCACCGGCCAGTTGTGCCCGGCGTTCGCGTAGGTCATGCGGTCGCCGCCGGCCGAGACGCGGGCGAGGAAGAACGTCGCGAACTGGTGCACGGCGGTGCTCCGGTAGACGAGCTCGTTGATGTTGCGCAGGATCGACGCGGGCGACTCGACCGAGCGCGCCTGCGTTCGGAGCGCCGCCTGCAGCATGCTCGAAAGCAGCGCCGCGGGCACACCCTTGCCGGCGACGTCGGCGATCGCCACCAGGAACGAGCCGTCCGGGACCTGGACCACGTCGTAGTAATCGCCGCCCACCTGCCGCGAGGGCAGGTTCACGGCGTGCACCTGGCAGCGCGGCAGCGCCGGGAAGTCCCCGCTCAGGAACGTCTGCTGGATCTGGTGCGCGAGCGAGAGCTCCTCCTCGATGCGCGCCACGCGCAAGCGGTCGCGCAGGAGGAGCGCGTTCTGGAGCGAAACGCCCATCTGCGAGCCCAGGCTGTTCAGAAGCGCCACGTCCTCGCTCGTGAACTCCGTCCCGGTGAGCTTCTCCCCCAGCAGCACGATGCCGAGGGTCTCGTTCCGCCACCGGAGCGGCACCATGAGCTCGATGCCGAGCTTCCGCACCAGCAGCTCGCGGTCGATGCGCCGGAGGCCATCCACCGGGTCCGAGAGCCGGAAGCTCGGCTCCTGGGTGGAGAGCCGGCCCATGAGCCCGGCCACGCCGTCGAGCGATTCCTGCGACAGGGGCTCGCCGGCGCCGGTGCGCATGATCGGCCCGTCCGCGGTGATCGCCACCATGTAAGCCGCGCGCAGCAGCAGCGCCTCGGTGAGCGTGCGCACCGAGCGGTTGAGCAGGTCCTCCAGGTCGATCGTGGTCTGGAGCTCGCGGCCGAGCGCGCGCAGGACGTTCCGGTAGTCGTTGGGATCGCGCAGGAACACCCGGTCGAGCGACTCCTCGAGCTTGGCCACCGCGGGCTGGAACAGCGTGAGCGCGATGATCAGGAACACCGGCTCGACGATGCGCGCGTCGATCCGGAACGCCGCGGCGACGGCGTGATTCACCTGCTCGACCACCGTCAGGTAGAAGCCGATGAGCAGCGCCGAGGCGAGCGCGTAGAGGATGCCGCGCCGCGCGATCAGCTTGGTGTCGAGGAACTTGTGCCGCACCATCGAGTAGGCGATCGCGCCCGAGCCGAGCGTCAACGCGGCCGTCGTGAGCGCGGCCTGCATGCCGCGCTCGAGCGGCCGGCCGAGCAGCGTCGGGATGGTCGTGGCGAACGCGTAGAGCACGAGGCAGCTCACGAGGCCCACGGTGAT
Organism: Candidatus Eiseniibacteriota bacterium; assembly: GCA_036522895.1. Taxonomy (GTDB): domain Bacteria; phylum Eisenbacteria; class RBG-16-71-46; order RBG-16-71-46; family RBG-16-71-46; genus JAIOPA01. The sequence goes on along the minus strand of DATDEX010000296.1, from coordinate 10,316 downwards.
GGCGCCCAGCTGCTGGCGCACGCGCCGCACCTGGGTGCGTCGGAGGCTCCCGACGAGGAGCGCCACGGCGGCGGAGCCGAAGAACAGGTCCACGAGCGAGAACAGCGCCTGGTGGACGCTCAGGAAGAGCCGGCCGATCACGCTCACGAGATCCGCGAGCGAACGCCCGAACCCGCTCCCGCTGTGCGCGACGTGCTCCGCGGGCAGCAGCGACAGGGCGACGACGAGCAGGAAGTGGAACGCGTGCGGCGAGTAGACGAGCAGCACGAAGCTCGGCGAGCGCATCCCCCCGGGCAGCGTGAACGGCCGCGCGAACCCGCGCTCCTCGGGGAAGATGCTCGCGAGCAGGAACGCCGTCGGGAAGAAGAGCTCCCACACGTAGGCGACGTTCGACTGGAGCCCGGCGGTGTCGGCCTTGCCCGGCACGAGGAGCGAGAGCGCGGCGAGCACGGCGCCGAAGCCGCCGAAGAACAGCATGAGCGACACGACGCGGTTCAACCGCTGGCGGGGGTTCTCGCGCAGGATGACGAAGCCGAGCAGGAAGACGAGCCCGCCCAGCACCAGGTTCACCGTCGCCAACAGGTGGGAACTGTTCATCATCCGCCCGACCGCGCGCCTCCCGGGGTGTCCACGCCGATACGCCGGAAGCGGGGCTGAGGGTGCGTTCGCGCGGGGCTCGGGGCACGCGAGCGCGTCCCGGCAGCACGAGTGTTGGGGCGCGGACGCGCGGCGTCAAGCCCCGATGCGGGCTGGGGTTACGCGGGGGGATCGAAGGGCGGTGTCAACGCAGGAACGCGACCCGCAGCGTGTGCGAGTCGGGCCCGCTCCGCGCGCGGACCAGGTAGATCCCCGGCGCGGCCGGTCCGCCGTCGTCGCGGCGCCCATCCCAGGCGAGCGGGTGCCGGCCGGGGACGAGCGCGCCCCGCACGAGCGTGCGCACGCGGGCGCCGCGGATGTCGTAAACCTCGACCACCGCGATGCGCGCCGCGGGCTGATCGAGCGCGAGCCGCACGCTTCCGAACGCCGGGCTCGACCCCGCCATGCGCAGCGCGAACCGCCGCGGGGGCGGCTCGCCGCTCACCCCCACCACCTCGAGGTCCACCACGAACGGCGCCGAGAGCCAGGTGCCGAGCACGACGTCGCCGTGGCGCGCGACCACCTCGAGCAGCGCCTGGAACGTCGTGTCGCCCGGGAGGAACTCGAACACGGGCTGCGTCCCGTGCGCCACCACGTTCCAGCGCACGCCCCCGTCCCGGGAGTAGGCGACGTCGTAGCTGTCGGGGCCGCCCGGGGGCGGAATCCACGCCAGGTCCACCGCGTCGTTCCCGCGGAACATGCGGGTCGGGAGCGGGGAGCCGAACGCGGGCAGGGGTCCGCCCACGATCGCCGGCGCGATCACCGACACGCGTGTTCCCGCCGCGAACCAGCCGCCGGCGTCGAACTCACCCGTGAGCGTGACCACCTGCGCCTCGCCCGCGGGCACGCCCGCGAGCACGTCCACCGCGCGGACCGCCACGGCGAGGCGGCCGTCGGTCGCGTGGGTCGGCGCTCCCACCGGGCGAACGAGGAGGCCGTTCAGCTGGAGGCTCGCGGGCAGGAGTGCCGCGTCCGGCGCGGGCGGCGTGAGCGCGAAGCGCACGAGCGGCGCGAGTGAGACCGCGCCGACCACGCCGGGCAGCGCCTCGGTGGTGTCGCGGAGCACGCCGACGTGCATGGCGCTGGGCACGACGAGCAGAGGCAGGTCGGCATCATTGCTCACGATCCGCACCTCGCCCGCGTAGTTTCCGTCCTTGTACTCGCGCGCGTCGAACGTCACGTGCAGCGTGTCGGTGCCGCCGGGCGGGATGCTGCCCGCGGTGCGGTCCAGCTTGAGCCAGTCGTCCTGGTGCGACAGGCGCACGCGCAACCCGGGGTGCGCGTAGGGCACGTTGTAGGCGACGCGCAGGCCGATCGTGCCGGTCTCGTCCTGGAGTCCGATCGTTGCCGGATTCGGGAGCTCGGGGAACGCGCGGTACTGGAACTCGATCTCGCCGCTCGGCCACAGAAACACCTGGAACGTGTACGGCGAGGTGCCGGAGAAGTGCACGGCGTCCTTCCACTCCACGACGAACTTGCTGCCGTCGTACGCGGCGTAGGCGCGGCCGGGGCCGCGCACGCTGCGGAGATCGAGGTCGGTCCAGTAGGGGGCGACGAGCGCCCGGGGCACGCCCAGCGCGCTGTCCGGGAGGTCGGTGTTCACGAGCGAGCTGTCGCGGCTCGTGAAGCTCAACCAGCCGTTCGTGCACACGCTCACGCTGTCGTAGGCACGGCCGTAGAACGTGAACGGGAACGGCAGCGCCACGCGCGTCGTGGAGTCGTCCGCGCTGCCGAAGAGCCGCACGCCGCTCGTTTCGATCTCCTCCCAGGCGAACGCGGGACCGTCGGGGGCGTCCGAGTCCACGTAGCGGTAGCCGAACGCGTCCGGGCCGCCGTTGCCGGCCGCGCCCACGCCCGGCCCGACCGTGTTCTTGATCTGCGGCACCACCGCGATCGCGTTCGCCACCGGCTGCGGGCGGGCGCCGATCAGCCCCTGGTAGGCCGACGCCGTCCACACGAGCGGCGCGCCCCCCTGGTTCCGGAGCACGAGCGGCCGCGAGCGCTGCGCGGCGTCGGGGCGCAGCTCCGGCGCCGTGGCCGCCTGGAGCTGCGCCTGCACCGCCACGATCTCGGGCGAGGCGCTCCCCACGCCGTGGAGCGTCACCGTGACGAGCGGCCGGCGCGGGTCGTCGCTCGAGATCGAGAGCACGCCGCGGTGATCGGTGATCGCATCCGGCGTGTAGGCCACCGGCAGCGTGCGGGCGTCGCCCGGCAGCAGCGTGAACGCCGCGCCGGGGACGGTGAATTGGGGCCGGTCGCTCGTCACGCCCAGGATGTGCAGCGAATCGACGCCGGCGTTCGCCACGGTCACGCCCAGCGTGTCGTGCGCCCCCGTGAAGTGCGCGCCGAACTCGAGTGCCGGTGGCGAAACGAGGAGGCTCGGCGCGCCCGAGACCGCGAGCGAGACCGCGACGCTCGTGTCCGCGCCGGCCGGGGCGTTGCTCACGAGCCGGGCGACGGCGTGGTAGCTACCGGAGCCGAGGCCCGAGGCATCGAGCGCGAGGCCCACCCGCTGGTGCGCTCCGGGTGCCAGGAACCCCTGCGTGGGCACGAGCGCCAGCCACTGGCGGACCGGCACGATGCGCACGGCCAGGCTGTCGTGCACGAACGGCTGATCGAATGCCACGAGCAGGCCCACCGTGCGGGTGCTGTCCTGGATCCCGATGCTGCCGTTCCCGTCGTTGCCGGTCATGCGGAGGTACTGGAAGCGGATCTCGCCCGTGGGAAACAGGATGACCTGGAACGTCATGAGCGAGCCGAGGTCGTTGTAGCGCGGGACCCCGACCCAGCTCACGACGAATCGCGAGCCGTCGAAGTGGGCGTAGGCGCGGTTCACCCCCGCCCCGAAGTTCAGGTCGTCCCAGAACGGCGCGATCATGTTGCGCGCGCCGCCGAACGTCGGGAGCCCGGAGTTCGCGAACAGCGGGTCGTCGTTGCCGAACTGGAGGTAGCCGTTCGTGCACACCCGCAGCTCCGTGAAACGATGCCCGTAGTAGGGAAAGCTGAATCCGAGCGGCACGGGCGCCGAGACCGCCTCGTCGCCGGTGAGGGCGACCGCGTTCGCGGGCCGGGCCACGTCGGCCCAGCTGAACTCGGGCCCGCCCGGCTCGGCGGAGTCGGTCCAGCGATAGCCGAACGCGTCGGGCCCGCCCGAGCTCGCGAGCTGCGGCCCGCGCGACGGCCCATCCTCCCCCTTCGCGGCCTGCACGGCGGGCCACACGGCCTGCGCCGCCCCCGCCTCGAACGCCGGCGGCGGCGAGCTCCACTCGAGCGTGCCCGGCGAATCGTTCGCGATCTCGAAGCTCCCCGAAAGCGTGTCGCCGGTGAGCGCGGACAGCTCGAGCGAGCGCGGCGTCGCCACGAGCGCGGGCGGCGGCAGCGTGGTCGTGCTCGCCACGTTGGAGACCGTGCCGGGGTTGCCGAACTCGTCCAGCGCGCGCACCGCGAACCAGTAGGGCGTGGTCGTGGCGAGCCCGTGGACGCGCCACGCCTGCGCGGCGCCCGAGGGGACCGGGCGCGGCGAGGCCGCGAGCGTGCCGCTCGCGAACTCGGCGGCGGTGAACGCGTGGGTGGCGTAGCGGAGCTCGTAGCTCGTGGCCGTGCCCGCGGTGCTGTCGTCGCCGGTGGCGGTCCACAGCAGGTCCACGGAGTTCGATCCCGGCGAGACGACCGACAGGTCGGAGATGCCGCCGGGGTCGAGGCTGTCCGGATCAGACGCGGCCAGGTCGAGGTTCAGCCGCCCGCCCGAGACGCACCTGCCGATCAGGTCCGGCCGGGGGGTGGCGAAACGCAGGAGCCGCGACTTGACCTCGGCCGCGGCCATCCCCGGAAAGCGACCCATGAGGAACGCCGCCGCGCCGGTGACGTGCGGCGTCGCCATGCTGGTGCCGGAGAGGAGCCGGTAGCCGTGCCCGGGCACGGTGGAGAGAATGTTCACGCCGGGCGCGGCGAGATCCACCGTCGTCGCGCCGAAGTTGGAGAAGGGCGCGAGGTGGTCGTCCTGGTCGGTCGCCGCCACGGAGATGATGCAGTCCTCGGGCAGCGAGGCCGGGTAGGCCGGGATCGCGTCGGTGTCGATGTGCGCGTTGCCCGCCGCGGCGATGAACAGCTGCCCCGCGGCGCCGGCGGCGGCGATGGCGTCCTCGAGCGCCCGCGAGACGAACCCGCCGGCCCAGGAATTGTTCGTGATCTTGACACCCATGCGGATCGAGTACGAGATCGCCTCGATCGCGTTCGCCTCGAGCCCGTGGCCCGAGCTGTCCAGGAACTTGAGCACCACGATCTTCGCGTGCCACACGACGCCCGTGACGCCCTCGCCGTTGTTGCCCACGGCGGCGATCGTACCGGCGGTGTGCGTGCCGTGGCCGTTGTCGTCGCGCGGGTCGCCGTCGCCGTTCGCGAAATCGTACCCGTGCACGTCGTCGACCCAGCCGTTGCCGTCGTCGTCGATGCCGTTCCCGGGGATCTCGCCGGGATTGGTCCAGATGTTGGCGGCGAGGTCCGGGTGGTCGTACTCGGCCCCGGTGTCGATGTCGCCGATCAGGAGGTCGGGATCACCCGTGAACTTGTCCCACGCGGCCTCGGCCGAGATGTCGTCGCCCGCGGTCCCGCTCGTCTGGCCGGTGTTGTTGAGCCCGTACTGCTCGGGGTAGCGGGGATCGTTCGGCGTGCGGTCGATGGAGAAGATGTAGTCGGGCTCGGCGTACTCGACGCGCGGGTCCAGCTTTAGCCGCGCGACGGCCTCCGCCACCCCCATGCCGGGGATGGAGAGCCGCTCGACCCCGATGAAATCGTACGACTTGAGGTGCGACGCCCCGAGCGGGGCGAGCGCCGCGGCGCGCGCGCTCGCGCGGGCGGTCGGCTTCCAGCGCACGAGCAGCTCGCCCGGCGCGTAGTCCGCGGCCCGGGCCAGTGAGGCGACGAGTACCGCGAGGGCCAGCCCCGCGGCGGCGCGACGGAAGATCGTGGGCATCGCTCCTGCAATGTGGGACCGGCCACTGCCCGGGAACCGGCGCGAGCCGTCCTGGTCAAACGCAAGGACGACACGCGGTTCCCGTGCGGCGGCCGGTCCGGGGTCCACCCGGTGCCACGAGCATAGGCCCGCCGGCGTCAAGCGTCACGCGAATCGTGGGGTGCTACCCCGGAGCGGGCGCGGGGGTTTCGGGGACGGACACCCGGGCCGGGTGGGAGCTAACGCCTGCTCGCCTTCGCGCCGCGCGGCTGGGCATAGCGGGCCACGACCCGCGTGGTGATGCCGCCGCGGACGTTGAACCGGCCGACGACCTTCAACCGCCGGGGCTTGAGCGCGCGCACGAGGTCGTCGAGGATCTGGTTCGTCACCTGCTCGAAGTAGTGGCCCTCGTTCCGGAACGACCAGATGTAGAGCTTGAGCGACTTGAGCTCCACGCACAGCTCGTCCGGCACGTAGCGCACGACGATGGTGCCGAAGTCGGGCTGGCCCGTCACCGGGCAGAGCGCCGTGTACTCCGGGCACTCGTGGCGGATCCAGTAGTCGCGCTCCGGGGCGGGGTTCGGGAACGTGACCAGTTCGCGCGCGGGCTGCGGGGAGGGCTTCGAGCTCATGACGGCTCCTTGGCTGTGGAGGGCCGCCGAGTCTGTGGCCGGCGTCGCGGGCGGTCAAGCAGGGGCCGCCGCTCGGGCGGCCTCGGCCGCGCATCGCCCATGGGCATCTGCAATCTTCCGAGCACCGCCCGTGCTATCCTCGCCGCCCCTATGAAGCGCGTGTTCCTCGAGACCTATGGCTGCCAGATGAACGTGGCCGACTCCGAGCTCATGGCCGGCGTGCTGGAGCGCGCCGGCATGGAGCTGGTGGAGCGTGCCGAGGACGCGGACGCGGTGATCCTCAACACCTGCGCGATCCGCGAGCACGCCGAGCTGCGCGTGCTCGGGCGGCTCGGCGAGTTCGCGAATTTGAAAAGCCGGAAGCCCGACCTGATCGTGGCGGTGGCCGGCTGCATGGCGCAGCACCTCCGCAAGCGCCTCCTCGACCACAAGCGCGTGCTCGACCTCGTCGTGGGCCCGGACGGCTATCGGAACCTGCCCGACCTCCTCCGCCGCGCGGCGAGCGTGCCGGTGGCCGAGCTGCGGCTAGACCGCGACGAGACATACGGCGACCTCGAGCCCAAGCGCGAGCCCGGGGTGCGCGCCTGGGTCACCGTGCAGCGCGGCTGCGACAAGTTCTGCACCTACTGCGTCGTCCCCTACACGCGCGGGCGCGAGCGGAGCCTGCCGATGGCGGACCTGCTCCGGCAGGTCGAGCGCGCGGCCGCGCAGGGCTTCCGCGAGATCGTGTTCCTCGGCCAGACCGTGAACTCCTACCACGACGGCACGCACGATTTCGCCGAGCTCTTGCGCCGGGCCGCGGAGGTGCCCGGCGTGCTGCGGCTCCGCTACACGTCGCCCCACCCGAGCGACATGAGCGACCGGCTCATCGCGACCATGGCCGAATGCGAAAAGATCATGCCGCACGTGCACCTGCCGCTCCAGTCCGCGTCGGACCGCGTGCTCGCGGCCATGCAGCGGACCTACACGCTCGAGCGCTACGAGCGGGTCCTCGAGCGCATCCGCGCCACGATCCCGGGCGTGGCGGTGAGCACGGACATCATCGTGGGCTTTCCCGGCGAGACCGAGGAGGACTTCCTCGCGACCCGGGAGTTCATGCGCCGCACGCGCTTCGACAGCGCGTTCCTGTTCAAGTACTCCGCGCGGCCCGACACGCGCGCGTTCAAGCTCGAGGAAACCGTGGACGACGCCGAGAAGGGCCGCCGGCTCTCGGCGCTCCTCGACCAGCAGCACCAGATCTCGGGCGAGATCCACGACGGCTACCTCGGGCGCGAGGTCGAGGTCCTGGTCGACGGCCCGTCGTTCCGCGGCCGGGGCGCCAACCCGCCGCAGCTCCACGGCAAGAGTCGCGAGTTCAAGACTGTCGTGTGGGCCGACGATGGCGCGGCGCCGGGGACGCTCCGCCGGGTGAAGGTCGTGGGTGCCACGCCGGTCACGCTGCTCGGCGAATCGCTCGCGGTGCCGCGGGTCGAGCCGCTGGTGACGCTCGCGGGCTGAAGGACAAGCGACGCGGTCAGCGACCTCGGGTGGCTTCGGAGACGAGCCGGAGCGCCGCACCCTCTCGGAGCACGACCGCCGGAGCGATGCCGCGCCCGGGCAGGCGCTCGAACGCCGCTCGCTCCTCTTCCGTGCGATGCTGAGTTGCGAGGAGCCTCACGAGCACAACGTTCGGCATCTCCTGCGTGCTGTCCAGCGCGAGGCTCGCCCGCAGCGCCGCCTCGGCCGAGTTCCAGTCCTGCCTGGCCACGGCCGAGCGCGCGATCGCGTTCGTGCCCTCGACGAGCGAGCCGCCGTCGAGCCCGATCTGCCGCATGGCATCGATCGCATCACGGCTGCGGCCGGTCAGTGCCAGCATCAGCGCATGATCTTGGCGGAGCGCCTGACACGCGGGCACGTACTCGAGCGCGTGGGCGAGCCAGAGCTCGCTCTCCGCGAACCTCCCGCGCTGCGCATAGGCCCCCGCGAGCGACTGCATCGCGCCCGCGACCGCTTCGCGCGCCGCGGTCGAGCGCGCGACCGGCAGCCGGGAGAGGGACGCCGGGGCCAGCGCGAGCGTTAGCTCGGCTTCGCCATCGGGCCAGTCGCCGTTTCTGATCTCCGCTTCGGCGAGCGCTCGATGGGCGAGGAATTCCGTCCGCCACCGGCTGGCTCGAATCAGGGGCAACCACACGATCAGGCCCGCCACTGCCACGGGGACTAGCGCCCGGGCGAGCGGGAGCGGTGCGCGGTGTGCCCGCCGGAGCGAGAGCGTCGCCATCTCGAGTGCGGGGCCACAAGTCACGAGCAGCGGCAGCGTGAGGTGGTGGCGGTAGCGATCGGTGACGAAGAAGACCAGCATGGGCGCCCAGACGGCGACCGCGTGAGCGATCAGGATGCGTCCTTCCGCCCGCCGGGCGATCAGGACGAGGCCGGCAAGTCCCAGCACTCCCACGAATCCGAAGTTCCCTGCGAACGGTATTCCGAGCGGGCCGTGGATGCGCTCGTGGACGTCGAGGTCCTCGACCTGGCTCGCTTCGACATGGTTGACGCCCAGTCCGGCCTTGCGCACCCACAGTCTCACGATGCGACCGGGGGATGTCGTCACGGAGGACCACGTCGCCCGGAGCCACCAGGCGGAACTCTGGCCCGGGTTGAGTCGGACCCCGGTCGCCTGCGCGATGACCTCGCGCCCGTCCCCCGACGCTCCGCCTTCCACGTCCGCGAGCGATGTGGGTCTTGCGGCCCCGGCGTCCACGCTCGACACGTACGCTCCAGTGGCCCCGGGGCCGTTCCCGACGTATGCGTTGTAGCCGAGGCTGTAGGTCCAGGGGATGAAACCGTAGCCGAGCGCGAGGTGGCGAATCAGCACCGGCGCACAACACGCGAGCGCGACGGCCGACGCCAGCAGCAGCGACCGCGCGGCCTGCCTCGTACCGCCGCGGGCTGCGGCCGCGAGCCCGGCCGGAACGAGCAGCAGCCCGAAGCTCGGCCGCGCGAGCGACATGAGCCCGAGCACGAGCCCCGAGCCGAGCGCGTGGGCGCGGGGGCGCGTGGTTCCGAGCGCGGAGAGCTGCAGGCACAGGAAGACCGCGCCCAGGAACCAGAGCAGCGATTCCGAGAGCACGGAGAGATCGAGAAGAGTCGCCATGGCGTTTCCGGCCGCGAGCACCCCGACCGCGAGCGCGTGGGGACGGGAGCACACCGCTCGCGCGGCGAGCGAGAGGAGCACGCAGGTCGCACTCCCGAGCACGCATTGCGCCACGAGCGGGGCCGTGGGTGGGGCGCCCGGCAGCGGATGGAAGAGCGCCAGGAGGTACGCGTAGAGCGGTCCCAGGAAGAACGCGTTGTGGCCGACCAAGGCGCCGCGCGCGATGAGCTGCGCCCAGCCCCAGTACGCCGCCGAGTCCGCGGAGAGGTCGGGGTAGATCGGATTGCGGATCCAACGGACGAGACACACGAGCTTCCACGCGAGCGCGAGCACGAACAGCGCGATCAGCGCTCCGCGCCACCAGCGTGGCTCCTCATCCCCGACGCGGGCGCGGGCCCGCGTTGCAGCGGACATGCCAGGACCTCCGACGTGCGTCCGCTCGTCACTACCGCTCTCCGGACTCCTCGCCCGCTCCGACCCTCAGCGCCGCGTGGCCTCGCTCCGCCCGCCGCGCTTGACCCCGGGGGGCGCCTTCCCCTGCGCCTGCCAGGCGCCGAGCCCGGCCCCGATCACGCCCGCCTGCTCGCCGAGCGTCGCCGGCACGATGCGGAGCGCCTTCCGGTGCGAGGCGAGCAGGTAGCGTGCGCTCCGCTCGCGCAGGGGCGCGAAAAGCTGCTCGCCCGCCTGCGCCACGCCGCCCCCCACGACGATCACGTCGGGGTTCAAGAGCGCCGCGGCGGCGCCGAGCATGCGCGCGAGGTGATCCACCATGCGCTCGATCACGGCGGCTGCCCGCGGGTCGCCCGATTCGAACACCTCGCGCGCGCTCGTCACGGCGAGCCCCGCCTCCTGTGCGCGCGCCACGAGCCCCGCGCCGCTCGCCATGGGCTCGGCGCAGCCCTGCACGCCGCAGCCGCACGCGGGACCGGTGCTGCCGAGCGGCATGTGCCCGATCTCGCCCGCGCCGCCG
>DATDEX010000295.1:0-5541 GCA_036522895.1 Candidatus Eiseniibacteriota bacterium | reverse complement strand
GGGCGGACGAGCCGCTCGCCCGGCTCGCGCGCGAGCTCGGGGTGGAGCGCTCGCTCGCGTTCTCGGGCGAGCTCCACGACGAGTCGGCGCTCGCGTGTCTCTACTCGGGCGCCGCGCTCCTCGTCCAGCCCTCGCTCGCCGAGGGCTTCGGGCTCCCCCCGCTCGAGGCGCTCGCCTGCGGCGTCCCGGTGCTTGCGAGCGACGCGGGCTCGCTGCCGGAGGTGCTGGGAGACGCCGCGGTGTTCCTGCCCCCGCGCGAGCCGGCCGCGTGGGCCGCGGAGATCCTCGCGCTGCTCGCGGACCCCGCCCGGCGCGCGATACTCGCCGCACGTGGCCGGACGCGCGCGGCCCCGTACACCTGGGCGCGCACCGCCGCGATGACGCGGGCGATCTACGACGAGGTGCTGGCGAAGGGGCGGTGAGCCGGCGCGACCGGTCGCCGGGGGGCGCGCTCAGTACGCGTTCGCGTCCTTGAACACGCGCGCCACGGTGAGGAACAGGATCCGCACGTCGAACCACAGCGACCAGTTCTGCACGTAGTAGAGGTCGTAGCGGATCCGGTCCTCGAGCGGCGTGTCGCCACGCAGGCCGTTCACCTGCGCCCAGCCGGTCATCCCGGCCTTGACGTGGTGCCGCAGCATGTAGCGCGGGATCGAGCCGCGGAACTCCTCGACGAAGCGCGGCTGCTCGGGGCGGGGACCGACGAGGCTCATGTCGCCCACGAACACGTTCCAGAGCTGCGGCAGCTCGTCGAGCGAGAGCCGGCGGAGCGTCGAGCCGAGCGGCGTGCGCCGCGGGTCGTCCTTCACGGTCCAGCCGTCGCCTTCCGCTTCGGCGTCGGCGCGCATGCTGCGGAACTTGATCATCCGGAAGCGGCGGCCGTTCATGCCGACGCGCTCCTGCGTGTAGAACACGGGGCCCGGCGAGTCGAGCCTGACGAGGAGGGCGAGCACCGCCACGAGCGGCGCGGTGACGAGCAGGCCGAGTCCCGAGCAGGCGAGGTCGAAGCCGCGCTTCACGACGGCGTTCCAGCCCTGCTCCGGGCTCTCGGTCACGAGCACGACCGGCATGCCGTCGAAGTCCTCCACGCTGGGGTTCAGCCGGAACGCCTGCGTGAGATCCGGCACCAGGCGCACCGCCGCGGTGGAGTCGGCGAGCAGCGTGAGCGCCTCGGCCTCCGCCTCCCACTCGCGCCGCTCGAGCGCGATGTAGATGACCTCGGCACTGTGCGCCTCCGCGAGGCGCGGCAGGTCGGCAACCACGCCCAGCACGGGCACCTCGTAGAGCGACCGCCCGACGTCGGCGGCATCCGCGGCCACGAGCCCGTGCACCGCCAGGCCGAAATCGTCGTGGCGGCGGATCTTCTTCAAGAGCATGCGCGCCGGCTCGCCGGTTCCCACCACGAGCACGTGCCGGAGGTTGCGGCCGCGGCGGCGCAGCTCGCGCAGCACCAGCCGCGCCGCCACGCGCACGCCGGCCAGGGCGAACGTGCCTAGCCCTAAAAACAGGGCGATCACCGCGCGCGAGAGCTCGCCGCGCGCGTAGAACGAGCCCACACCCGCGATCGCGGCGACCACGACCATCGACTGCACCACGGCGAGGAGCTCGAAGCCGAGCCGGCCGGTGCGCGCCGAGCGGTAGAGGTGGAACGTGCGCAGCACGAGCAGCGCGGTCGGGGTGAGCACCGCCCCGCTCCAGAGGTAGAGCCGGAGCGGCGGCACGCCGAGCGGCGCCGGCAGGTCGAGCCCGTGGAAGCGGAGCCAGTAGGCGCCGAGCCAGGCACCCGCGATCAACACGGCATCCACGACGAACATGCCGGTGGCGAACAGCTGTCGGCTGCGGGTGAACATGCCGCGAGGGTAGAGGATGCGGGTCGCACGACAAAGCTGGCCCGATGCCGCGGCGGGGGCACTCGCGTATGCTCGGCTATCATCGCACGAGTCGCAGGCGCATTCCCCCGGAGGAACCCTTGCACCTCTCGCCGCTCGGCACCCCACCGGTCCTCTTCGTGCCGGGCTGGAAGAACTCCGGGCCCGGTCACTGGCAGACGCTCTGGCAGGCGTCGGAGCCCGGCTGGGACCGCGTGATGCAGCGGGACTGGGAGCGGCCCGGCCCGGTGGCGTGGCTCGCGGCGCTCGACGAGCGGGTGAGCGAGTGCACGTCGCGGCCGGTGCTCGTGGGGCACAGCCTGGGAGCGATCGCGATCGTCAAGTGGGCCGCGATCCGGCGCGGCCGGGCCGCGGGCGCGTTCCTCGTGGCGCCCGCCGATGTCGAGGCGTTCGCCTGCCCGTCCGAGCTCCGCCCGTTCGCGCCGATCCCGCGCCGGCCGATTCCGTTCCCGGTGCACGTGGTCGCGAGCCACGACGATCCGTATGTGACGCCCGTGCGCGCGGCCGAGTTCGCGCGCAGCTGGGGCGCGTCGTTCACCGACATCGGCAGCGCGGGGCACATCAACATCGACTCCGGGCACGGGCCGTGGCCGGAGGGCCGCGTGCTGCTCGACGCGCTGTTGGCCCGCCTGGCGGCGCGCCCGTGATCGTGCACGAGACGGCGCGCTTGAAGCTCCGCGAGCTCGGCGCGGACGACGCGGCGTTCATCCTGGAGCTCGTGAACGAGCCGGGGTGGCTCCGCTTCGTCGGCGACCGCAACGTGCATTCCCTCGACGACGCGCGTGGCTACATCGCGAGGGGGCCTGCCGCGAGCTACGAAAAGCACGGGTTCGGGCTCTGGGCGGTGGAGCTCGCGGCCTCGGGCGAGCCGCTCGGCATGTGTGGGCTCGTCCGGCGCGCGACGCTCGAGGACGTGGACCTGGGCTTCGCGTTCCTGTCCCGCCACTGGGGACAGGGCTACGCGCGCGAGGCCGCTGCCGCCGTCGTGACGCTGGCGCGGGAGCGCTACCGGCTGGCGAAGCTCGTGGCGATCACCGACGTCGACAACCTCGCCTCGCAGAAGGTGCTCGCGAGCGTGGGGTTTCTCTACGACAAGCCGGTGCACGTGGACGACACGGGCGAGCCCCTGTCACTCTACGTGCTCGATCTCGGCGTCCCGCAGGTCCGGCCGGGGCGGCACGCGCCATGAGATCCGCAGGGAGACCCGCATGACGCCCGCCTGGAAGCCCGCAGTCGAGTCGCAGTCCGTCGCCACGCTCGACATGCTCGAGAACGCGATCCGCGCCTGCCCCGATCGGGTATGGAACGACGAGGCGACCCCGGTGGCGCGGCGCTTCTGGTACCTCGTCTTCCACACACTCTTCTGGCTCGACTTCTATCTCTCCGAGAGCGATGCGGGTTTCGCGCCGCCGGAACCGTTCACGCTCGGCGAGATGGATCCCGCGGGCGTCTACCCCGAGCGCGCCTACGCACCGAGCGAGCTTCTCGCCTACCTCGCCCACGGACGGAATAAGCTCCATCGCTCGTTCGCGTCGCTCACCGAGGCCGACGCCAGCAGGCGCTGCGGCTTCCAGGCGCGCGACATGTCGGTGCTCGAGCTCCACCTCTACAGTCTCCGGCACGTCCAGCATCACGTGGCGCAGTTGCACCTCATCCTTCGCGAGCGCACGGATTCGGCGCCGGGCTGGGTGGGCCGCGGCAGGCTCGCCCCCGGCGAGTGAACGTCGCTCGAGAGGGTCCGCCGGGCACGGGCGGGACCCGGTAAGTGGTCGGCAGGGCAGGGTTCCCGGCAGGACCGGTACGGCCCCGGTCCACCCCCCGAATCTCGTGATTTGCGGGCGAATTCGTGGCCTTCCGGCCCCGGAACGGATTCCAACAATGCTCTTGTCCGGCTCCCGACCGCTCCCGTATACTGCGTCGCTGCTTGAAGATGCCCGCTCCCCGCGGGCCATCCCGCGTTGAAAGGAGCCCGCGATGGGCCTGCTGCAAAAAGTCGAGAACACCCAGATCAAGGCCGAGCGTCCGGACCTGCGACCGGGTTACACGGTCGAGGTCATGGTGCGCGTGATCGAGGGTGACAAGGAGCGCCAGCAGAAGTTCCGCGGTCTCGTCACGAACGTGCGCGGTGCCGGCATGCGCAAGACGTTCACCGTGCGCAAGATCTCCGAAGGCATCGGCGTCGAGCGGACGTTCCCGCTCCACTCGCCGACGCTCGCCAGCATCACCGTCATCCCGTCGGAGCAGAAGCAGGTGCGCCGCGCCAAGCTCTTCTACCTGCGGAAGAAGAAGGGCAAGGCCGCCCGCTTGAAGGACCGCGCGGGAGTCACCTCCAGCGGCGAGTGACGACGCCCCGCTGGCGCCGGTTGGCGAGCGACGAGGCCCGCATCGCGGGCGAGCGCGCCACGGTGGCCGGGGTCGACGAAGCCGGTCGCGGTCCGCTGGCCGGACCGGTGGTGGCCGCGGCGGTCGTGCTCGACCTGTCCCGTGACTGGGACGGCCTCGACGACAGCAAGCAGCTGACCGCCGAACAGCGTGACGCCCAGTTCGCCCGGGTCCTGGAAGGGGCCCGGGCGTTCGCGTGGTCGGTGTCGGGGCAGCGCGAGATCGACCGCATCAACATCCGGCGCGCGACGCATCTCGCGATGTCGCGCGCGGTGGCGCGGCTCGGCCTGGTGCCCGAGCTGGTGCTGATCGACGGCCACGAGACGGTGGCCGCGATCGCGCTCGCGCAGCAGTCGGTGATCGGCGGCGACCGCCGCTGTCTGTCGATCGCGGCCGCGAGCATCCTCGCCAAGGTGGTCCGCGACCGCATCATGGAGCGGCTCGACCGGGTGTGGCCCGCGTACGGCTTCGCGCAGCACAAGGGCTACGGCACCGCCGACCACATGGCCGCCCTCCGCGAACACGGCCCCTGCCCGTTGCATCGCTGGAGTTTCGCCCCGGTGAGCCTACTCGAGCTGCCGCTGGGGTAGCGCCGCGGTAGGGCGGGTTCGGAATGTCGCGCCGACGGCTGCCGTGAGGGGAGGGCCGGTGGGCTCTGGATCTGGCGGCGCCTGAAGGCACGCGAGAGCCAGGGACGGCGAAGCGTGACTTCAGACGAGTGAGGAGCCGCCAGGAAGGCGGCGACGAACGATCGCCTGATCCAGAGCCCACCGGCCCTCCCCGTCTCGGAGCCTCACGAGACGCCGCCAGACCCAGAGACCCCACCGGACCTCCCCTCGCGGCATCCGTAGGCGTGAGCTCCAAACCTCGCCGGATCTCCCAGACTCGTGGCCCTGCGAGACGCTGCCTGATCGAAAGCCCACCCGACGTCCCCGACTCCAGCAGCTTTCTCCCGCAGCATGCTCCGCCTCGAATGTGTGCGTGCTACATTGCGCGCTCCCCCGACGATCCGCCCCCGGATGGAGCGGTGTCATGGGGTTCGCACAGGACCGCGGTCGCGCGGGCGAAGCGCTCGCCGCGGCCTACCTGGAACTCGTCGGTTGCCGCTGCGTCGCGCGCAACGTGCGCCTCGCCGGCGTGGAGGTGGACCTGGTGGTGGACGACGGACCCGCGCGCGTCCTGGTCGAGGTGCGCCTGCGCTCGCGCGGGGACTACGGCGGCGCCGCGGAAACGCTCGGCCGGGCCAAGCGCGAGCGGCTCGTGCGCGCCG
>DATDEX010000294.1:0-5724 GCA_036522895.1 Candidatus Eiseniibacteriota bacterium | reverse complement strand
GTCCTGCCCGGTCACACGCCGCTGCTCAGCTCGCTGCAGGTGGGCGAGATGTGGTACCGGATCGGCCGCCGCTCGATTCGCGGCGCGCGCCGCACCCGGCCACGCGCCCGGACACGGGGCCCGGCGGCGTTGCGAAATCCTGAAGCGCATCCGACCGCCAGCCGCCGCCTGGGCGATCGCCCACACGCCGCCGTCAAGTCGCAACGCGCGTCTGGGCGACTCCACCCGCCGCGCAATCGTGGCGCGCTTCTTCCAGTGACCGCGGCCGCCCTGGTCGTGGGGAGCAGGGCGAACGGTGCGGCGCAGGGGCGCCCGCCGTGCGACACGGGCCGGCCACCCCCAGCGCGTGCGCCGGCCGTGCGGGGAGGTATCCATGCGCCGGGTCTTCTCGACCCTCATGGCGATCCTGTCGATCGCCTTGCTCGCGCCGAAGGCAGCGGGTCAGTGCACCATGACGCACACGGCGGTGGACGGCGGTTACATCTTGTGCGCGGTCGGGGGTAGCGACTGGACGTGGACCGGTCCGGATGGCTTCACGGCGTCCACGATCTGCGTGATGGCGAGCACGCCGGGCACCTACACGGTGCGGGTGTTCGACGGGTTCAACGGCGTCTGGAGCGACCCGTGCAGCTTCACGTTCGACGCGCTCCCGACCGGCCCGGACTGTGCGATCACCGGCGCCGACAGCGTGTGCTCCGGATCCAGCACGAACTGGTGCGCGCAGAGCGGCAACTATGTCTACGCCTGGACCGGGCCGGGGGGATTCACGGCCAGCACGGCGTGCGTGGATGTCTCGATCGCCGGTACCTACTCGCTCACGCTGACCGACGCGACGAGCGGGATGACCGGTGCCCCGTGCAGCCGCACGCTCACGGTCACGTCGTGCGCCACGCCCAAGAGCACGAGCATGTGCCCGGCGCCCGCGCACTGGTGGGCGCGCTCGTGCGACGGGGATGACCGCCCGCTCGACGCGGCGGCGTTCGCCCGGGTCGCGGCACGCGTGGACGAGCGCTCCGCCGTGTGGTCCTACGGCGGGAGCGCGGACGGCTTCTGCGCGCTGCTCCGACGCGGGTCCGGCAAGGGCGAGGTCGGCGTCGCCCGGCGTCACTACGCCGCGGTGCTCGCGAACGTGACGGCGGGCGAGCTCGGCGTGCTCGCGTACGACGGCCACGGCGTCGGGCTCGATCCGCTCACCTCGCTCGACGGGATTCGCGGCATGCCCTCGGGCTGGACCGTGGCGGACTGGGTCGCCTCGACCGAGTCCCGGCTGCTCGCGCTCAACACCGCGTGGTCTCGCGGCGGCTCCGCGCACGAAGAGCTGAACCGTATCGCCAGGCAGGGCCGGGCCATCAACCGGCTCGCGGGCACGTGCGCCTCCATCCCGAACGCGGTGCTCGAGGACGATGACGACGACGCCGCGCTGAGCAGCGGCGCGACGGGCTGGTCCGGCAGTTCGGCGATCGCCGGCGCGCCGGAGTCGGATTCGCGGCAGGGCACGACGCGGCTGCGCTGGACGCTGCTGCGCTCCGCGACCGTGGAGCTGCGCGTCATCGACATCACCGGCCGGAGCGTGCGCCACCTGGCGAGCGGCGTGTACGCGGCAGGCCCGCACGAGTTCGCGTGGGACGGTCGCGACGACGACGGCCGCACCGTGCGGAGCGGTGCCTACTTCGTGGCCGGACACGTCGGCGGCGAGCGACTGAGCCAGCGGCTGTTCCTGCTGCGATAGCGAACGCGTCCATAGGGGCTTCATTCGCGGCCACTCCTCGCTCCGAGGGGTGGCCGCGCTGCTTGGGTGCTTCTCGCGGGCCGTGCTCGCGGGTCGTGCTCGCGTCTCGTGCTCGAAAGCCCGCTGATGGAGTGCGGCAGTGCCGAGGCGTAGGGGCGGGACGGAAGTCCCCGCGGTCGGGACGCGCTGCGGGCTGCAATTGCACGGCTCGCATCGTGCCTCGCCGGCGAGCCGGCGTGCCGGCCACCCGGCGCGCCGACACGTTGCGGATTCGCGCCTCGCGGGCCGCGACGCCACCGGATCGGGGCATCCGCCCCGGGTCAACCCGTTCCAACTCGCAGAATGCGACGCTCCGCCGCGTCGGACCGCCCAGCCCGGGGATTGGCCCGCTTCTTCCACTACGTAATGACCGTGTCCCGATCGTGGGGAGAGGGACCAGTCGGAGGTGGCGAGGGGTCACTTCCGCGTTGGGGCCGGCAGCGCGCTCTGCGCGCGCCGGCCAACCGGGGAAGGAGAGAGCCCCGGGGACGTGCCAGGTAGCACACGATGAGTGCAGGCTTCGAGCCTCGCTGATCTCCCGGTCGCGCACCGGGCAAGCGGCCACTCCGCCAACGCGGATGTGGCCGCAGCGCATTTGGGGCCGCGGGGCGGTGAAGCGCTCCTGCCCGCGCCGGCCGCCCGGGGACCCGCCCCGCCCGCTTGACCCCCCGGCTCCCGCGCCCGTAACGTGTTGTCCGAACGTTCGCAGTACCCGGTGGGGCCGGAAGCCCGCCGGTCCCCAGGACCCACGGGTCCCTCGCGCTCCACGCGCCACCCTCGATGCCCTTCTCATTCCAGCTCGAAGCCGAAGACCCGTCCACCGGCGCGCGCGCCGGGCGCTTCACCACGTCCCACGGTGACGTGCTGACCCCGGCATTCATGCCGGTCGGCACCGCGGGCTCGGTGAAGACACTCACGCCCGACGATCTCACGGCCGCCGGCTGCGACATCCTGCTCGCCAACACCTATCACCTGCTGCTGCGACCGGGCGTGGACACGGTGCGGCGCATGGGCGGGCTGCATCGGTTCATGGGCTGGGGCGGCACGATCCTCACCGACAGCGGCGGATTCCAGGTCATGAGCCTCACCGAGCTCAACAAAGTGCGGGAAGACGGCGTCGAGTTCCGCTCGCACCTCGACGGCTCGAAGCACCTGCTCTCGCCGGAAGCGGCGATCCGCGTGCAGGACGGGCTCGGCACCGACATCGCGATGTCGTTCGATCACCTGGTGAGGCTGCCGGCGCCTGCGGACGAGGTGCGCGACGCGGTGGACCGGACCGTGCGCTGGGCCGAGCGCGGGCTCGACGAGCGCGCGCGCCTGCGCGAGGAGGGCCGCGGCGGCATGGCGCTCTTCGGCATCGTCCAGGGCGGGATCGACGCCGCGGAGCGGGCGCGCTGCTTCGCGCGCCTCGCGGAGCTGCCGTTCGACGGCTACGCGCTGGGCGGGCTGTGGGTGGGTGAGGGGCGCCGGCTCGGCCTGGAGATGGTCGAGGGCGATTGCGCCGCGTTCCCGCGCGGGAAGCCGCGCTACCTGATGGGCGTGGGGCATCCCGTGGACGTGGTCGAGGCCGTCGCGCGCGGCGTGGACATGATGGACTGCGTGCTGCCGACACGGAACGCGCGGCGCGGCACGGTGTTCATCGGCAGCGGCCGGCTCGTCGTGCGCAACGCCGCCTACGCGCACGACGAGCGCCCGCTCGACCCCGAGTGCGACTGCGCCACGTGCCGCACGTACACCCGCGCCTACCTGCGCCACCTGTTCGTGTCCGGCGAGCTGCTCGGGATGCGGCTCGCGTCCGTGCACGCGGTGCACCACATGGTCTCGGTGGTGCGCCGCGCGCGTGCCGCCGTCCTGGAGGGCCGCTACGCGGCGTTCCGAGCCCAGTTCCTGGAACAATTCGCGAGCGGCGAATCGCTCGCCCGGGCCGCGTCATGACGGACGCGGTCCACTCCCTTCACCGAAAGGATGCGGCATGTTCGTGACGAATGCGATGGCACAGACGGCGGGAGCCCCGCCCGCGGATACCTCGCCGTTGGCTCAGTTCTTCGGGGGCGGCATGAGCTTCCCGGTGATGATGGCGCTCATGTTCGGCATCCTCTACTTCATGGTGATCCGACCCCAGAACGCCGACCGGAAGAAGCTGCAGAAGCAGATCGAAGCGCTCAAGAAGGGCGACAAGGTGCTCACCTCGAGCGGCATCTTCGCCACGGTCGTGAGCATCGAGGCGGACCGCGCGGTGCTGCGCATCTCGGACGAGACGAAGGTCGAGTTCGCAAAGAGCGCGATCGCCCAGGTGCTCACGGAGACCAAGTAACGATGCCGCTGCGACCCGTCCGCATCTACGGCGACCCGGTGTTGCGCCAGAAGGCGCGCGAGATCCGCGACTACGACGAGTCGCTGCACGCGCTGGTCACCGACCTGTTCGAGACCATGCACGCCTACCAGGGCGTCGGCCTGGCCGCGAACCAGGTGGGTGTGGCGCAGCGCGTGTTCGTGGTGGACGTGCCGCTCGAGGATGGTTCGCACGATCGCTTCGCCGTCGTGAACCCGGTGATCAGCGAGCGCAAGGGCAAGCAGCGCGACGAGGAGGGCTGCCTGTCCATGCCCGGCATCACCGAGGAGGTCGAGCGCGCCCGCTCGGTCCGGCTGCGCGGCTTCGACGAACACGGCCGGCCGATCGACCGCGTCGTCGAGGGCTTCCTCGCCCGCGCCGTGCAACACGAGACGGACCACCTGGACGGCGTGCTGTTCACCGACCGGCTCTCGCCGCTCAAGCGGCAGTTCCTGCGCCGCGACCTCGACGCGCTGGCGCGCGGCGAGCGCCCCGAAGGCTACACGCCGGGCAGCAGCGAGGGGGCGGTGTGAAGCCCCGCGTCGCGTTCATGGGAACGCCCGAGTTCGCGGTGCCGGCGCTGCGCGCCGTGGCGGCCGCGTGCGACGTCGTGCGGGTCGTGACGCAGCCCGACCGGCCGCGCGGCCGCGGGCAGCACACGGCCGAGTCCCCCGTGGCGGCGACCGCATCGGAGCTGGGACTGCCCGTCATGCGTCCCGCCGACATGAAGGCGCCCGAGGTGCGCGCCGAGCTCGCATCGCTCGACACCGACCTGTTCGCGGTGGTCGCGTTCGGCGCCATCCTCACGCCCGCGGTGCTGGCGCTGCCCCGGGTGGGCGCCGTGAACCTGCACGGCTCGCTGTTGCCCGATTACCGCGGCGCCTCGCCCGTCCAGCGCGCGCTGTGGGACGGCCGCACGGAGACCGGCGTGTGCACGCTGTTCATGGACGAGGGAATCGATACCGGCGACGTGATCCGGTGCGAGCGCGTCGCGGTCCGCGACGACGACGACGCGGGCACGCTCGCGGCGCGCCTCGCGACGCTCGGCGCGCCGCTTCTCGCCGAGAGCGTGTGCCTGGCCGCCGACGGCCGGGCCCCGCGCACGCCGCAGGATCGCTCCGCCGGCTCGTACGCGAAGAAGCTGCGCAAGGAGGACGGCGTCGTGGACTGGGCGCTCCCGGCCCGTACGGTGTGGACGCGCGCTCGCGCGGTCACGCCGTGGCCGGGGGCGACGACCGTGTTTCGGGGCAGGCGCGTGCAGCTCGTGCGCACGCGGCCCGAGCCCGGAGCCGCGGCGGGAGCGCCCGGGACGCTGCTCGGGACCGACGACGAAGGACTGCACGTGGCGTGCGCCGAAGGCGTGCTGCTCGTGACCAGACTCAAGCCGGAAGGGCGCGCGGAACTCGACGCCGCCGAGTGGGCGCGTGGAGCGCGGCCGCAACCGGGTGAACGCTTCGAGAGACTCGAGGAGTCGACGACATGAGCACCGAGAGACGCACGACGGGGAAGCCCGCCCGAAAGCCTGCGACCCGTGCCAACCCGCGACCGGGCAGTTCCGCGCCGCGCACGCGGCCGTCCGGTCCGCCACGCGAGGGCTACGCGCCGCGCGGCCGCGCCACCGGTG
>DATDEX010000293.1:0-23158 GCA_036522895.1 Candidatus Eiseniibacteriota bacterium | reverse complement strand
CGTGGCTCATCCGGAGACCGCGACACCGCACGAGGATCAGCCGGTCGATCCCGAGCACGCGTGGTTCGAGCTGCCCGATCCCGAACACGTCGCGCCGGTCGTGGAGTGGGTGGAGTCGCTGCCACAGGGCGACCACTCCGGACGGCGGAAGCGCGGCGCGAAGGCGGCGCTGCCGCTCGGCGCGCCCGGCGGCTGGTGGCTGCGGCTCACGCCGCACGTGCTCGAATCGCTCGCGGACGCGTGGGAGGCGCGCCCGCACGGCGTGCGCTGGTACGCCGACGCGGGGGCGAGCGGGCTCTTCCACGCGCGGCGCGCCGTGCCCAAGGTGCGCGTGGCCTCGAGCGGCATGGACTGGTTCACCGTCTCGGCGGAGTGGCAGGCCGAGGGTCTGGCGCTCAAGGAGGAGGACCTCTCGCTCCTGCGCGCGAGCCGCGCCCCGTTCGTGAAGCTCTCGTCGGGCTGGGTGCGGCGCGCGGATCTCGAGGAGTTCGACGAGGCCTCGCGACGGCTCGCGGACCTGGGGCTGGAAGCGGGGGCGGGCGAGGTGCGCGTGCCGCTCTGGCAGCTCGCGCAGGCCGACGCGGCGAGCCTCGACGCCCTCGAAGTGTTCGGGGCCTCGGCGGTGGACCTGGAAACCGTGCGCGGCCTGCGCGAGCGGATCGCCGCGTTCGCCGGGCTCCCGCGCGTGCCGCTCCCGGCGGGGCTCCAGGCCGAGATGCGGCCCTACCAGCACGACGGTCTCGACTTCCTGGCCTGGACGTCGTCGATCGGGCTCGGCTCCGTGCTCGCGGACGACATGGGCCTCGGCAAGACGCTGCAAGCGCTCGCCTGGCTCGCGCACCTGGCCGAACGCGAACCCGACGGCGGACCGTCGCTCGTCGTCTGCCCGGCGTCGGTCATGCACCACTGGGCGCGCGAGGCCGCGCGCTTCACGCCCGGGCTGCGCGTCATGGTGCTCGAGAGCGGCCGCGAGCGTGCCGGGCATCGCGCCCGGATCGCGGCGCACGACCTGGTGATCACGAACTACGCGCTGCTCCGGCAGGACATCGAGTTCTGGCGCGAGCTCTCGCTCCGCGCCGTAATCCTCGACGAGGCGCAGCAGATCAAGAATCCCTCCGCCGCGGTGACGCGGGCCGCGCTCGAGCTGAAGGCGCGCTACCGCGTCGCGCTCACCGGCACGCCGCTCGAGAACCGCGCGCTCGACCTGTGGAGCATCGTGTCGTTCGTCCACCCGGGATTTCTCGGGTCGCGGTCGGCGTTCTCGACCCGCTACGATCAGCCCGACGCGCCGCCGCATCGGCGCCGTCTGCTCGCGGCGCGGCTCCGCCCGTTGCTCCTCCGCCGCCTCAAGCAGCAGGTCGCGCAGGAGCTGCCGGCACGCGTCGAGGAGCGCGTGGACTGCACGTTCACGCCGGGGCAGCGGCGGCTCTACCTGGCCGAGCTGGGGCGGGCGAGAGCGTTCCTCGGCACGCTGCTCGCCGATCCGCAGGGCCTCGAGCGCAACCGCATGCCGGTGCTGGCCACGCTCACGCGCCTGCGGCAGATCTGCTGCCACCCGACGCTCGCCGGCGGTCGCGACGGCCTCGGCTCGGGCAAGTTCGAGGCGTTGTTCGAGCTCCTGGAGCCGCTGCTCGAGGAGGGCCACAAGGTGCTGCTGTTCTCGCAGTTCGTCGAATGCCTCAAGCTCATCGAGGCCGAGTTCGAGCGCCGCGGGGTGCCGTACCACATGCTCACCGGGCAGACGACGCGGCGCGAGCGCGTCGTCAGCGCGTTCACCGAGGATCCCAAGCCGTGCGTGTTCCTGCTCTCGCTCCGCGCGGGCGGGCTGGGGCTCAATCTCACCGCGGCGAGCTACGTGATCCTGTTCGACCCGTGGTGGAACCCCGCCATCGAGGCGCAGGCGATCGACCGCACGCACCGGATCGGCCAGACCCGCACCGTGATCGCCTACCGGCTGCTTACCGAGGGCACGGTGGAGGAGCGGATCTGGGAGCTCCAGCAGCGGAAGAGCGCGCTCGCCAAGGATCTGCTCGGCGAGGAGAGCTTCGCTCGCTCGCTGTCGCGCTCGGATCTCGAATGGCTACTGTCGCCGCCGGCGGAGGTGGAGGAGTAGGGCCGGGGATCGCAACCGCAACTGTTTACATATCAACCGGTTGTGGAGAAATATCACAGCGTGGCATGCGCCCCGGCCCGGGCCCGCCCGCGAACTCGATTCTCAAATTCCCCTCGCCAGTTGACCGTGTCATGACGTCTAATTGGCGCCACGGGAGCGGCTCGCTGACCGCTCCGATGCTGGCACCCGTGCCGTGGCCATGCCCTTGGCCCCGCACATTTGGTATGCGCGTCAGCTTCGCGGGGGACCCCCAGGTCTCGCGGCTGACTTAACCGCGAGGTCTGCTATGCGCCATCGCCCGCGCCTGGCTGTCACTCTCTCGTCCCTGCTGCTGCTCATCCTCCCGCTTGCCGTCAGCGCCCAGACCGACGCCGGTGGCGAGCCCGTGCTCCGGAACGCGGCGCAGGTGCTGTCGCTCATTCGCTCGCGTGCGCACCGGCTGGGTACCTCGGCCGGCGCGGATCCCGACACCGTGTATCTCGGGAAGTCGTTCACGAACCACACCGCGCCCGACAACTACTGGAACCTCTACACGGGCACCTACCGTCCCGGCACGAACGACCCGAACAACGCGCTTTGGGACTGGGAGAACACGATCGGGATCCAGGCGCCGGACTCGATGCAGGGCTGGTGGCCGCAGCGCCGCCAGTACAACGCGACCGGCGGGCTGAGCCTGCCGGACGATCAGCGTCCGTGGTGGGCGATCGACCACGGCAACCTCGGCAACTACGTGATCAGCCAGCAGGCGTCGGCGAAGCGCACGTTCGGCGTGGTGGGCTACTGGCACGCGGACCCGGGGAACCCCGGCGCGGCCCCGAACACCGGCATCCTGTGGTCGCCGATCTCGGGCACGAAGTCGGCGTGGTGCGGGCTCCGCGAGCACGGCGACAACACGGTGAAGGACGCCGTCACCGGGCAGAACTTCAACCAGGACGTGGTCCAGCACCTGCACGATGGCACCGCGGGGGGCGGGGGTTCCGCGCACCGCTTCCCGGGCTACGTGGACCAGATGGACCAGATGCTCTATCGCGACATCGCGATGACGAGCGGCCAGTCGCTGACGCTGTCGTTCAAGTACCGGACGCGCATGTCGACCAGCATCGTGACCACGACGTCGTTGCGCACCGGCTGGTTCCACGGCGATCCGCTCGCGGTGACGAGCGGCAACTTCATCAGCAGCACGGCGGCGGGGGCGAACGCGCCGCAGGACTCGTTCATGGTGTACGTGGGCGCCCCGGTCGACGACGCGGCGTGCGTGTACTCGGACGGGGTGACGCGGCCGGTGTACGACAGGCAGCGCCGCTGGTTCTCGGAAGTGCTCAAGGTGTTCGGGGCGGGGGCGAACTACTTCGAGATCTTCCAGAAGGCGGGCGACAATCCGCCTGACACGCTGGCGGCGACGCCGGCGGCGGGCCCGATCGTGGTCCCGGCGGCGACGATCTCGACGATCCTGGGCGGGGTCTCGGGCAACGTGCGGCTCGTGTTCCGGGTCAAGACGAACCGGGGCTTTGCGGACTCCGACTCGCGCAACTCGGGCTACACGTCGTTCTCGCGCGGCGCGGTGCTTCTGGACGACGTCACGATCGACACCGGCGCGGGCCCGGTGGTGATCGGCGACTTCGAGACGCCGGAGCAGGGCGGGGTGAACGCGATCGACAACCGCTTCCCGCTGCCGCCGGCGCTCCAGGCGACGGACGTGTGGCGCTCGACCGGCAAGCCGCCGGCCGAATACTTCCACCTCGAGGCGCTGTCGAATCTCACCTACAACGATCTCTGCGGCCCGGCGAACTCGCCGGAGCGCCAGTGCAACCTGCGCGGCGTCGTGTTCACCGCCGGCAACCACGACGACGGCGAACGGGCCGCCGACTCGCGGTTCGCCGCGTTCCACGAGGTCTCGCACAACATCATCTCGCCCACCATCAATTTCCTGCCCGGCCCGGGCGGCGTGGCGAACTCGCAGGGCATCTCGGCATCGATCGTCAATGCCTCGAACGACTACATCATCTGGTACGACATCTATGTCGGCATGTTCAACCTGTCGTTCTTGGGGAACAGTTGGTCGTGGGGAACGCAATCCTATCCCGCGACCCAGCCGAACGGCGCCAAGTGCTGGGGGCAGCTCCAGTACAGCGCCATCGTCTTCGATCCCGAACCGCAGTGCTTCACGGACTGGGAGGGGGTCTTCGACAACGGCACCCCGTTCCTGACCTCGAATCCGAGCGGCCTTCCCGACTCGGTGCGCCTGTACTTCAACCACCAGCAACAGTGTTTCCGATTCGGCATCACGCTCGGCTGCAATTCGAGCGACGGCGGCTACTTCGACAACGTCGCGCTGGCGTTCGTCGACCAGCCGGGCGTGCCCGGCCAGGCGAGCACCTCCTCGACGGTGTCCCTCGGCTCGATCAACGGCGACATCTATCAGTGGACGAACGACACGTTCCCGGCGAACGAGGCGGCGGGCCTCCCCGGCACCGCCGCGTTCGACACCACGACGGCGCTCATCAAGACCGGCCTCAACACCGCCCAGGCGACCGCCGACGAGCTGCGCTTCGACATCCCCGGTGACTCGACGAGCGTCACCGCGGGCAATGCGATCGTGAGCTCGCCGGACAATCCGGCGCTCGCGACGATCCGTGTCGACTTCGTGTTCCGCATCCTGCCGGGTCCGGGCAACTACCAGATCGCGGCGGGTCGGAGCAAGACCCCCGAGGGCGTGCCGGGTCCCGGCAACGTGCTGCTGCAGATTCCGACGAACCAGGGCGGGCTCGTGACGCCTGGCGATGCTTCGTTCTGGGGGCAGTACATCGCCAGCCCGGGCGAGGTCTCCGCCGGCACGCACAACAACCACACGTTCTGGGATCCGCTCACGTGGAACAGCGCGCGCTGCGACACATCGGAGCTGAACGTGTTCCCGGTCGCCGGGATCATCGGTACAGGCCTCCGCGGACCGTTTTCGACCGGCTGGATTTCGTGTTACCACGAGGCCGATCCCAAGTTCGCGACGCTCGGGAAAGCCAAATTCAAGTGCTTCGTGATCGACACGACGAAGACCGCAAGCAGTTCCCCGGCGCTGGACAACATGAGCTGCAACGGGGTCGTGCCGGCGTGGCTCAACACCGTGCCGCGATCACGCACGGGCTGGGACGGGTCGGCGACGACGAAGGAGTTCACGAAGATCATCCCCGACGGACTGCTGACGCCGGGCTCGCACGTCCAGTATTTCTTCAGGAAATCGCACTCGATCGATCCGCTGCTCGAGTACGCGATGGTGCCGGACACGAACCTCATCACCCCGCAAAGCCGCGAAGGCTCGACGGACGAGCACCGCTGGCAGCAGTTCTCGGTGCTGCCGGATCGCTGGAAGGACACCGCGTTCGGTGGCCAGGGCGCGGCCTGCATGCTCTACGTCGACTGGAACGACCGCCGCGGCAACGAGGGCCGGTTCGTGAGCGTGATGGACTCGCTCGGTGCGACCAAGGCGGCGAAGCGCGGCGCGCACAACGGCTGGACCGCACCCGGGACCGTGAACATCGATGGACTCGACGTGCGGACGAACCTGTCGGTGGCGGTGAGCAACCAGAACGCGCAGCCCGGCTCGACGTGGGACATGTACGGCGTGAAGGCGTGCGAATCGATCACCCTCAACGCCGGCGGCATCGGCAGCCGGCTCGCCAACCGGACGAACATGGGATTCGCGGCCGGCAAGACCTCCGTGGCGGGTCCGACGAAGGAAATGCTGCGCACGTATTACCGAATGATCGCGCTGCTTTCGGGCGACCTGGACTCCGGCGTCCTGGGCCCGTTCACGAACCGGAGCCAGAACGACATCGCGCTCCTGACCGACTACCTCACGAACCCTTCCGGGTCGGCGCAGCCACGCGGGCTTTTCGTCGAGGGCGACGGGTTCGGGCATTCGGAGAAGAGTTCGGGCGGCATCGATCCCGCGCACACCCAGTTCCTGGGCGATCTGCTGGGGGTCACGTTCCGCAACACGTCGTATGTCTCTCTCTCCGGCAATGTGAACTCGTGCCTGGACCTGCACACGGTGGGCGGCGTGGCCCCGGCGGGACTGACCGGGAGCAACGACGTGTACGGGGTGTCCAACCTGTGCGCGTTCTCGAACGATGTCTACAACCGCAATGCCGCGCTCCCGGAGACGTTCGAGGGCGCGTTCTACGAGAACGTCGGCTCGAGCGGCCCGTACGTGTCCGATGTCGTGAAGCCGGCGACGCCCGCCCGCAACTGGATCGCGGTCACCAGTGGCTACGAGATCGAGCACCTGTTCAGCCGTTACTGCGAGACGAGCAACGGTCGCCTCGCCTACTACTTTTCCATGCTGAACCACGTGTTCGCGGCCGCCTGCCAGATCACCGGCGCGGCGGCGGCGACACTCGACACGCCGGGCAGCAGCCGCGGGTACACGAACTTCATGAAGATCGGCAACTCGGTCATGCGCCAGGGCCGGTCGAGCGTGCTCTTCGGCGTGGCGAAGACCGGTCGCGTGCAGGTGAGCATTTACGACGTGGCGGGGCGCAGGGTCCGCACCCTCGCCGATCGCGTGTTCGCGGCGGGCGAGCACACCCTCCAGTGGGACGGCAGCGACGATTCTGGCGTGAAGCTCGCGCGCGGCGTCTATTTCGTCCGCAGCAGTGTCCAAGGCGGTGCCGGGCGCATCGTCGTATTGAATTGAGCAAGGGAGCCGAAGGCAGCCTCTAACGATCGGTTAGCGGGTTCCAGTCGAGAGTGCGTGAAGTCACCGAAGACAGCGCCAGGGCGGGATGGCCGCCTGCCCTGGTCCGAGGGGAAACTCTAATGCGAATGCTACGTCCGTCCGGCACATACCTCGTACTGGTGGTGAGTCTTGCCGTGAACCTCGCGGCCCCGTGCGTTCACGCGCAGGCGGATCCCGGCGGCGAGCCCGTGCTCCGGAACGCGGGCCAGGTCCTCGGGTTGATGGCCTCGCGCGCGCACCGGCTCGGCACCTCGGCCGGCGCGGATCCCGACACCGTGTATCTCGGGAAGTCGTTCACGAACCACACCGCGCCCGACAACTACTGGAACCTCTACACGGGCACCTACCGTCCCGGGACGAACGACCCCAACAACGCGCTCTGGGACTGGGACAACACGGTCGGGATCCAGGCGCCGGACTCGATGCAGGGCTGGTGGCCGCAGCGCCGCCAGTACAACTCGACCGGCGGGCTGACGCTGCCGGACGATCAGCGTCCGTGGTGGGCGATCGACCACGGCAACCTCGGGAACTACGTGATCAGCCAGCAGGCGTCGGCGAAGCGCACGTTCGGCGTGGTGGGCTACTGGCACGCGGACCCGGGGAACCCCGGCGCCGTCCCCAATACGGGCATCCTGTGGTCGCCGCTCTCGGGCACGAAGTCGGCGTGGTGCGGGCTCCGCGAGCACGGCGACAACACGGTGAAGGACGCCGTCACCGGGCAGAACTTCAACCAGGACGTGGTCCAGTACCTGCACGATGGCACCTTTGCGGGCGGCGGCTCCGCGCAGCGGTTCCCGGGCTACGTGGACCAGATGGACCAGATGCTCTATCGCGACATCGCGATGACGAGCGGCCAGTCGTTGACGCTGTCGTTCAAGTACAGGACGCGGATGTCGACCAGCATCGGCACTACGGCGTCGACGCGCACCGGCTGGTTCCACGGCGACCCGCTCGCGGTGACGAGCGGCAACTTCATCAGCAGCTCGGCGGCGGGGGCGAACGCGCCGCAGGACTCGTTCATGGTGTACGTGGGCGCCCCGGTCGACGATGCGGCCTGTGTCTATTCGGACGGGGTGACGCGGCCGGTGTACGACAAGCAGCGCCGCTGGTTCTCGGAAGTGCTCAAGGTGTTCGGGGCGGGGGCGAACTACTTCGAGATCTTCCAGAAGACGGGTAACAATCCGACGGACACGCTCGACGCGACGCCGACGGCGGGCCCGATCGTGGTCCCGGCGGCGACGATCTCGACGATCCTGGGTGGGGTCTCGGGCAACGTGCGGCTCGTGTTCCGGGTCAAGACGAATCGGGGCTTTGCCGACTCCGATTCGCGCAACTCGGGATACAACTCGGCCTCGCGTGGCGCGGTGCTGCTGGATGACGTCACCATCGACACCGGCGCGGGCCCGGTGGTGATCGGCGACTTCGAGACGCCGGAGCAGGGCGGGCTGAACGCGATCGACAACCGCTTCCCGTTGCCGCCGGCGCTGCAGGCGACGGACGTGTGGCGCTCGACCGGGAAGCCGCCGAGCGAAAACTTCCACCTCGAGGCGCTGTCCAACCTCACGTACAACGACCTGTGCGGGCCGCCCAACTCTCCACAACGCCATTGCAACCTGGGCGGCGTCGTGTTCACGGCCGGCAATCACGACGACGGCGAGCGCGCGGGCGACTCGCGGTTCACCGCGTTCCGGGAGATCTCGCACAACATCGTCTCGCCCACCATCAACTTCGTGCCCGGGCCCGGGGGCGTGGCGAACTCGCAGGGCATCTCGGCATCGATCGTCCACGCCTCGAACGACTACATCATCTGGTACGACATCTATGCCGGCATGTTCAACCTGGCGTTCACGGGGGACAGCTGGGCCTTCGGCACGCAATGCTATCCCGCGACCCAACCGAACGGCGCCAAGTGCTGGGGGCAGTTGAGCTACACGCTGATCGCCTTCAATCCCGAACAGCAGTGCTTCACGGACTGGGAGGGGGTCTTCGACAACGGCTCCCCGTTCCTGACCTCGAATCCGAGCGGCCTTCCCGACTCGGTGCGGTTGTACTTCAACCACACGCAGGGGTGCTTCCGATTCGCCATCACGCTCGGATGCAACTCGAGCGACGGCGGCTACTTCGACAACGTCTCGTTCGCGTTCGTCGACCAGCCGGGCGTGCCCGGCCAGGCGAGCGCCTCGTCCGCGGTGTCGCTGGGGAGCATCAGCGGCGACATCTGGCAGTGGACGAACGACACGTTCCCGGCGAACGAAACGGCGGGGCTGCCCGGGACCGCCGCGTTCGACACGACCACCGCACTGATCAAGTCGGGCCTCAACACTGCCCAGGCGACCAACGACGAGTTGCGCTTCGACATCCCCGGTGACTCGACGAACGTCTTCGCGAGCAATGCGACCGTGAGCTCGCCGGACAATCCGGCGCTCGCGACGATCCGCGTCGACTTCGTCTTTCGCATCCTGCCGGGTCCGGGCAACTACCAGATCGCGGCGGGTCGGAGCAAGACCCCCGAGGGCGTGCCGGGTCCCGGCAACGTGCTGCTGCAGATTCCGACGAACCAGGCCGGGCTCGTCACCTCCGGTGACGCGTCGTTCTGGGGCCAGTACATCGCCGATCCCGGCCAGTTCTCGGCGGGTACGCACAATGGGCACACGCGCTGGGATCCGCTCACCTGGAACAGCGCCCGCTGCGACACCACCGAGCTGAACGTGTTCCCGGTCGCCGGCATCGTCAGCCCGCTCATCGGGGGCTCGACGTCGACGCGCGCCTGGATGTCGGCGTACCACGAGGCCGACCCCAAGTTCGCGACGCTCGGGACAGCCAAGTTCAAGTGCTTCGTGATCGACACGACGAAGGTCGCGAGCAGTTCGCCGACCCTCAACAACATGAGCTGCAACGGCGTCGTGCCGGCGTGGCTCACGACGGTCCCACAGAGCCGCACGGGCTGGGATGGGTCGGCGACCACGAAGGAGTTCACGAAGATCATCCCGGACGGGCTCCTGACGCCGGGCTCGCACGTCCAGTATTTCTACCGGAAATCGCACTCGATCGATCCGCTGCTCGAATACGGGATGTGCCCGGACACGAACTTCATCGTGCCGCAGAACGGCGAACACTCGACGGACCAGCACCGCTGGCAGCAGTTCGCGGTGCTCCCCGATCGCTGGAAGAACCTGGCGTTCGGTGGCCAGGGCATGGCCTGCATGCTGTACGTCGACCTCGACGATCGGCGGGGGAACGAAGGGCATTTCGTGAGCATGATGGACTCGCTCGGACTCACGAAGTTCGCCAAGCGCGGCGCGCACAACGGCTGGACCGCGCCGGGGACGGTGGACATCGGCGGGCTCGACGTGCGCACGAACCTGTCGGTGACGGTGAGCAACCAGAACGCGCAGCCGGGCACGACGTGGGACATGTACGGCGTCAAGGCGTCCGAATCGCTCACCGCGAGCGCCGGCGGGATCGGGAGCCGTCTCGCCAACCGGACGAACATGGGTTTCGCCGCGGGCAAGACCTCCATGGCGGGTCCGACAGAGGAAATGCTGCGCACCTACTACCGGATGATCGCGTTGCTGTCGGGCGACGTGCCCTCCGGCATCCTGGGTCCGTTCGCGAACCGGAGCCAGAACGACATCGCGCTCTTGAGCGACTACCTGACGAACGCTTCCGGTTCGCCCCAACCGCGCGGGCTTCTCATCCAGGGGGACGGCTTCGGTGCGTCCGAGAAGGCTTCGGGCGACATCGATCCGGTGCACGCCCAGTTCCTGGCGGACAAGCTCGGGGTGGCATTCCGCAGCACGTCGTACGCCTTCCTCTCCGGAAACGCGAACCTGTGCGTGGACCTCCCCACGGTAGGCGGCGTGGCCCCGGCGGGAATGACGCCGAGCAACGACGTCTATGGAGTGTCGACCGCGAACTGCTCGTACTCGAGCGACGTCTACACGCGCAACCCGTCGCTCGCGGAGACGTTCGAGGGCGCGTTCTACGAGAACAGCGGCGGCGCGGGCCCCTACGTGGCCGCCGTCGTGAAACCGGCGACGCCGGAGCGCAACTGGATCGCGCTCACGAGCGGTTACGACATCAGGAACCTGTTCAGTCGTTATTGCGACACATCGGCCGGCCGTCTCGCTTACTACTTCTTCATGCTGAACCACGTTTTCATAAACAGTCTCTGCCCGGGTGGCGCACCTGCCGCGACGCTCGACACGCCGGGATCCAACCGCGCCTACACGAACTTCATGAAGATCGGCAACTCGGTCATGAAGCAGGGCGGCTCGCTCGTGCGCCTCGGGGTGGCGAAGACCGGACGAGTGCAGGTGTCGATCTACGACGTCGCCGGCCGCAAGGTCCGCAACCTCGCCGATCGCGTCTTCCCCCCCGGCGAGCAAACGCTCCGCTGGGACGGCACGGACGATACTGGGGCCAAGCTCGCCCGTGGCGTCTACTTCGTGCGGAGCAGCGTCCAGAACGGGGCCGGACGCGTCGTCGTGCTGAATTGAGGGGGTAGCCAAAGGCAGCCCCCCGGCGAAGGCGTTTTTCGTACGGGTCGAGGCCGGGTGAGGTGATGATGGACGGAGCGAGGGCGGGAGGCTTTCACCCGCCGCTCCGACGGGGAGTTACGATGCGATCGCGGCAGCCGTTCATTCTGGGTTTCTTTCTCGTCGCGAATCTCTTCGTCCCATGCGTTCGTGCCCAGTCGGACCCGGGCGGGGAACCCATCCTCCGCAACGCGCGCGAAGTCCTGGCGCGCATCGGTTCGCGCGCGCAGCGCCTCGGCACGTCGGCGGGCCCCGATCCCGACACGGTGTACATCGGGAAGTCGTTCACGAACCACACCGCGCCCGACAATTACTGGAACATCCACACGGGCACCTACCGTCCCGGGACGAACGACCCGAACAACGCGCTCTGGGACTGGGACAACACGGTCGGCATCCAGGCCGCGGACTCGCTGCAGGGTTGGTGGCCGCTGCATCGCCAGTACAACTCCACCGGTGGTCTGACGCTGACGGACGACAATCGTCCGTGGTGGGCGCTCGACCACGGCAACATCGGCAACTACGTGATCAGCCAGCAGGCGGCCGCCAAGCGCACGTTCGGCGTGGTGGGCTACTGGCACGCGGATCCGGGCAATCCCGGCGCCGCGCCGAACACCGGCATTCTGTGGTCGCCGCTCTCGGGTGCGAAGTCGGCGTGGTGCGGGCTCCGCGAGCACGGCGACAACACGGTGAAGGACGCCGTCACCGGGCAGAACTTCAACCAGGACGTCGTCCAGTTCCTGCACGATGCCACCGCGGCCGGAGGCGGCTCCCCGAACCGGTTCCCGGGCTACGTCGATCAGATGGACCAGATGCTCTATCGCGACATCGCGATGACGAGCGGCCAGTCGTTGACGCTGTCGTTCAAGTACCGCACCCGCATGTCGACCAGCATCGGCACCGTAACGTCGACGCGCACGGGCTGGTTCCACGGCGACCCGCTCGCGGTCGCGCCGGGCAACTTCATCAGCAGCTCGAACGCGGTTCCGTCTACGTCCGCACCGCAGGACTCGTTCATGGTGTACGTGGGCGCCCCGGTCGACGACGCGGCCTGCGTTTACTCGGACGGGGTGACGCGGCCGGTGTACGACAGGCAGCGCCGCTGGTTCTCGGAAGTGCTCAAGGTGTTCGGGGCGGGGGCGAACTACTTCGAGATCTTCCAGAGGGCGGGCAACAATCCGACGGACACGACGGACGCGACGCCGACCGCGGGCCCGATCGTGGTCCCGGCGGCGACGATCTCGACGATCCTGGGTGCGCCCGCCGGCAACGTGCGGCTCGTGTTCCGGGTCAAGACGAACCGGGGCTTTGCGGACTCCGACTCGCGCAACTCGGGATACAACTCGGCCTCGCGTGGCGCGGTGCTGCTGGACGACGTCACGATCGACACCGGCGCGGGCCCGGTGGTGATCGGCGACTTCGAGACGCCGGAGCAGGGCGGGGTGAACGCGATCGACAACCGCTTCCCGCTGCCGCCGGCGCTGCAGGCGACGGACGTGTGGCGCTCGACCGGCAAGCCGCCGGCCGAATACTTCCACCTCGAGGCGCTGTCGGGGCTCACGTACAACGACCTCTGCGGCCCGCCCAGCTCGCCCGCACGAAAGTGCAACATGGGTGGGCTCGTGCTGACGTGCGGTAACCACGACGACGGCGAGCGGGCCGGCGACGACCGATTCACCGCGTTCCGGGAGATCTCGCAGTTCGCGGTTTCGCCGACGATCAATCTCCGGGAGACCAGTCCCGGCGTGCCGAACTCGCAGGGCATCACCGCGACGATCGCCAACGCCTCGAACGACTACCTCCTTCGCTTCGACATCTACACGGGGATGTTCAATCTCTCCTTCACCGGGGAGAGCTGGGTGTTCGGTTCGCAGAGCTATCCCGCGATGCAGGCGAACGGCGCTCGATGCTGGGCGCAGCCGGCGTTCCCCGGATTCCTCGTGATGAACCCCGAACCGCAATGCATGATGGATCTCGAGGGGTTCTTCAACAACGGAACGCCGTTCCTCACCTCGAACCCGAACGGGATTCCCGACTCGCTCCGCCTGTTCCTCGCGCACCAGCAGCAGTGCTTCCGGTTCGGCGTCTCGCTCGGCTGCAACTCGAACGAGGGCGGCTACTTCGACAACGTGACGCTGGCGTTCAACGACCTGCCGGGCGTGCCGGGCCAGGCGAGCGCCACGTCCTCGGTGTCCCTCGGCACGATCCACGGCGATATCTGGCAGTGGACGAACGATGCGTTCCCGGTGAACGAGACGGTCGGGCTGCCCGGCACCGCCGCATTCGACACGACGACCGCGCTCATCAAGACCGGTCTCAACATCGCCCAGTCGACCGGCAACGAGCTGCGCTTCGACATCCCCGGCGATACGACGAGCGTCCTCGCCGCAAATGCGCGCGTGACCACGCCGGACGATCCGGCGCTGTCGACGGTCCGCGTCGATCTCGTGTTCCGCATCCTGCCCGGGCCGGGCAACTACCAGATCGCGGCCGGCCGGTTCAAGACCCCCGAGGGCGTGCCGGGTCCGTCGAACAAGCTGCTGCAGGTGCCGACGAGCCAGGCCGGGCTCGTCACGCCCGGCGACGCCTCGTTCTGGGGCCAGTACATTGCCGATCCCGGCGCGGTCTCGGCCGGGACGCACAACGGGCACACGTTCTGGGATCCGCTCACCTGGAACAGCGCCCGCTGCGACACGGCCGAGCAGAACCTGTTTCCGGGCCCTCCATTCGCCTCGATACTCGACGGCTCGACGGCGACACGTGGCTGGATGTCGGCGTACCACGAGGCCGATCCGAAGTTCGCGGCGCTCGGGATCGACAAATTCAGGTGCTTCGTGATCGACACGACGAAGGCCGCGAGCAGCTCCCCCTCGCTGGACAACATGAGCTGCAACGGCGTCCTGCCGGCGTGGATCACGACAGTCCCGCGAAGCCGCACCGGCTGGGACGGGTCGGCGACGACGAAGGAGATGACGAAGATCATCCCCGACGGGCTCCTGACGCCGGGCTCGCACGTCCAGTACTTCTACCGCAAATCGCACTCGATCGATCCGCTGCTCGAGTACGCGATGACGCCAGACACGAACTTCATCACGCCGCAGCCGAACGAAGGTCCTTCGACCGACCAGCACCGCTGGCAGCAGTTCTCGGTGCTCCCGGATCGCTGGAAGAACCTGGCGTTCGGTGGCCAGGGCATGGCGTGCATGCTGTACGTCGACCTCGACGACCGGCGCGGCAACGAGGGCCGGTTCGTGAGCATGCTGGACTCGATCGGTGCGACGAGAGCGGCGAAGCGCGGTGCGCACAACGGCTGGACCGCGCCGGGGACGGTGAATATCGACGGGATCGACGTGCGGACGAACATGTCGGTCGCGGTGAGCAACCAGAACGCGCAGCCCGGCTCGGTCTGGGACATGTACGGCGTCAAGGGGTCAGAATCGTTCACCGCGAATGCGGGAGGCCTCGGCAGCCGGCTCGCGAACCGGACGAACATGGGCTTCGCGGCGGGCAAATACTCGGCGGCCGGTCCGACCTCGGAGATGCTGCGCACGTACTACCGGATGATCGCGCTGCTCTCGGGCGACGTGGACGGTGGCGTGCTGGGGCCGTTCGCGAACCACAGCCAGAACGACATCGCGCTCTTGAGCGACTTCCTGACGACCGCCCCCGGTTCAGCGCAGCCGAGCGCGCTTCTCATCCAGGGTGACGGCTTCGGCCGGTCGGAGCAGGCAACGAGCGCTGTCGATCCCTCGCACACCCAGTTCCTGAACGACAAGCTGGGCGTCGTGTTCCGCAACACGTCGTACGTCTCGCTCTCGGGCAATACGAACGCGTGCGCGGACCTGCCCACGGTGGGGGGCATTGCCCCGGCGGGGATGACCGCCAGGAACGATATCTATGGAGTGACGAACGCCTGCTCGATCTCGAACGACGTCTACACTCGCAACCCGGCCCTCGCCGAGGCGTTCGAGGGTGCGTTCTACGAGAACGTCGGGACCGCCGGCCCCTACGTGTCCGCGGTCGTGAAGCCGGCGACGCCCGAGCGAAACTGGATCGCCGTCACCAGTGGCTACGACATCGAGAACCTGTTCAGCCGTTACTGCGACTCGGAGGGTGGTCGGCTGGCATATTACCTATATATGCTGACTCACGTGTTCACGGGGGCTTGTTTCAGCTTTGGCGGGGGGGCCACCCTTGAAACCCCGCAGAGCAACCGCCCGTTCGTGAACTTCATGAAGATCGGCAACTCGGTCATGCGACAGGGCGGCTCGCTCGTGCGCCTGGGCGTGGCGCAGACCGGTCGCGTGCAGGTGAGCATTTACGACGTCGCCGGCCGCAAGGTCCGCACCCTCGCCGACCGCATCTTCCCGCCCGGCGAGCACACGCTCCACTGGGACGGCACCGACGACCAGGCCCGGAAGCTCCCCCGCGGCGTCTACTTCGTCCGCACCACCCTCCAACCCGCCCCCGCCCGAGTAATCGTCCTCAACCCCTAGCTGGCGTGTGTCGTCCAGGGCGCCCGCGAGTGAAGCGACGCGCCAGTGCTTGCCTGCACTACCCAGTGCAGAGGTGTGCGGGGCGCCCGCGAGCGAAGCGACGCGCCAGTGTCCGTCCGCACCACCCAGCACAGAAGCGAGGAGGGGCCCTGTCGGGCGAGCGAGCCGCCGTATCTCGCTCGCCCGACAGGGCCCCTCCTCGCGTGACCAGCAGGTGATGGCAGAAGAACAGCAGCTCTCGGACCAGACCTACTGCTTCTTATAAGCCGGATGCGGCGGCCTCACCACCGGATGCTCCTTCAGCTGCCCCAAAGTCCACTCGATCGCCTTCTCCAACTGCAAATCCCGCCCGTCCACCCCCGACTCCGGCGTATTCTCCACTTCGATATCCGGGTCGACCCCGTGGTTCTCGACCAGCCATTTGCCGTCGGTGCCGTAGATCCCGAAGTCCGGCATCGTGACGGATCCGCCATCCACGAGCGGCAGGTCGTGCGAGATGCCCACGAGCCCGCCCCAGGTGCGCTTGCCGATGATCGGCC
The DNA here is from genome assembly GCA_036522895.1 of Candidatus Eiseniibacteriota bacterium. Lineage (GTDB taxonomy): Bacteria > Eisenbacteria > RBG-16-71-46 > RBG-16-71-46 > RBG-16-71-46 > JAIOPA01. The sequence goes on along the minus strand of DATDEX010000293.1, from coordinate 6,740 downwards.
CCACCCCCTGCTGGCGGAAGTAGAACGGGAACGCATCTCCGCCCGAGCCCGCGTATTCGTTCGCGAGGATGCACTTCGGCCCGTCGATGCTCTGGCCCGGCGTGCGGAACGATTCATAGTCGCGGTTCGACCAGTAGGTCCAGGTGTTGCGCTTGAGCCGTTCCACGAAAAAGTCGGGGATGAAGCCGCCGCTGTTGAAGCGCTCGTCCACGATCACGCCCTGCTTGTCCACCTGCGGGTAGTACCCCTTGCTGAACTCCTGGATGCCGCCGACCGCCGTGTTCGGCACGTGGATGTACGCGACGCGCCCGCCGGTCGCCTTCTGAACCTTCTCCCAGTTCGCGTGCACCCAGGCCGTGTAGCGAAGCGACGCCTCGCTCGCGACCGGCTTCACGGTCACGGTGCGCGGGTGGGAGTCGTTCGCGGACGAGCCCAGCTTGAGCACGGTCTGCTTGCCCACCGTGCCCACGAACGCGGCGTACACGTTCTGCGGCGAACGCACCGGGCGCCCGTTCACCGCGAGCAGGAAGTCGCCGTCGCGCGCGGCAAGGCCGGGCTCGCCGAGCGGCGCGGCCACGTCGGAGTTCCAGTCGCGGGAGCGGTAGATGTGCGCGAGGCGGTAGAGGCCGCTCGCCGCGTCGAGCGACCAGTCGACGCCGAGGAGACCGGTGCCGACCTTCGGCACGTTCGGGAGGTCGCCGCCGCCCACGTAGGTGTGCGACGTGGACAGCTCGCCGATCAGCTCGCCGAGGATGTAGTTCAAGTCGGCGCGGTGCGCCACGTACGGCACGAGCTGCCGGTAGCGCTCGCCGACGGCCTTCCAGTCCAGCCCGCCCATGGCCGGGTCGTAGTAGAAGTCGCGCTCGAGCCGCCACGCCTCGTTGAACATCTGCAGCCACTCCGCGCGCGGGTCCACCCAGGCCTGCATGTTGTCCAGCGCCAGCTTGCCGTCGCCGACCTTCTTGCCCTCGGCGACGTCCACGATGCCGACCGTGTCGTCCTTCTTGTACAGGAGCTTGCCGCCGTCCTTCGACAATGCGAACGAGGCGTCCACGCCCGAGATGACGGTCTTGTCCTCGCGCTTCTCCAGGTCGTAGTAGCGGACGCTCACCGGCGCGTTGCCGTTGTCGTCCGGCGTCTCGTCCTGCGACAGGAACACGACCTTGCCCTTCACCCCTACCGCGGCGGGGTAGCGGCCGGGCTTGACCGGCAGCTCGGCGATCCGGCTGCCGAGGCCCTCCAGGTCGATCCGCGTCGCCTCTTCCTTCGCGCCCTTGTCGGCCTTCGCCGCCTTGTCGTCCTTCCCGCCCTTGTCGCCGCCCTTGTCCGCGGCCTCGCCGGCCTCCTCGTCGCTCTCCGGGCCCACCGGCGAGGGGAGCGTGTCGCGCAGCGTCATGGCGTAGAGCTTGTCGGTGGCGCTGAAGTTGATGTTCAGCTCGAACCCGCCGAACTCCGGCTTGAACGTGCGCCGCGACACGAAATAGAGGTAGCGGCCCTCGGGGTCGAACGACGGCGAAAAATCGTCGGACAGGCCGTCGGTCACGGCGCTCGCATGGCCGCTCGCGAGCGAGTGGAGCCAGAGCACGTTGAACCCCGCGCCGGTGGTCTTCGCGTAGGCGAGCCAGCGCGAGTCCGGCGACCAGTCGTACTGGCGGATCTCGCTGTACTCGCCCTTGTCCACCTGCGTCACCTTGCCCGTCGCGACGTCGCACCAGAAGAGCCGCGCGGTCTTGTCCGAGAACGCCAGCTTCTTCGAGTCGGGTGACCACGCGAGCGCGAAGCGGAACGTCCCCGGCTCGTGCGTCACCTGGCGCCCGGGCGTCTTGCCGTCGGCGCCGAGCACGTGGACCTGGTACTCGCCCGACTCGTCGGACCAGTAGGCGATCCACTTACCGTCCGGCGACCAGACCGGGTCACGCTCGCGCGCGCCGGGAGTGTTCGTGAGGTCGCGCACGTCGCCCTTTTCGGCGGGCACGCTGAACAGCTCGCCCCGCGCCTCGATGACCACGCGTTTCGCCGAGGGCGAGAGGTCCATCGCGCCCATGTGGTTCGCGACGCTCCGGTACTCGGCGCGCGTCGCGGGCTTGTCGTCCGGCACCTGCACGGACAGCTTGTGCAGCTTCTCGCCCGGCAGGTCGAGCACGTACAGCCAGCCGCCGTTCTCGAACACGATCGCGTCCGCGCCCACGCTCGGCCACTTCACGTCGTAGTCGGTGAACGTGGTCACCTGCCGCTGCGTCTGCTTGTCCAGGTCGTACGCCCACAGGTTCGCGGTCTTGCCGTTCCGGTCGGAGCAGTAGTACACCGTGCGGCCGTGGAACATTGGCCACTCGTCCGGCCCGGCCCAGTCGGCGGTGATGTTCTGCGAGTGGTTCGCCTTGAAGTCGTACACCCAGATGTTGGGCGCGTTGCCACCGCGGTAGCGCTTCCAGGTCCGCCGGTCGTACGACGGCGACACGAACGCCAGCAGGTTCGCGTCCGCGGACAGGCTCGCGTAGCCGGCGGTCGGCAGCGGGAGCAGTTCCTCGAAACCACCGGCCGCGGGGAGCTTGAAAAAGCGGTCGTAGCGCTGGATGTTCGACGCGCGCGCCGAGCGGATGAGGATCGACTTGCCGTCCGGATACCACTCCGCGACCTGGTCGATGCCGGGATGGAACGTGAGTCGCTTCGGCTCGCCGCCCGCCGCCGGGATCGTGTACGCGTCGGTGTTGCCGTCGTATTCACCCGTGAACGCCACCGTGTTGCCATCCGGCGAGAACTTGGGCAGGAGCTCGAGCCCCTCGTGCGTCGTGAGCCGCTGCGCGGTTCCGCCCGCGCGCGCCACCGTCCAGAGGTCGCCCGCGTACACGAACACGATGCGGTCGCCCTGGATGTCGGGCATGCGCATGAGGCGGCATTCCTCGAGCGCCGAGGCGGGGCGAGGGGCGAGCGCGGAGGCGAGCGCCGAGCAGAGGAGGATCGTGAGGAGCACGCGCCAGGTGCGGGGCGCTACGGGGCGAAGCAGGGGGGAGCACATGGGGAGTCGAGTCTCCGGTCTTCAGAGGGGTGGAGGGGTGGGTCGGGGGCTCCGGGTCGGGCCGGGGGAGCGGCGCAGTCTCGTGACCGCCGCGTGGGCGGGTCAAGCAGACTCCGCCGAGCGCTGCCCGCGGGGCGCTGGACGAGCCCGGTCCCCGGCCTCAAGTGGCTGTGGCCAAAGGGCGATAACGGGGCTACGAAGGTCCCGGCCGGAGCCCTTCGAGGAGAACACGCGACCATGGACTTGAACGCCCGCGCGGGCGCGCACGCCCCGGATCCATCCGATCCGGAGCGCGGCACCGATTTTCCGGGTTGGGCCGAACCGCCACTCGAGCGACCGCAGCTCCTCGAGCCGGCGGAAGACACCTTGCCCGTTCCGGCCGCGGACGGCGAAGCGTGGCCCGGCCTGGACGCGGGCAAATCCGGCGCGGGCCGCGCGGAGATCGACCCGGCGGTCAAGGCCGCGGGCATCTGGCTCCACATGTTCGCGCGCACGCTCAAAACCTGCCGGCTCTACGACGCGAGCAATCCCACCGTGGTGCGCTTCCGCGAGGAACTCGCGGCCTCGCTCGACGCGCTGCTCGCCCGGCACGGCGCGATCACCTACCGGTTCAGCGCCGTGGACGTCGTGTGCGAGGGCCAGTCGCTCTACGCCGCCCGCTCGCGCGACGACAATCTCGCGTTCGCGTTCTACCGCGACGGGGTCCGCGGCCTCGTGTTCCAGCCCGGCGTCGACGAGCGCGAGTGCGATGCCGTCGTGGACGCCGTGCTGGCGGTGACCGGGCAGAACCTCGACGGCGACGACCTGGTGACACTCCTCTGGGAGGCGAACCTTCGCCACATCGACGTGGACTACATTCCCGCCGAGGGCGATCCCGGCTCCGGCGAGGCGCTGTCCGCCGGCACGCCCGAGGAGGGGGCGCTCCTGCCGTGGCCCACCGCGGAGGGCGACGCGGGCGCGGCGGCCGACGGGAGCCGGCCCGCGAGCGACATTCCGCCGGGAGGCGAGCGCTCCGAGGACTGGGCGCTCGGCGAGCTCACCGAGGAGGTCGAGGCCACGTTCGCCGAGCTGGACTCCATGGCGGGACAGGAGCTCCAGCGGTTCACGACCGAGTACGAGGCCGAGCGGCGGGTGCCGCCCGCCACGGCGGCGCTGGCGATCACGTACGCCTGCCTGCACACCGAGGTCACCGATGACGACAAGAAGGAGCTGGCGCGCTTCCTCCCGCGCGTGCTGCGCGCCGCGCTCGCCGCGGGCGCGTGGGCCGACGCTCGCGAGGCGCTGCGCCTGCTGCGCAAGGCGAACACCGGCGAATGGTCCGAGGAGACGTTCACGCAGGAAGTGCTGCAGCCGGTGAGCATCACGCGCACGGTCGAGAAGCTCGACCAGCAGGGCCCGGCGTCGGTGTCGGAGTTCATCGCCCTCACGCACGAGCTGGGTCCGCCCGCGCTCGACTGGCTCACGCTGACGCTGTCCGAGAGCCAGACACGGATGACCCGCCAGCTCGTGGCCGAGGCGATCGCGGTGCGCGCGCAGGAGAATCCTATGGGCCTCGCGCCGTGGCTCAACGATCCGCGCTGGTACGTCGTGCGCAACGTCGTGCACATCCTCGGCTGGGTCGGCGGAGCCGGCGTCGTGCCGATGCTCGCGAACGCGGTGCGCTACCCGGACTCGCGCGTCACGAGCGAGGTGGTCGCGGCGCTCCAGGGCGTGGAGCTGCGGCTCGCCCGGCCGGTGCTCATCAAGGCGCTCGAGGCGGCCGACTCGAAGCTCTTCTGCCAGATCCTGCAGCAGCTCTCGGCCGCGCGCGATCCGGCCGTGGCACGCTACGTCACCGCGTTCCTGAGCCAGGAGCGGTTCTTCCAGCGACCCGTCGAGGAGCGCCGCGCGATCTACGCCGCCATCGCATCGACCGGGGGGGACGAGGTGGTGCCCGAGCTGGAGCTCCTCATGAACGGCGGCAACTGGTTCGACCGCGAGCAGGAGATCCATCGCCACGCGGTGGCGCGCTGCCTCGCGCGCATCGCCACGCCGCGCGCGCTGGCCGCGCTCGAGGCCGGGGCGCAGTCGCGTCGTGCCCCGATCCGCCAGGCCTGCACCACCGCGCTCCAGTCGAGGATGGCGGCATGAACGAGCCCACGCCGCAACCGCCGGACGACCGCGGCGACGCGAACCTGCTCACCGAGCTCGGCGGCCCGCTCATCCAGCGGCTCGTCTCGCTCATGCGCACCGCGCGCACGTACGACGTGTCGAACATGGCGTTCCAGCGCCAGCTGCAGGAGTTCATGAGCGTGCTCCGCCGCCTGCTCGACGCGGAGGACGAGGTCGCGCTCGTCGGGGTGGCCGACTACTTCTACCTGAACGGCGTGCGGGTGAAGGCGAGCACGGCGCTCATGGGGCCCTACCACGCGCTGCTCGGGGACTTCGAGCGGCGCCAGACGGGCGGGCTGCGATTCCTGCAGGGCGTGAGCGAGGCCGAGATCGAGCGCTTCTTCCAGATCTTCCTTGCGGCCGAGGACCCGGCGCTGGCGCCGAAGCTCCCGGAGACTGTCGACGCGGCGTCGATCCACAACATCGTGCCTCTGCCCGCGTCGCAGGTGGATCCCGAGGACCTGGCGCGCGAGCTCGACGGCCTGCCCAAGCCGCAGGCGGAACGGGCTCGCGCACGGCAGGTGTTCTGGCGCGCCATGGTCGGCACCCGCAAGATCGTGCTGCGCGCACGCCAGAGCGGCCGGCCCGACCTGCGTCACGCCAAGCGCGTCGTGCAGCCCATCGTCGACACGGTGATGAAGAGCGAATACTCGCTCGTCGGGCTCACCGCGCTCAAGGACCACGACGAGTACACCTACGCGCACTGCGTGAACGTCGCGGTGCTGTCGGTCGGGATGGGGCAGTCGCTCGGGCTCTCGCGCCAGTCGCTCGCCGACCTCGGCGTGGCGGGGTTGCTGCACGATCTCGGCAAAATGACCGTGTCGGGGGACGTGCTGCGCAAACCCGGCGCGCTGAGCGCGGACGAGTGGACGCAGATGCGGCGGCATCCGATCGAGGGCGTGAAGATGGTGGCCCGCATGCCCGGGCTCTCGCAGGTGATGATCGACTCGATGCGCGCGTGCTTCGAGCACCACATGAATTTCAACCGCACGGGCTATCCCGACACGTCCGTGGACTGGGGCCAGGCGACGCTGTCCCGGATCGTGGCCATGGCCGACTGCTTCGACGCCATCACCGCGCATCGCGCGTACTACAAGCGCCCGCACACGGCGTTCGAGGGGTTGAACGTGCTCATGGGCCCGAACCGCGTGAACTTCGACCCGGCGGTGCTGTGGGCGCTGATCAAGACGGTGGGGCTCTATCCGGCGGGGACCGTGATGCAGACGCGCTCGGGTCACACGGTGCTGGCGATGAGCCCGAACCCCGCGGACGTGACCCGCCCGGTGTGCCGCGTGCTCCTGGATCCTTCGGGGGTGGCGCCGGAGGAGGGGTTCCACGACCTGTGGGACCCGATGCCGGCGGCCGAGATCGTCGCGCGCGTGCTCAGGCCCGAGGAGCACCAGACGGACACGGAGCAGCTGCTGGCGGCGTAGGCTCCGTTTGAGAACTCCCCGCGTGCCCGCCGTGCCCTGGAACGCCACCGCGCAAGGAGCGAGGAGGAGACAAGCCCTGTGCGGGCTGTCGACGACGAGCGACGCCGCCCGGTGGCGTTCCAGGGCACGGCCCTTCGGGT
>DATDEX010000292.1:0-3880 GCA_036522895.1 Candidatus Eiseniibacteriota bacterium | reverse complement strand
GCCGTTCGCGGGCGCGCGCGGCACGGTGACCCGCGTCGGCCGGGAGCCCGCTCGAGAAGAGCCACGTTCGCCCGCTGTCGTGGTCGTGCGCGCCGGTCACGTCGTAGAGCGAGAGCACGAAGTCGGGGAGTCCGAGATCGTCGCGGGCGACCGCGGGCAGGCGCTCGAGCCGGCGGCCGTAGTCGTACGCCCAGTAGCCCACCGCGCCGCCCGCGAACGGCACGCTCAGCTCGCGAGCCGTGTCGCTCGCGGACGCCCCGGCCGCGGCGACGCGGAACGCGTCCATGGCCACCGGCGTGTCGCCGCCCCGGAAGCTCGCGAACGGATCGGCACCGAAGAGCGTCCAGCGCGCGTGGCGCACCGGCGCCCCCGGATCGGGGAGCGAGCTCCGCAGCGCGAACGCGCCCGGCAGGCCGGCGAGCGAGGAGAGCGCGTCGGCCGCGGGGAACACCTCGACGGCGAGCGTGGAGAACTGCGTGAGCTCCGATCCCATGCCGGGAGCGTAGCCGGACGGCGCGCCGCGGACGAGGCCCGCGCCGCGGCAGGGGCGGGGACGAGCGCCCCCTCGCGCCGCGCCGGGGTCAAGGCTCGATGCGCACGGCGCGGAGCAGTGTCCCGAAGATGAGCGGCGTGGACTTTCCGGTGAGCTCGGCGTGCCCGGCATCGAGCAAGACCCATCGTCCGGAGAGCGCGGGGCCCACGCGCACCTGCCAGAGATCCTGTCCATGCGGGTTCGAGTCGGCGGGCGTGGCGAACACGCAGGCCGTCACGGCGGCGAACAGCAGTCGCAAGCGCATCATTCACCTCACACTTCCGCGCGACCGGGTCGCGCGGGGTTCTGGGGAGCGCCGGCCTGTCCGTTGGCCGTCAACGATCCGCAGCGACGCGCTCGCCCGCGGCGCTCGGTTGCCGGACGGTGCGAGGTGGCCGGGCAGAAGGGAGAGAGAGCGATCGGTCGTGTTTCATGACGCTGCGCGCTTGTTTTATATGAGCAAACCAGTTCAGCGGCGGTGCAGAAGGGTTAAGGCAAGCCGAACGCAAACTTCAAGTTAGCTGGAACTCTGCTATGGACCACAGGCCCCCCTGCTGTCGTAGAATTGAGCGAGCAGATTGCTTCGCCCACTGCCTGGGCCGCCTGCTGAACCGGATCGAATCTCGCAGCCGTTCGCACCCCCACCCGCCTTTCCAGCGCTGGCGTCACCGCCGGCCGGGGCAGTCATGCGTGGCGGTCCGCGGATGCGCCGGGCGAGCGCTCCGGGGCTGCCAATCTTGCGACAGTTGAGGTTCGGGTGCCGCGCTTCGTGCCCGCCGACTCTCCCGCCGCGTTTACGTGGCTCTGGACGGCGGGTCGTTGCGGCACCCGGTAGTTGGCGCTGGTCCCCGCGGCTTCGGCCGCCGCGGGGAACCAGGGCGCCGTCGCCCGCGGGGCATTCCGCTGTGGACCCTGCCGCGAAGCTCGCCCTATCCTTGGGTCCGAGCCGCGACACCCTGCTCCAACCTCCCGGAGGCCACCCATGCGCCCCATCTCGCTGCGCGCGGCGGCCGTCATCGCGGTGCTCCACCTGCTGGTACCGCCCATGCGGGCCCACGCCGACCTCCTCGTGAACGGCAACTTCGAGGACGGCCCGGTGATCGACCCCGGGAACCCGATCTTCGGCGTCGCCCCCGGGAGCAACGCGCTCACCGGCTGGGACGTGAGCGGCGCGGTCGTCTGCATCGTCACCGACAATTACTGGGTCCCGCTCTCGGGCCACCGAAGCCTGTGCCTGAGCGACAATCGCCCACTGAGCGGCGTCACCACCGAAGGGACCATCTCGCAGTCGTTCGCCTCGGCCCCGGGGGCGATCTACCGGCTCACGTTCTGGCTCTCCGGCGAGCCGTTCTCCACCCCGACGCTCAAGCACCTGCACGTAAACGCCGGCGCCACCGCGCAGGACTACGTGTTCGACAACACGCCCGCGTGGCACTGGGACATGGCATGGGCGCAACACACGCTCGACTTCACGGCGCCCGGCTCGGTCACCACCGTGGCCTTGAGCGGGATGGATGCGTCGGCGTGGGGACCGGCGCTCGACAGCATGAGCGTCGATCTCGTCTCGGCCGGCGTGCCGCCCGCGCGAACGCTGGCATTCGCCGCGGTGTCGCCGGATCCCGTGCGGACGAGCGGGCGGCTGGCGTTCACGCTCCCCGCGGCGGCGCGCGTGCGGCTCGCGGTCTACGACATCCAGGGCCGCGAAGCGAGGGAGCTCGCGAACGGTCAGCTCGAGGCCGGCCCGCACGCGCTCGAGTTCTCGCCCGCCGCCTGGGGCGCTCGCCCCGGGCTCTACCTCGCGGTGCTGCGGGTCGGCCAGCGGACGCTCGTCCGCCGGTTCACCGTGCTCGAGTGAAGCGCCGCTCGCCCGAGCTGCCCGCGGGCTAAGTCGAGACGCCGCACGTCGCACGCGGAAGCACTTTGCGCGTTCCGGCCACACCCCCTTGACGCGCCCGCGCGGCCGGTGCCACTTTTCCCGCGCCGCTCGCCCGGGCACGGACGCCCGCGCTGATAGACGGTGAGTCGTATCCCGTTCGTTCGCATGGAGGCGGACCGCTGAGCACGCTCCTGATCCACGGCGGGACCCTGGTGTGCATGGACGCGCCCCGTACCGTCGCGCGCGGCGACCTGCTCGTGGCGGACGGGCGCATCGCCGCGCTGGGCGCCGCCGTGCCGGGGGCCCTCGCCCCGTTGCCCGGCGGCCGCGCAGACGCCTCGTTCGACGCGCGCGGCGCGCTGGTGCTCCCGGGTTTCGTCCACGCGCACCTCCACCTCTGCCAGACGCTCTTTCGCGGCCTCGCGGAGCAGAGCGATCTCCTCCGCTGGCTGCGCGAGGCGATCTGGCCGCTCGAGGCCGCGCACACCGAGCGCTCGCTCGCCGCCTCCGTCCGCCTCGGCGCATGCGAGCTCCTCGCGGGCGGGGTCACGTGCGTGAACGACATGGGCACCGTGCACCACACCGAGGCGCTCGGCGAGACGCTCGCGGCCACGGGGCTGCGCGCCGTGTTCGGCCCCGCGCTCATGGACCAGGGCGAGGGCGTCCCGCCGCGGCTCCTCGCCGGCGCGGATCGCGCGCTCGACGCGGCGCTCGCCGTGGCCCAGCGCTACCACGGCGCGGCGGAGGGGCGGCTGAGCGTCGCGCTCGCGCCGCGCTTCATCCTCTCCTGCAGCGAGCGGCTGTGGCGCGACGTCACCGACGCCTCCCGCGAGCGCGGGCTCCTGGTCCACACCCACCTCGCCGAGTCGCCGACCGAGGGCGGCGAGGTGAAGTCCGCGGTCGGAAGCCACGCGGCGCCCTACTTCGCCGCGCACGGCGTGCTGTCGCCGCGCTTCGTCGGCGCGCACGGCGTGTGGCTGGACGACGCCGAGCTCCAGCTCATGCGGCGCGCGGACGCGGCGCTCGTTCACTGCCCGGGCTCGAACCTGAAACTCGGCTCGGGGCTCGCCGACGTGCGCGCCTGGAAACGCGCCGGCGTGCGCTGCGGGCTCGGCTCCGACGGCGCGGCGTGCAACAACCGGCTCGACACGTTCGCCGAGATGGGGCTCGCCGCCGGGCTCGCGCGCGTCAAGCACCGCGACGACCCGCTCGCCGCCCGCGACATGGTGGCGCTCGCCACCTGCGACGGCGCCGCCGCGCTGGGGCTCGCCGAGCGGATCGGCTCGCTCGAGCCCGGGAAGCAGGCCGACGTGATCGTGGTGGGCGCCGACCAGCCGCACCACGGCCCGCGGCCGGAGCGCGACGTCTACACGACGCTCGTGCACGCGGCGCGCGCGGGCGACGTGCGGCTCACCGTGGTCGACGGGCGCGTGCTCTACCAGCGCGGCCGGCTCGCGACGCTCGACGCCGAG
>DATDEX010000291.1:0-13022 GCA_036522895.1 Candidatus Eiseniibacteriota bacterium | reverse complement strand
TCGCGCCCACCGGCGCCCCCGAGGTGCGCGCGCTCGTCGAGGGCTCCGACCATGGCCGCTGGCTCGCGAGCCTGGGCGAAGCCTTCGCGGTCGACGTCGCGGCGTGCGCTTCGCTCGACTCGCTGCCGGCCCCGGCCGAGTGGTGAGCCTAGCGCCGCTGCGCCTGGACCAGCATGACGAGCGCCACCGAGCCGAACAGCACGTCCGCGGACCACGCCGACACGTACGGCGGCAGCGCGCCGTTGTGCCCCAGCGCCTGGCCCGCGCGCATGATGCCGTAGTAGAGGAACGAGATCGCCACCGAGAGCCCGAATCCCAACGCGGCGCCCTGCATGCGCAGGCGCGTCGCGAGCGCGCCGCCGATCACGACCACGATCAGGCAGATGAGCGGGAACGCCAGCTTCAGGTGCAGGTCGACCAGGTAGTTCTCGACCCGGGCCCCGCTCGCGCGCAGGCGCTCGATGTAGCTCCGGAGCTCGAACCAGTTCATCTCCTCGGGCTTGTGGCCCTCCTTGGCGAAGTCGTCGGGCCGCTCGCCCAGACCGCCGACGGCCATGCGCTGGAACGCCTCGGCCTGCTCGTGGCCGCGCTCGAACTGGCGCACGTAGCCGGAGACGAACACCCAGCGCTGGCCGTCCCAGCTCGCCTCCGCGGCGTCGATCCGGCGCGCGAGCACGCCGGAGTGGAATTCCTGGAGCGAAACCTCGTGCATGCGCTGCTCGTGCACGAGGTAGAGCCCCACGACCCAGATGTGTCCGCCCCGGCCGAGGTAGGTGACGTCCGCGCGCTCGCTCGGGCTCTGGCGCTGGAGGTGCTGGATGCGCTCCTCGAAGATGGTGTCGCGCGCGCGCGTCGCGGCGGGGACGACGTACTCGCCGAGCCCCAGCGACACGCCGACGCAGAGCGCGGCCACACCGAGGACCGGCGCCAGGATGCGGGTGAGCGAGAGGCCGACCGCGCGCATGGCGGTCAGCTCGCCGAACTTGTTGAGCTGGCCGAGCGACAGGAACGTCGCGAGCAGCAGCGCCACCGGCAGCATCTTCACGACCACATCGGGGGCCAGGTTCACGAAGTACTGGGCGACGAGGAGCCCCGGGGCGCGGTGATCGAGGAACACGTCCATCTTCTCGATCAGGTCGACGACGATGAAGATGACGATGAAGCCGAGGAGCCCGAGCACGAGGTAGACGAGGAACTCGCGGAGCAGGTAGCGATCCAGGATTCTCACGCGGCGTTCCTCATCGCGAGGCCCTCATCGTGCGCCCTCGGGCACGCCGCGCGGGAAGCCGCGCCGGCGGTGGTGCCAGGGCAGCCGGATGTCGCAGGCCCGCGCCGTGAGGTCCAGGCCGAGCCCGCCGAGCACGAGGTTCGCGATCCACATCGCGAACCACGGCGGGAGCAGCAGCCGGTTCGCGAGCTCCTCGCCGCCGATCAGGCACACGTAGTAGAAGAGGAAGAAGCCGATCGACACGAACGCGACCGCCGGCCCGGCCCGCCGCACGCGCATGCCGATCGGCGCGCCGATGAGGACGAACACGACGCACGCCACCGGGAGCGCGAACTTCTTGTGGACCTCCACCGAGAGCCCGGCGGCGCGGCGGAGCAGCGCGCGGCGCTCCATGTTCCACAGGTTCACGTCGAGCTGGAGCGCCGGATAGTCCTTCACGACGTCGTCGAGCGGATCGCTCCGGCGCACCGCGCTCACGAGCGCCATGCGGAGCCTGGCGAGGAGCGGCGCCTGCTCCGGCGCGAGCGCGGGGAGGCGGGATTTCGGCACGCCGAGCGCGAGAAAGCGCTCGCGGTGGCTGGCGAGGGAGCGGCCGTAGTCGGCCAACACCTCGTGCTGCTCGACCAGGAGCTGCGCGGCGCTCTTCTCTCGGTCACCGCGCGCGCTCCGCACCGTGCGCTCGAGCATCCCGCCCGCGCCCTGGATGTAGATCGTGTGCTTGCGGAACTCCAGGCGGTGGTAGCGGCTCGGCCCGTTCTCGCCGGCCGGGATCTCGTGGATCTCGCCGTCCTCCAGCTCCAGCACCGCCGTCTTCCCGTCCGGCGTGTAGGTGAGGAAGCCCCGCTTGGCGAGGATCGTGGTCGGCGGGCTGCCGGCGTGCAGCTGGTAGATCGTCACCCCCCGCATCTCGTTCGTCTGGCCGTTCACCGACTGCACGAGCAGGTTGTACCCCGGGAAATCGGTGATGAAGACGCCTTCCTGGAGCTTCACCGTGGGGCGCATGCGGCCGATATCCACGAGCAGGCTCGCGAAGGCATGGTTGGCGTCCGGGTAAACGTAGTTGTTGAAGAGCGTGAGCCCCAGCGCCAGCACCGCGGCCGCCCCGAGCGGCGGCAGCATGGCCCGGAACAAGTGCACCCCGGCGGCCCGGAGCGCGGTGATCTCGTTGTCCTGCGACAGGCGCCCGAACGTCATGAGCGTGGCGATCAGGACCGCGCAGGGCACGGACAGGGCGATCACGAACCCGAGCGAGAGGGCGAAGAGCTGGATCACCGCCGGGGCGGGGACCCCGCGGTTGATGACCAGGTCCAGGTAGTCGAACAGGACGTCCATCTCGAACACGAACGTGACCACCCCGAACCCGAGCAGGAAGGGAACCAGGTGCTGCCTGAGGATGTAAGAGGGAAGGATGCGCACGGCGACGCACACTACCTTAGGGACCGCGACGCCGGCACCTCACGGCCCCCCAAGGCTTTGACCGCTCCACGGTCGGCTGATACGGTCGCCCTCCTGTCTCAAGCCCCCCGGACGCGCGGCCCCAGGAATCCATGATCGGCTCGCTGACCCTGCCCGCCATCGCTTTGCTTGCCGCGATCTCCGGGCTTCCGGGCATCCCGGGGCTCAAGGGCTTGCCCATGCCCGCGAGCAAGGAGTACGCCAGGGCCAAGGCGGAGGCCGCCGCCGCGGACACGCTGCCGCCACCATGGAAGCCGTCCTGGCGGCTGGCGCTCGAGAACACGTTCCTGATGGCGGGGCTGTCGCCCATCGGGAAGCCGTTCGGCCCGATCAAACTCCTGCCCATGTACGACCCGCGGAAACCCCGGGTGACCGTGGACCCCGATTCCGGCGTCTACACGAGCGTCGTCGAGGTGGGGGACGTCTCGCTCGGGGCGGGGTACCGCCGGCTGCTGGGCCCGTTCTCGCGCGAGTACGCCGCGCAGACGTTCCACGAGCACTGGCTCGACCGCTCGCGGCGGGACATCAACAACCTGGGGACCGACACGCCGATCGCGCGCCAGGGGATCTCGGTCCCGATCCCCGTGCACCTCCCGACCCGCGTCCAGAGCCTGCTCGGCCCCGGCGGGCCGTCGCTCAACGTGTCGGGCTCGGAGAGCATCCGGCTCTCGGGCACGAGCAACTGGACGAACCAGAAACTGCAGCTCTTCGGCCAGCGCCAGAGCCTGTTCCCGTCGCTCGACATGCAGCAGGACCTGGACATCCGGCTCGAGGGCCAGCTCTCGGACCGCATCAAGGTGAACCTGCTCCAGAACTCGGCCAACCAGGTGCCGCTCGCCAACCGCATCGCCATCAACTACCGCGGTGAGGAGGACGACTTCGTCCAGGCGCTCGACCTGGGCAACACGAGCCTCGCGCTGCCGGGAACGCAGTACGTGTCGTACAGCGGCAAGAACGAAGGTCTGTTCGGCGTGAAGATGGCGTCGCGCATCGGTCCGCTCGATCTCACCGCGCTCGCGAGCAAGCAGGAGGGCAGGAGCGAGCACGCGATCTACTCGGGGGGCGGCGCGTCGGTCGGCCGCTACACGTTCACCGATCTCGACTGGGTCAAGGGGCAATACTTCCTGCTCTACGACCCGAGCTTCGGAAAGGTCTACGACATCGACGACAATTCAATCCGCCTCTACTTTGACGACGGGAACGGCACGAACAACAGCACGGTGCGGATCCCGGGCAAGGCGGTCGTCGATCCCAACGGGGTCATGGGCATGCTGGACCCGGCCGACACGAGCGTGGCGTTCGTGAAAGGCAACTTCAACCTCATGAACGCGGGGCCCGACCAACAGTACGAGATCCTGAACAGCATCTACACGTTCCACGACACGACGTTCAAGATCATCCGGCTCAAGCAGCCGATCCCGATCCAGTCGAACCAGATCCTCGCGGTCACGTACAGGGCCCGGCAGGTCCTCGGGCCGGGACCCGCGCTCGGCCCGTCGTTCGACGTGGGCGGAGTGGACCAGCAGCCCATCAGCACGAGCGGTCCCGACTCGGGTCGCGTGCTGATGAAGCTCCTGCGCGTGCCGCGCATTTCCCAGACGCCGACCCAGGACGGGACGCACTACGACACGACCGCGGCGCTGGCCGTCGTGCGCGAGCTGGAGCTCAAGAACGTGTACAACCTGGGCGGGTTCGGGATCGATCCCAAGTCGTTCAAGCTGACGGTGCAGGCGGGCCAGGACGATCCGCCCAGGACGAGCATGGGCCCGATCCCGTTCGTCGAGATGCTCGGGCTCGACAGCTGGAACGAGCAGTCGGCGCAGGCGATCCGCGGCCACGACGCCCAGGTCGATGCGACGGGCTTCAACTCGCAGTGCAAGGGCCTGTGGGTGGACTACACGAACGGCGTGCTGTTCCTGCCCGACGCGCGCCCGTTCGCGCCGCGCCTCTCCGGACCCAACGCGCACCGCTGGGACCAATTCTTGGACGGGCAGACGTTTCGCACCCGCCGCCTCGACGGCGCGCCCGACTCGCTCAACGCGCCGAACCCCAACGCGTACGAGCTCTACAACCCGCAATTCCAGGACGCGCGCTGGTACTTCACCTCGGAGTTCGCGGCGGCGCGCACGGGCGGCAGCGACATCACGCTCGGGCGCGGCAACATCCTCGAGAACTCCGAGGCCGTGGTCGTGAACGGGGAGCGGTGGACGCGCGACCGCGACTACACGATCGACTACGACCTCGGCCGCATCTCACTCAAGCGCCAGCTCGGGCCCTCGGACCAGCTCTCCATCGACTACTCGTACGCGCCGCTGTTTGCCCAGGCGAGCAAGACGCTCGTCGGGAGCGCGTTCCGCTTCGAGGGCCGCGACCGGAGCCTCGGCGGCGCGTTCCTCTACGAGAGCAAGGGCGCGCAGGACCTGCGGCCGCGCCTCGGCGAGGAGCCGTCGCGCACGCTCATCACCGACCTGAACACGGAGTGGCACTTCAAGCCGGAGTTCCTCACCCGGCTCGCGGATGCGCTTCCCGGCGTGCGCACGACCACGCCGTCCGAGTTCAACGTCCAGGCCGAGGGCGGCATGTCGTTCCCGAACCCGAACACGCGCAACGAGGTGTTCGTGGACGACATGGAAGGCGTGCGCGACGCCGTCTCGCTCGCGCTGACCCCAGATCGCTGGCGGTGGTCGAGCGTGCCGTCGCGCGCGACCGCCATCGTGGACGGCGCTGCAGTGGCGAAAGTCTCGTTCCGCGAGCTCGCTCTGTTCCACCAGAAGTACGCCGAGGTGCACTGGTTCACGCCCGTCAACACGCGTGGCAACACGACGGACAACGAGCTCGTGCACGAGCGCGACCTGCGCCCCGAGCTCCCCCCCGCCCAGGGGGCGGCGAACGTGCGCACGGTGCTCGGGATCTCCATGCCGCGCACCCCGACCGGCTTCGCCCCCCTGGACACGATGTGGACGGGGCTCACGTACAACCTCGACCAGGTCGGGCTCGACCTCTCCCGCTCGCAGTTCATCGAGATCTGGGTGGACGACTGGAACGACCACCATAACCCCGCGATCCGCGAACCGCGCATTCGTGGAGACGCCACCCCGGGCTCGAGCGTCAAGCTGCACATCGACCTCGGCCGGGTGAGCGAGGACCAGATGCGCGCACCCAACCGGCCGCCGAACGGCGTGATCGACACGGAGGACCGGCCGACGCGCGACAACCAGCTCACCGTGACCGGCGACAAGTCGGAGGACACGGGGCTCGACGGGATCGACGACGCCGGCGAGGTCGATGCGCTCGGGAAGGGCCTGCTGGAGATCGCCGACCTGACCACCGCCTCGACGAGCGATCCCGAGGGCGACGACTGGGGCAACATCGTCGAGACGTTCCCGTCCGCCGTGGATCCGCGCCGTTACCAGCGGACGAACGGCACCGAGGGGAACCACACGGCGTACCCGATCCCGGATACGGAAGACCTGAACCTGAACGGGAACCCGAACGGGCGCGCGATTCCCGACACGAGCGAGGCCTATTTCGAATACACGATCGATCTCGGCGACCGGTCGAGCCCCTATCTCGTCACCGATGTCCTGCGCGATTTCCCCGGGTCGACCGTGTCGGACACCACGAAGAACGGCTGGCGGCGCTACCGCATCCCGCTCACGGACAGCCTGCGGGTCAAGTTCGGGTTCCCGGACCTGACGATCGCCCAGCACGTGCGGCTCTGGCTCGAAGGCGTGCGGAAGGACGAGCACACGAGCCTGGCCGAGTCCGGCGGGCCCGAGCGCCCGATGCTCATGATCGGCGGGCTCGACATCGTGGGCAGCCGCTGGCAGACCACGGCGCTCACGCCGCTCCAGCGCGACACGCTCCACACCACGGAGACGCTCAATTCGGTCAACTCGGTCGACAACGCCGACATCTATTTTCCGCTTCCGTTCGAGCCCGGCAAGACGCGCAGCGGCAGCGAGGGGTTCACGCGCCGCGAGCAGTCCCTGGCGCTCGAGTTCACCGATCTCTACCCCGCGGACTCGCTCGAGGCGTTCAAGACGTTCTCGCTGCCCGAGAACTACAGCCGCTACGGCGTGCTTCGCTGGTTCGCGTCGAGCTTCGAGGTCACGAAGCGCAATCTCGCCGGGGACACGCTCGGCAACTACGACGCTGCGCAGGATTCGCTCTTCTACTTCGTGCGCTTCGCCTCGGACGACAAGGGTGACAGCTATTACGAGCTCAAGCGCCGGCTGCCGAAATCCTCCAGCCCGAAGAACATTGCGTGGGAGGAGGTCCTGGCCGAGATCGCGACCATGTCGCAGGCGAAGCTGGATCCCGGGTTCGTGAGCTTGACCGGCCCGATCGTGTTCCGCACCCGGCTCGCAAACGGGGATTCGCTGGTGATCAAGGGCCAGCCGAGCTTCACGCGGCTGCTGCGCATCTCGATCGGGCTCCTGAACCAAAGCTCGACCCAGCGCTTCTCGGGGCAGTTCTGGTTCGACGAGCTGCGCGCGACGGACGTGGCGAAGGACGTCGGGCTCGCGAACCGGGTGCTCGTGAACGGCCGCTGGGCGAATCTCATGGAGTACAACGTGGCATGGAACTCGCGTGACGCCGACTTCCTGTCCGTGGGCGAGACCCGCGGCAGCGGCAGCCACGACACCCAGCTGAGCGTGAGCTCGCGCTTCGAGCCGCAACGCTTCTTCGAGGGCACGGGGATCCAGGTGCCCGTGAGCTATTCCCAGAACCAGTCGTCGTCCCGGCCGCGATTCAGCGCCGGCGACGACATCGTGCGCACCGGCGTGCTCGCCGAGCAGAGCGAGACGCGCACCGTGTCGCGCGCCGTCTCGGCGAGCTACTCGCGGGTCTGGAGCGAGCGCTCGAACCCGTTCCTGCGCTTCACGCTGGGGGGGCTCAACGCGAACATCAACCGTTCCACGAGCAACTCCACCTCCCCGACGTCGCAGAACCAGAGCACCAACGTGACGGCCGGCGTGACCTACCAGGTGACGCCGCGCGCCCTGCTGCCGATTCCGCTGCCGTTCACGAAGACCCGGCTGTACCCGCTGCCCGAGCGGTTCTACTGGAACTACGGCGTGTCCACGACCAAGTCGACGGCGTTCACGCGTACGTTCGGCGGGCCCCTGGTGCCGTCGACGAGCCAGAACGGCCGCGCCGCGAACGTCGACTTCGGCCTGGACACGCGGCCGTTCGACCTCTTGAGCCACCACGTCGAGGGGCGTCGCAACCTGGCGCTCGACGGGGTGCGGCTCGAGCGCGTCGGGTTCATCAACTTCGGCCGCCTCACGAGTTGGCGCCAGTCGTTCAGCTCGCACATGGCGCTCAATCCGAACCCCTGGATGCGGCCCTCGTTCAATTGGACGTCGAACTACACCCAGAACAACGACACCCAGTCTCCCGAGCTCTCCTCGCGCTCGATCGGCAACGGCCAGGATTTCGGCGTGAACTGGGATCTGCCGTTCGACCGGCTCGTGGCGCCGGTGTCGAACTTCGCACGCCCGCCCGCGAAACCCGACACGAGCGGAGGCGCGGCGCATCCATCGCGCCCGGCGCGGCCGCTCCTGCCCTGGCGCGATCTCCTGTCGCGGATCGGCGCGCTCAGCATGGACGGCCGAGTCGGCCGCAACACGAGCTACTCGCGCCTCACCGGCACCGCGAGCCCGCTCTACCTCGTGGGGCTCGCGGAGAATCCGGGGTTCGACCAGGGCAAGGTGTTCCAGCAGCCGGGCAACACCTCGACGAGCGGCGTGGACTGGCGCGCGAACGCCCGCACGACGGTGCCGCTCGCGTTCGGCAGCTCGATCGCGACCCGGTTCAGCTACGGCGATCGCACGAACAACAACAACGGCGTGAAGACGCGCAGCCGGGACTGGCGGTTCCCCGACCTCGAGGTCCAGTACGGCCGGTTCGCGAACCTGATCGGGCTGGCCCGCTTCCTCGACGGTCCGCAGTTGCGCACGGCCTACGCGCGCAGCTACTCCGTGGACTACCAGAACTCGCGATCGGTGCGGAGCGGCAACTCGGTGAGTGACGACTTCCGGCCGCTGTTCTCGGTGCGCGGCCGGTTCAAGAACGGCACGGACGCGAACCTGCAGTTCGAGCGTCGCTCGAGCGTACGGGAATCGTTCCAGCTGGGCTCCGCCAGGGCCACGGACCAGACCACCAACCTGAACTTCACGCTGAGCCGTTCGTACACCCAGGGCCAGAAGGTCAACGTGCTCGGCAAGACTACGACGGTCAGGACGAACGTGAACCTGTCGCTCGCCACGGTCTACGAGCGGCAGAAGGGCGGCGTCCAGCTCGGCCACGACGAGCAGCTCTCGAACCCGGTCGACCGCACCCGGCTGTCCGTGAACGGCACCGGCAGCTACGGCTTCAGCTCGAACGTCACCGGCGACCTGGCACTCGGCTTCAGCCACTTCCGCGACACGAACGGCATCGTTCGCCGCAGCATCCGGGTCGAGCTGCGCGGGCAGTTCCGGTTCTGATGCGCGGCGTACGCGGAGCGCTCGTGCCGGCACTGCTCGCGGCGTCGCTGGGGCTCGCCGTCGCGGTCTCGTGCACGGAGGCGCTGCCCAGGCCCGACGGGGCGCGCGCGCTCGAGCGCGTGCGCTCGCAGGTGGCGCGCGGCCCGCGCATCTCGGGCACGCCGGGCAACACGGCGGTGCGCGAATGGATCGCCGCCGAGCTGGAGCGCCTGGGCGGGAAGGTCGAGCGGCAGGCGTTCGCCGATACGCTCCCCGGGCGCGTCGTGCCGCTCGTCAACGTCATCGGCCGCTTCGGTCCGGCGACGGGGCGGCGCATCGCGCTGCTGGCGCACTTCGACTCGCGGCCCTGGTGCGACGAGGACCCCGTGGTCGCCGAACGCAACCAGCCGATGCCGGGCGCGAACGACGGCGGCTCGGGCGTGGCCGTGCTGCTCGAGCTCGCCGAGCTGATGCACCGACGCGCTCCGGGCGTCGGCGTCGACCTCGTGTTCCTCGATGGCGAGGACCTCGGCCGTCCGACGTCACCGGACGAGTACTGCCGCGGCAGCCGCGGGTACGCCCGCCGCCTGCCGCCCCCGGGCGAGCCCGCGCGTCCGGTGGCGGGATTCCTGTTCGACATGGTGGGGGACAAGGACCTCGAGATCTACGACGAGGCCAACTCGGCGAGCCGCGCGACCAACCTGGTCGACCTGGTGCACGAGGCGGCGCAGGCCACGGGCGCGACGCACTTCCATCGCGGCGTGCGCTACACGCTCATCGACGATCACGTCCCGCTCCTCGACGCGGGGCTGCCGGCCGTGGACCTGATCGACTTCGACTACCCTGCCTGGCACACGACGCACGACCTGCCGGACCAGGTTTCCGCCGAGAGCCTCGCGGAAGTCACCCGCGTCGCAGCCTGGATCGTCTACCAAAGCGCCCTCGCCCGGCCTTAGCCGCACGCGTTCGCCACGCCGGCCATCGCGGACAACTCTTACGCGCAGGCCGAGCGTCAGCTCGGATCAGCCGGCCGAGGTCCGGAGGGGTCTGCGCGAGGCCAACGCTCGGTCCGGACAACGTGAGCCGCTCTCACCAGCCGGCGGCGATCCGAGGGGCCTCGCTCGTGGCCAACGCTCGGTCCGGCCATCCTGGCCGGCCCTCCCTGACGCTCGCGGACGGCCTCCGGCCATCCTGGCCTGCGGCCTGCTCGCGACTGTCCACGAGCGAGACCCCTCGGATCACCGCCTGCGCAGGTGCCTTGACGGTCACCTCAACGCAGGGCGAGGTCTGGAGGGGTCTGCGCGAGGCCACTCGCGCGTAGGCCGGAGCCAGGGACTGGCGTAGGCCGTTAAACGCGCGTGAGGGAGGGCCAGCCATGGATGGCTGGCCCGAGCGTTGGCCTCGCGCAGACCCCTCCGGACCTCGGCCGGCTGATAAGAACTGATGCTGAGCCGGCGCGTTGGCCTCGTGCGGACCCCTCCAAGCCTCGGCCGGCGGACCCGAGAATGTTCGAGCTCCGGACTCGGATGGGCCGCAAGCCATGCGCCCGCAGACGGTTCGACGGCTTGCTGAAGTCGCGGGGTTGGAGTAGTTTGTGGCGCAGGAGTGGGGCAGGTGCGACCACTCCGTTTTTTGTCTCAGCGGGAGCGAAAGTGGAAGTCCGGGAAGAAGTTCGCCAGCTCGCCGAACCCCTTGCGGAAGAGCATGGCTACGAGCTGGTGGACATCGAACAGGCGTCCCTCGGGCATCACCGGGTGATCCGGATCTACCTGGACAAGCCCGGCGGGATCACCCTCGACGATTGCGCGCAATTCAGCCGCCGTCTCGCGGACGCCATGGACATGAACCAGATCATCCCGGGCGCCTATCATCTCGAGGTGAGCTCGCCCGGGCTCGAGCGGCCCATCCGGACGCTCGAGCATGTGAAGCGCTTCGCCGGACAACGAATCAACCTGCACCTGCATGACGCGCGGGACGGCCGGCGTCGCTGGGAAGGCGTGCTGCTCGGCCCCGTGGACGGGCAGGCGGGCGTGCGCACCGATGAAGGCGACGAACAGTGGTTCGAGTGGGCCGCCGTGCGGACGGCTCGCTTGGTGGTCGATCCGTGGGCGGGGCTGCGCCAACCCAAGGCGCGCACGTCCGGAAAGGCCGCGCGGGGAGGGGCAGGGGGCGGAGTGGAACGGAGAGGGGTGGAGCCATGAACAACGAGATCCTGGACGCGCTGAGCCAGATCACGCGCGAGAAGAGCGTCGACCGGCAGATGCTTGTCGAGACGCTCGAAGCCGGCCTGGCGAGCGCGGTGCGCAAGAAGCACGGCGCCACCGCGGACGTCGAGGTGCGATTCAACGACAAGACCGGCGCGCTCGAGTGCGCGCTCCGCTACAGCGTGGTGGCCACCGTCGAGGACCCGGCGTTCCAGTGGACGGTCGAGAAGGCGCGCGCCCACAAGCCCGACGCGCAGGTCGGCGACGTCGTGCGCATCCCGCTGAGCATCGCCGAATTCGGCCGCAACGCGATCCAGACCGCGAAGCAGGTGCTCATCCAGCGCGTGCGCGAGGCCGAGCGCGACAAGGTGTTCAAGGAGTACTCCGACAAGACGGGGACGCTCGTGCGCGGGGTCGTGCAGCAGGTCGACCGCGGCAACGTCATCGTGAAGCTGGATTTCTCCGAGGGACTGCTGCCGGCACGCGAGCAGATCCCGCGCAGCTACCACCGCCAGAACGACTACGTGCGCGCCGTCGTGCTGAACGTGGACCGCTCCGCGAAGGGTCCGCAGGTCATCCTGTCGCGCACGCACCCCGACTTCCTGCGGCGGCTCTTCGAGAGCGAGGTTCCAGAGATCGCCGAGGGTATCGTCGAGGTGAAGGCGGTGGCGCGCGAGGCCGGCGCCCGCTCGAAGATCTCCGTGTTCTCGACCGATCCGCGCGTGGACGCGGTCGGCTCGTGCGTGGGCCTCAAGGGCTCGCGCGTGCAGAGCATCGTGCGCGAGCTCGGCGGCGAGCGCATCGACATCGTGCCGTGGTCCGCGGACCCGGCCGTGTTCGTCTCGCGGGCCCTGGCGCCGGCGCGCGTGGGCGACGTGCGGGTGAACGAGGCCGAGAAGCGCATGCTCGTGGTGGTGGCCGACGACCAGCTGTCGTTGGCGATCGGGAAGGGCGGGCAGAACGCGCGCCTCGCGGCGCGGCTGACCGGTTGGAAGATCGACCTCGTCTCGAAGACCGACGAGAAGAAGCGGCACGACGTGGAGCGCGCGAGCCGGGTCGAGGTCGAGTCGCTCGGCCTCGGCGAGGCGACCACCGAGAAGCTGATCAGCGCCGGCATCGAGACGGTGCAGGAGCTCGTGGCCACGCCGCTCGAGAAGCTGGTGGAGATCCCGGGCATCGGGGAGAAGACCGCCGAGAAGGTGCTCGCGACCGCAGTCGAATACGTCGCGGCGCATCCCGCCGCGCCGGTCTCGGAGGCGGCGACCGAGATGGAATTCACCCCCGAAATGGAGTCCGGTGACGGCCTGCAGGCCGACGCGACCGCGCCGTCCGAAGCCGCGGCAGCGGAAGGAGAGCCTCATGCCGAATAGCCCCGCTGCGAAGAAGCTGCGGATTTACGAAGTCGCCAAGGACCTTGGCATGTCGAGCGAAGTGATCCAGCAGATCGCGAAGAAGCTCGGCGTCGAGGTGAAGAATCACATGAGCACGCTCACGACCGAGGTGGTCGAGAAGGTTCGCTCCGAGCTCGGCAAGGAGAAGGCTGCCGCGCGCGAAGTGGTCGTGCGCCAGCAGGAGCACGAGGCGCAGCGCGCGCGCGACGATCGCCAGCGCGCGCAGGCCGCCGCCCAGGCCGTGGTCCAGGCCCAGCAGGCCGCCGCGCAG
>DATDEX010000290.1:0-18723 GCA_036522895.1 Candidatus Eiseniibacteriota bacterium | reverse complement strand
GGCCGCGTCCCGCCGGACGGCGGCGGTCGTCGCGTGAGCGATGTCGCTTGCGCCCTCGGCGCCGGCGGCGTCGTCGGCCGCGTTGCGTCGCGGGCCGGCGGCGAGGCCGTCCATCAGTTGAGCGGCGAACAGCTCGCCGAGCGCGCGCGCGTCGAGCGGGCCCTCGGGCCGGTACCAGCGGGCGATGCCGTTCAGGGCGCCGAGGATCGCGAACGCCGTCACCTTGGAGTCGGCGCGGCGGAACGTGCCCAGCTTCATGCCCTGCTCGATGATGTCGCGCAGCGCGCGTTCGTAGCGATCCCGACCGTCGACGATCTCGGCCTGTCGTTCGGCGGACAGGGCGCCCACCTCGAACGCGAGCGGCGAGGCCCCGAACGCCTCGGTCATGACGCGGACGTGCTCCATGATGACGTAGCGGAGCCGCTCGCGGGCCGTGTCGAGCCGGCGAGCCTGGGCGACGATCCGCTCGAGGTCGGCGAGGGATTCGCGGTGGCAGGCGAGTAGGATCGCCTGCTTGTCGGGAAAATAGTGGTAGAGCGCGGTCTTGCCCACGCCCAGTTGCTCGGCGATCGAGTCCAGCGTCGTGGCGTGATAGCCGCGCTCGCGGAACGCGCGCAGCGCCACGCGGAGGATCTCGGCGCGCCGGCGCTCGCGCTTCGCGTGCACGTGCGGCGAGGGTCCGCCTGGCACCAGCGATCCGATCATGCGCTTCTCCGGGTTGGGGAATGGAGAAACTGAACCTGTATTCGGAATTTGAATCCCCGGTCGGAATCCTTCAATGGTACGGAGGTAGCGGGGTACGAAAGGAGTAGAGCGCGACGGGGTCGCGGGGAGCGGATCGTTCGCGCGCCGGGCGAGGCCGAGGGGGATGGGGCCGCTCCGCCGCGCCGGGCGTGGCGAGTTGCACGTCCCGCCCGCGGTCGGGCATACTCCCCGCCCTCACTTTCACTCAGGCGGAGCGCTCGGCACCATCCGCGTCCCTGAGGCCGCGGGGCGGCCTCGCGGCCCGGACGCCGGGGAACGCCGCCGTGGCGGAGATGTGTCATGAAGGCAGGAATCCATCCGGTTTACGAGACGCGCACGTTCCATTGCTACGGCTGTGGCGAGGAATGGACCACGCGCACCACGCTCAAGCCGGCCTCGTCCGACGGCAAGGTGCACCTGGACATCTGCTCCAAGTGCCACCCGTTCTTCACCGGCAAGCAGAAGTTGCTCGACAAGGCTGGCCGCGTGGACCGGTTCCGCAAGCGCTACGCGAAGGTCACGCCCGCCGAGGCGACCGAAGCGACCGACAAGTAGCGACCTCTCACCGGCTCCCGTCGCGGGCGATTCCGGCCCGCTTCGGGAGCCGTGTGTTTTCCCGACCGGAGGCTCCATGCCGTTCCTGCCACTCGGCGGCCAGGCGGTGATCGAGGGGGTGATGATGCGCTCGCCCTCGCGTGTCGCCGTGGCGGTGCGCCGTCCCGACGGCTCGCTCGCGTTCTTCGAGCGCTCGTTCGAGTCGATCACCCGGCGCGTCAAGCCGCTCGGGCTCCCGGTGGTGCGCGGCGCGGTGTCGCTGTTCGAGACGCTGTCGCTCGGGATCACCGCGTTGAACTTCAGCGCGGACGAAGCCGCGCGCGACGACACGGCCGCCGTGGCCGGCGAAAAGCCGGGCCCGTGGGCGGGTGTGCTCCAGGTCCTCACGGTGGCGATCTCGCTCGGGCTCGGCGTGCTGCTGTTCGTCGTGCTGCCGGCGCGGCTCACCGCCTGGTTCGGCTTCGAGGACCGCGTGCGCTTCGGGCTCGTCGACGGCGCGCTGCGGCTCGCGGCGTTCGTCCTGTACCTCTGGCTCATCAGCCAGTGGAAGGAAATGGCGCGCGTGCTCGGGTTCCACGGGGCGGAGCACAAGGCGATCCACGCGGTCGAGGCCGGCGTAGCGCTGACGCCCGAGAACGTGCAGAAGTTCCCGCGCCTCCACCCGCGCTGCGGGACCACGTTCCTGTTCCTCGTCGTCATGGTGAGCATCGTCGTGTTCACGTTCATCGGCAAGCCCGCGAACTTCGCGCAACACCTGCTGCGCGTGGCCTGCATGCCGCTCATCGCCGGGGTGGCGTTCGAGTTCATCCGGCTCTCGGGCAGACATTTCGACAAGCCGTTCGTGCGCGCGCTCACCTGGCCCGGCATGCAGTTCCAGCGCCTCACCACGCGCGAGCCCGATCTCGAAATGTGCGCGGTGGCGATCGCCTCGCTGGAGAAGGTGCTCGGCGACCCCGCGCTCGACGCGGCGAAACGGGCGGGCGGCCTGCAGGAAGTGAGCTTCGTCCAGTGATGGACCAGAATCTGAAGCTCGCGCTCGATCGCGTCGAGGAACGCTTTGGCGAGCTCGACCGGCTGCTCGCCGCGCCCGATGTGGCCCGCGACCCGCGGAAGCTCCGCGACCTCTCGCGCGAACGCGCGCGACTCGCGCGAACGGTCGAGGCAGCGGGGGAGTTTCGCCGCGTGCTCGAGACGCTCGCGGACGACGAGGCCGCCATTGCCTCCGGCGACGCCGAGCTGGCGGAACTGGCCCGCGCCGAGCTCCCGGAGCTCGAGGCGCGCCGCGGCGCGCTCGCGGCCGAGCTGAAGCAGCTCCTGCTCCCGCGCGATCCCGACGACGACAAGAACGTGATCGTCGAGATCCGCGGCGGCGTGGGCGGCGAGGAAGCCGCGCTCTTCGCGGCCGACCTCTACCGCATGTACAGCAAGTTCGCGGAAGCCCGGCGCTGGAAGCAGGAGGTCCTGTCGGTGACCGAGGCGGAAGCGGGCGGCTACAAGGAGATCATCTTCACGCTCGAGGGCGACGGCGTGTACCGGGACATGAAGTTCGAATCGGGCGTGCACCGGGTACAGCGCGTGCCGGCCACCGAGGCCTCGGGTCGCATCCATACCTCCGCGGCCACCGTCGCCGTGCTGCCCGAGGTCGAGGACGTGGATGTCGAGGTGGCGGAGAAGGACATCCGCGTCGACGTCTACCGCGCCGGCGGCCCCGGCGGGCAGGGGGTCAACACCACCGACTCCGCCGTGCGCATCACCCACCTGCCGACCGGGCTCGTGGTGACCTGCCAGGACGAGCGCTCGCAGATTAAGAATCGCGCGAAGGCCATGAAAGTTCTGCGCGCGCGGCTCTACGATCTCAAGTTGCAGGAGCAGCAGCGGAAGCAGGCGGCGACGCGGAAGTCGCAGGTCTCGAGCGGCGACCGGAGCGCCAAGATCCGCACGTACAACTTCCCGCAGAGCCGCGTCACCGACCATCGCATCGGGCTCACGCTCCATTCGCTCGCCCAGTTCATGGAGGGCGACATCGGCAAGATGGGCGAGGCGCTGATCGAGGCCGACGCGGCGGAGCGGCTGGCGGAGATGGCGGGCGGGGCGGGCGGGTGAGGGGCGCATCGCGGCCGCGCGCCGCGCTCGTCCGGGCGGCACAGGCAGGGCGGGTGGAGCCCGCTGGAGTGTCGATCGCGGGATATTGACCGGCGATTATCATTGCCCGGCGGACGGGGTCGGCCTACTCTTTACGACGCCGAGGTTCGCTTGGCCCCCGCGAAGCTCTCCTTGGCCGGCTCGATGCTCCTCCCACATTTCGGTGAACTCCCCGAATCTCCGCGGCGTGCGGTGTGGAGCATCTGGCCTCCG
This sequence comes from Candidatus Eiseniibacteriota bacterium, assembly GCA_036522895.1. Classification (GTDB taxonomy): domain Bacteria; phylum Eisenbacteria; class RBG-16-71-46; order RBG-16-71-46; family RBG-16-71-46; genus JAIOPA01. Next base: position 15,069 of record DATDEX010000290.1, on the reverse strand, counting down.
ACCCGGTGGGATCGCTGGCATCGCCATTTCGGTGTCACGGTGACCACCCGGGTTCGACTCCATGGTTTGAGGCACGGGCGCTGACGCGAATCAGGGGGCATCCCATGGCCGCACGCGTTGGATCGAGTTTGCGGGCACTCGTCGATTGCGACCGGCTCAGCGCGCGCGTCGCCCCGCGAGGTCCGGGACCGGAGCACGGCGCGGCGTGCTTCGGTGTGCCGGGCCCGACGACGGCGATGCGCTCGATCCGCGCCGTGGGGCTGTCGTTCCTCGCACTCGCGGGAGTGCTGGCCTGTCGCGCCGCCGTTGCGCAGGTCGTGGACTCCACATTATGGACTGCCAACTCCACGGTGGGGGCCGTGTGCCGTCACGGCGGTGCCGTCTACCTGGGGGGTGGTTTCACCAGCGTCGGACGATACACGGGGAGCGGAGTTCCGCTGGACAGCCTCACCGGGGCACTCGCTCCCTCGTTTCCCAAGGTGGTGGGGACGATCCTGGCGATCGCACCGGACAACGCGGGCGGCTGGTTCCTCGGTGGCAACTTCACCTCCGTCGGGGGGCTCCCGCGCACGAACCTCGCCCAGGTGAACAGTGCGCTCGCCGTCACGAGCTGGAATCCAGGCGCGAACAACGAGGTCTATAGACTGGCCGTGAGCGGCAGCACGCTCTACGTGGGCGGGTTCTTCACGAGCATCGGCGGGCAGCCTCGGAATCGGATCGCGGCGCTGGCCACGGCCACCGGCGTCCCGACCGCGTGGAATCCAAACGCCAGCGCGGAGGTCACCGCGCTCGCGGTGAGCGGAAGCCTGGTCTACGTGGGGGGATCCTTTACCACCGTCGGCGGGCTGCCACGCAACCGCATCGCGGCGCTCAGTAGCTCGACCGGGTTGGCCACGAACTGGAACCCGAATGCCGATGCCTTCGTCACCGCCCTCATGCCCGCGGGCACGCTGGTCTACGCCGGCGGAAACTTCGCCAATATCGGCGGCCAGCCTCGCACCCGGATCGCGGCCCTCAGCTCATCGGGAGCCGGCCTCGCGACCGCCTGGAATCCCGGCGCCAATGGCGCGGTTTACGCCCTGGCCGGAAGCGCGAGTGCCATCTACGCCGGCGGGTTCTTCTCCACCATCGGAGGGCAGTCCCGGGTGGGACTGGCCGCGCTGAGCCCCGCCACCGGCCTCGCGACCGCGTGGAATCCGCCACCCACGTTCGCGCAAGCCCAGGCGCTGCTCCTGAGCGGGAGCCGGCTGATCGCCGGGGTCTCCGGCGGCCTGATCGCCGCGCTCGATGTCGGCGCCGGAGCGGCCGTGATCTGGAGCAGGCTCCTGAATGGCGGGGCGATCGCGATCGCGACGAGCGGGGCTCGAACGTTCGTGGGCGGGAGTTTCACGAGCGCGGACAACCAGCCCAGGAGCCGGCTGGCCGCCGTCGACGCGGTGACGGGAGCGCTCCTCAACTGGAACCCCGGGAACTCCCTGGCCAACGGCTTCGTCAACACCATCGTCGCGAGCGGGCCGACCGTGTACGTGGGCGGATCGTTCTTCGGCACGGTGGGGGGGCAGCCGCGAAGAAACGTCGCGGCGTTCGACACGGCGAGCGGACTCGCGACCTCGTGGAACCCGAATGCGAACGCTCAGGTGCGAACGCTCGTCGCGGGGGACCACGTGGTCTACGCCGGGGGCGACTTCGACTCCATCGGCGGGCAGCCGCGCCATTTCGCCGCCGCGCTGATTCCCAACGGCGCGGGCGCCGCGACGGCGTGGAACCCCAATGCGTCGGCGACGGTGTACGCGCTGGCTCCGTTCGGGGACCGTGTCTTCGCGGGCGGGAACTTCAGCAGCATCGGCGGTCAGCCCCGGAGCCGGATCGCGGCGCTCGACACGGCGAGCGGGCTTGCGCTCGCGTGGAATCCATCGGCCGACGCCCAGGTGTCCGCCCTGGTCCGCGATGGGAGTCGGCTCATCGCGGCCGGCCAGTTCAGCTCGATCGGCGGGCAGTTGCGGAACTCGCTGGCGGCGCTCGATACCGTGACCGGCACCGCCACCTCCTGGAACCCCGACGTCGGGGGGTTCGAGGTCAAAGCCCTGGCGCTCAGCGGTTCGACGGTCTACATCGGGGGAGATTTCAACAGCATCGGTGGACAATCGCGCTCGCTCCTCGCCGGCGTGGATCTCACGAGCGGCCTGCCCACCGCCTGGGACCCCGATGTCCTTCCGAACATTCCCCAGGAGATCGGGGTCGTGAACGCGCTCGCGCTGAGCGGGGGCAGGGTTCACCTCGGGGGTGGATTCGCGGGCGTGGGGCCGTACCTCCTGCTCAACTTCGCCGCCGTTTCACTACCGCCCGAGCTCACCGCGATCACCCCCGCTCAGGCCGGCAACACGGCGATCGCCCACGCGACGATCTCGGGCGCCAACCTCCTCGCCGCGTCGACCGTGAAGCTCACACGCTCCGGCCAATCGGACATCCTCGCGACCGGGCTCGGCGCGGCCGCGGACGCTCTCTCGCTCACGGGCTCGTTCGACGTGACCGGTGCGGCGTTCGGCGCCTGGAACGTCGTGGTCACGAACCCCGACGGGCAGTCCGCGACGCTGTCGAACGCGTTCACGGTCGAGGCGCTCCACGCCGCGGAGCTCCGGGTGGACCTGATCGGCTCTGATTCCATGCGGGTCAACTACCGCACGCCGTTCGACCTGGTGGTGACGAACGCGGGCAACGTGGATGCGCTCGCCGTACCGCTCCTCCTCTCCGGCATTCCCGCGAACGCGACCGTCGCGACCGGCTTCGGCGTGACCGCGCCGCCGCGGGCCGGCGGCGAGCCCGACTGGTCGCAGGCGCCGCTCACGCTGTCGGGCGTCACGGGACGCTACGTGGCGCTCGTGATTCCACGCGTGTCGCCGGGCAGCGTTGTGAGGCGGCGCGTGTACCTCACCGTCCCGACCCTCAACAGCTCGTTCCTGCTGCGCGCGGGGATCACCCCGCCCTGGGCCGACGATCCCGCGCGTCTCGCCACCTGTCTCGGGGATGCGGGCGTCGCGACGAGCATGCCATGCATGGGGACTTCGCTCGCGGGGATCACTTCCTACGTCGTCGCCCATCCCGAGTCCGCCGCCGTGAACGGCGTGGGTACCTGGGCCAAGGTCGCCTTCCAGTGCGACGGGGCGAGCAGCCTTCCACTGGCACTCGCCCGCGCGGAGCAGGTGCTGGACGTCCTCGTGGGCGCGCTCGAAGCCCCGGATTCTCTGCCGCCCTCGGGCGGCGACGTGGCGGCGACCCGCTGGGCGGACTCCCTGGACGTGAGCGTGGTCGGCTCCGTGGATCCGAACGAGAAGCTCGGGCCGCGCGGTGACGTCGTGGCGGGCCAGCAGCTCTCCTACACGATCGGATTCGAGAACCGGCTCGATGCATCCGTGCCCGCCCAGCAGGTCAACGTGCGGGATGGGTTGAATCCCAACACGCTGGATCCCGCCACGGTGTCGCTCACGTCGATCACGTTCGGAGACCATGAGCTGATCCCGCCGGGCGGGCAACCGCGCTACTCGATTAGCGTGGACGTGAGCCCACAGCTTCGTGTCGAGGTCCAGGCGGGGCTCGACAGGATCACCGGCGGCCTGAGCTGCGCGTTCCTATCGGTCAACCCGGTCACCGGGTTCGCGCTGGAGTCGGCGTCGCCCGACGGCTTCCTCCCGGCGGGCGGGCGGGGAAGCGTCCTCTTCACGATCCGACCCCGCACCGGACTCGTCGCGGGCACCGTGATCTCCAACCGGGCGGCACTCGCGTTCGACGCCAATCCGCCAATCTACACGCCCTACTGGAGCAACACGCTCGTGAGCGACGTGCCGGAAAGCCAGGTGGAGCCGTTGAGCCCGACCCAGGACTCGGTCCAATTCACCGTCCACTGGGACGCCACCGGCCCGCCACCCGACCTGCGGGACTTCACCATCTACGTCTCCGACGACGGGAATCCCTATCGTGTCTGGAAGCAGGACACGAAGTCGACGGCCGACCAGTACACGGCGGTGCTCGGGCACCACTACTACTTCTACAGCGAGGCCCGGGACCTGGCCGGGAACATCGAGCCGGCCCCCAGCGTTCCGGATGCGCAGACGTTCGCCACGCTCGACGTGAACGACGGCTCGTCGCTGCGGCTCGCGCTCGGGGGGGCGTGGCCGAATCCCGCGACGGGCCGGGTGCGGGCCCAGTTCACGCTGCCGGGCTCCGGCCCCGCGACGCTGGAGCTCATCGACGTGACCGGGCGACGCGTGGCCCGGCGCGAGGTCGGTTCCCTGGGCGCGGGCCGGCACACGCTCGTGCTGGGCGACGCGGGGCGCGTCGCGCCCGGGCTCTACTGGCTGAGGCTCGCCCGGCGCGAGGAGGTGCGCACCGCCAGGGTCGTGGTCATCCGCTGATTCGTCCGTGGGTTTTCGCGGGCCGGGGCGGGGAAGTGCGCCCCTTGCTCCCCCTCGCACGCCCTATGCATAGTGCGGACTCCCCGAGCGGTTCGCTCCATTCGCGCTGCAAACCGATGTCCGGTCTCACCGCCAACCACGATCGTCCGGAGGCCTTGTGCGGCTCCGCGTGCCGCCCGTCGTGACCCGCAGCACCCGCACCGCGGCCGACGCCCGGGTGTCTGCGCGCGCGCGCCCTCGGCGCTCGCGGTGCGGGCCCGGGTGGGTGCTCCTCCTGGTCGCGCTCGTCGAGGGTAGTGCGAGTGCCCAGCCGGTGACGCGGGAGCGACACGCGGCGGTCTACGACTCGCTCGGCGCGCGCATGCTCGTCTTCGGCGGGTACGCGAACAACCAGCTCACGGACGAGGTCTGGAGTCTCGCACTCCACGGGACGCCCGCGTGGTCCCGCTTGCTTCCGAGCGGGGCGGGGCCGTCTCCCCGTCTCGGCCACTCCCTTACGCTCGATCCGGTACGCCACCGCTTCATCGTCGTGGGTGGGCTGGATGCGGGTGGAACGCCGGACGACGTGTGGGCGCTCTCGCTCGACGGGGCGCCGAGCTGGACGCCGCTGACGCCGACAGGCGGCCCTCCGACCCCGCCCACCTACCACAGCGCGATCTACGATCCGATCGGCGATCGCATCATCGTGTACGGAGGGAGCACCGGCCCCGGGTTCCCGTCCGGGGACCTGTGGAGCCTGTGGCTCTCGCCCTCCCCAAGTTGGGAGCAGATGCTTCCCGTGAACGCGGGCCCGATCGACCGGCAGAATCACTCCGCCGTCTACGATCCGGCGCGGCGCCGGATGATCGTGTTCGCCGGGGGAACGCCCGCGCGACTGAACGACGTCTGGAGCCTGTCGCTCTCCGGCACGCTCGCCTGGACCCAGCTCACGACGAAGGGGACGCCGCCGGCGCCACGCATGGGGCATGCCGCGCTGCTCGACGCGGCCACCGACGCCATGTACGTGTTCGGCGGCGACGACGGCAACCAGCCGCTGAACGACGCGTGGAAGCTGTCGCTCTCCGGGGATCCCACATGGTCGGAACTCGCGCCCTCCGGTGAGCGGCCCACCCCGCGCGGGTTCCACACCGTTGTCGGGGACCTCGAGCAGCACCGCCTGCTCGCGTTCGGGGGATTCCCCAACCCGCTCGAGCCCACGTGGGCGCTCGATCTTCCGGACGGCCTGGAATGGAGTCCGTTCCGCCCCGCGCTCCGGGCGTCCGCGACGCCGCTCCAGTTCCCCGTGGTCACGCTCGGAGACACCGTGAGCACGGGGTTCCGGATCCGGAACGCCGGCATGTTGCCGCTGCACGTGAACGGCTTCGAACCGCCGGACGCCTCGATCCGCGTGGCCGATCCCGCTCCATTCGACCTGGCCTCGGGCGAGGAGCGCACCGGCTTGCTCGTGCTGGCGGCGGTCGCCGCCGGCGTCCGGAACGATTCGTTTGCGGTGCTGAGCAACGACCCGCTCGCGGGCCGGCACGCGTTCGCGTTCCATGCGGACGTGCGCGCTCTCAACTTCGCCACGCACGTGCTCGGCGATCCCGCAGAAGTCCCGCTGGGCGCTTCCTTCATCGTGGCCGTGACGCCGGATCCCGATGTGCACATCGAGCGCGCGATGCTCCACTATCGCGTGGCTCTCGCCGGCGCGCCGTACGACAGCGTGGGGTTCGTCGCGCTCTCGTCCGACCTTGTGGCGGCTGTTCCGGCGTCTGTCGTGAGCGAGGTCGGGGTCGAGTACTGGGTCCAGGCGCAGAACAGCGCCTTCGCGACCACGGTTCCGGCCGACGCCCCGCTCGGCACGCGACATCAATCCGTCGCGAGCCCCACGGCGATCACCCTGACGCCCCGGCCACTCACCGGGACCGAGCTCGTCGCCGGTCGCGAGATCGCCGTCGAGCTCACGTTGCCCGCGGGGGCCGCGATGGATACCGGGGAGCTCCACTACCGAGCAGGAGGCCGCGAGGAATTCGCCGTCGTGCCCTTCGTTCCCGACGCACTCGGACGCCCGACCGCGATGATTCCCGACACGGCCGTGGGTGCCTCCGGGATCGAGTACTGGGCGGACGTGCACACGCGCACCGCGGCGCTCCGGTCCCCCGCCCTGCCGCTCCTCGCGACCGGCCTCCGCGTGCGGGTGCCCGACCTCCTCGAGCCCCGGGAGCACCCTGGGAATCGCTACCGGATTCTGTCGATCCCGCTCGACTTCGGAACCGAGTTCTCGGGCGGCATCGACGGCCTGCTCACGGACCAGCTCGGAACCTACGACCGCACCCACTGGAGAGCGTTCGCTTACGACCCCCTCGCGCCGGGTTACGTCGAGCTGGCGACGCCCGCGGACGATCGGTTCGATCCGCTCCCAGGGCGCGCGTTCTGGCTCGTCACCCGCGGCGCGCACCGTATCGACACGAGCCCCGTCATCGCTCGCTCCACCGACACGAGTCACGAGTACGCCGTGCCGCTCACGCCGGGGTGGAACTTGGTCGGAAACCCGTTCGACTTTCCGGTGCGGTGGGCGGACGTGCGCCGCGACACGGACGTGACCGCCGATCCCGTCGCGTTCGATCCCTCGCTCGGGCCAAGCGGGGGCTACGCGGCCGGCAGTCCGGCGACGCTCGAGCCGTTCGAGGGCTACTTCATCCACACGACGGCGCCCGACACGCTGTGGGTGCCGCCGCATTCGACTGCGGCGCCCGACGTGGCACAACCCGCCGACGGGAGCACCGCAGGCGCCGCCGCCCCGGAGAGATCCGACGAAGCCGCCGCCGCCGAGTGGGCGGTCTCGCTCGAGGCTTCCACCGAGCGCGCGCTCGAGGCCGCAAACGTGCTCGGGGTCGCGCCCGGCGCGACCGCATCTTGGGACCGCCGGGATCGTCGCAAACCTCCCGCGCCTCCGGGCGCCTGGGTCCAGGCGGGCTTCGTTTCCACGCGCGGCGAGCCAGGCCTGTTCACGCGGGACCTGCGGCCCGCGGACCCGCGGGGAGACTCGTGGGAGCTTGAAGTACGGAGCAGTACGCCGGGCGAGGTCATCGAGCTCCGCCTCTGCGATTGTGAAGGGGCGCACGCGCACCCGGGACTCCGGGTGTTCGATCGTGAGCAAGGGATCGTGGTGGGGGACCTGCCGGCCACCGGTGCGGCGCCGCGCGCCGTCACGGGGGTCGACGCCGTCGCACTCCCCGGGCTCCGGCACCGCATCGTCTCGTTCGGCACGCGGCCCTACCGGATCTCGATCGCGGCCGGGCCGACCGAGTACCTCGATTCGGTCGCACTCGGCTCGCTCGGCCGGCCGACACGGCTCACGCTCGACGCCGTCGCTCCGAACCCCATTAGGCGCGCGGCCCGGATCCGTTTCGGGCTGGCGAGATCGGAGGCGGTGGAGCTGGAGATCTTCGATACCGCCGGCCGGAGGATCTGGACGACGCCCTTGGGGAGCGCTATGCCGGCGGGCTACCATTCCGTCGTCTGGGACGGTCGGTCGTCCGACGGAGCGCGGGCGCGGCCGGGCATCTATCTGCTCCGTATTGCCTCCAGTAGCGCGTCGTGCACCACGCGAATCGTCGTACTCGATTGAGACGACAACATATGTGGAATTCCCCATGGCCAGAGGCGGGCTCCCTGCTAGAATTGGTGATACCCGCGTCCGGGTCGGCGCCGCTGAGAGCGCCCGACTTCGAGGATTGACGAAAAGCGACGATTTTCGACAGCGCGCGCTCACCTTTACCGAGCGCGCGTTGTCGAGGCCAGCGACCCAGGCGTTGCTCGTCCCCCCGCGAGCGTTCCGACTCCTTCACTCCGGGGGCCATCGCATGAGCGGAGTCTCCACCAGCCGCGTGGGGCAGCGTGCTCGCGACGGCAGAGTCCGGACGCTCCCCGCTGCGGTCGGGCCGCGTACATCGCCCGCACACCGCATGCGTCGTCGAGTCTCACCCGCGCTCGCCATCCTCTGCGGCACGATCGCGTGGCTCCACGGCTCGCCCGCCCGGGCGCAGTTCAGCCAGCAGGGCGCGAAGCTCGTCGGGACGGGAGCCGTCGGCGCCGCGTTTCAGGGCGACGCGGTCTCGCTGTCGTTCGACGGTAATGTCGCGATCGTGGGCGGCGCGCTCGATGCCGGTTCGACCGGCGCCGCGTGGATCTACCGGCGCGCCGGCTCGACCTGGGTCCAGCAGGTGAAGCTCGTCGGCTCGGGCGCGGTGGGAGCCGCGGAGCAGGGCGCCTCGGTGTGCATGTCGGCCGACGGCAGCACGGCCATCGTGGGCGGGCCGCTGGACAACGGTGCCACGGGAGCGGCCTGGGTGTTCGTCCGCTCCGGCGCGAGCTGGTTCGAGCAGGCGAAGCTCGTGGGCACGGGGCCCACGGGCCTCGCCCAGCAGGGCTGGTCCGTCGCGCTCTCGAGCGACGGCAACACGGCCATCGTCGGCGGGATCTCCGACGACGATCCGACCGCGACCGGGGATTACGGAACCGGTGCGGCATGGGTGTTCACACGCTCGGGTGGAGCGTGGAGCCAGCAGGGACCCAAGCTCGTCGGGACGCCAACCACCACCGGGAGCGCGCGGCAGGGGAAGTCCGTGGCGCTCTCGGCGAGCGGTGACGTCGCCGTGGTCGGCGGACCCTACGACTCGAATAACGGCGCGGGCTGGATCTTCCAGCGGAGCACGGGCGGGACGTGGGCGCAGGTGAGCAAGCTGGTCGCGAACGACGCCTCGCCGGACGCGGGGCAGGGCGAATCGGTCGCGATCTCCGCCGACGGGCTCACTGCGCTCGTCGGCGGAGATTTCGACGCCGTCGACGGCGCCGCGTGGATCTACACGCGGACGGGCGGCTCGTGGTCGCAGATGGGAGCCAAGCTCGCGCAGTCGGATGGCCCGGGCCAGGGGAGCCAGGGGGCCTCCGTGGCGCTCTCCGCAGACGGCAACACGGCCGTGGTCGCGGCTCCCTACCGGGATTCGTTCCTCGCCGCCGGAGGCACCTGGGTCTACTCGCGCGCGGGCGACACGTGGGTGCTGCTCGGCGGCAAGCTCGTCGGGAGCGCGGCCGTGGACCCGGCGGCGCAGGGCTGGAGCTGCGCGCTCTCCGGCGACGGAAACACGCTCGTCGTGGGCGGGCCCGGCGACAATTCCTCGGTGGGCGCGGCGTGGGCATTCGCACGTTCCGCGAGCGCGTTCTCGGACGTGACGAGCGGCCCGCTCGGGTTCACCGGAAACGGCATCGGCGGCGCGTGCGGAGATTTCGACGGCGACGGCGACCAGGATCTCTACGTCCCGAGCTACGGACAGGGGAACAAGCTCTTCCGCAACGATGGCCTGGCCGGGTTCGTCGACGTGACCACGCCGCTCCTCGCCAGTCCGAGCGCGGCGGGCTTCTGTAGGAGTGTGGCCTGGGGCGACTACGACAACGACGGCGACCTCGATCTCTACCTGTCGTACGTGGGCGCCAACGCCCTCATCCGGAACGAGGGCGGCGGGGTGTTCGTGGATGTGACGAGCGGACCGCTCGGGGACGGCGGAGAGGGTGTCGCCGCGGCGTGGGCGGACTACGACAACGACGGCGACCTCGACCTCTACCTGGTGCGGAACAACCAGCCCGGGGAAACGAACAAACTGCTTCGAAACGAGGGTGGTGGCGCGTTCGTGGACGCGACCTCTTCGCCGCTCGACGACGGCGGCCAGGACGCGGGGGCGGCGTGGGGGGACTACGACAACGACGGCGACCTCGATCTCTACCTCGTGAGCTCGGGCGGCGCAAACAAACTGTTCCGTAACGACGGCGGGGGCGCATTCACGGACGTGACGAGCGGGCCGCTCGGCGACGCGGGCCACGGCGAGTGCGCGGTCTGGGGGGACTACGACAACGACGGCGACCTCGACCTCTATCTCGCGAACAGCGGCAACGTCGCGTTCCCGAGCAAGCTGCTCCGAAATGACGGCGGGGGCGCGTTCACCGACGTCACGAGCGGCGCGCTCGGGAACCTGGCTGCGGCGGCGGCCTGGGGCGATTACGACGACGACGGCGACCTCGACCTCTACGTCGGCAGGATCGGCCTGCCGAACACGCTGCTCCGAAACGACGGTGGGGGAAGTTTCGTCGACGTGACGACCGATCCGCTCGGGAATCCCTACAACGCCTCCGGCGTGGCGTGGGCCGACTTCGACAACGACGGCGATCCCGATCTCTATCTCGCGAACTTCGGGACCGGGCCGCAGGCCTCGAACCGTTTGTTCCGGAACAACGCCGCGGGCAATCACTGGCTGCACGTCCGGTTGGTCGGCACCGTATCCAACCGCTCCGGGCTCGGAGCGCGAGTGAGGCTCGTGGCTGGCGGCCTCACGCAGGTCCGCGAGGTCTCGGGCGGCGCGGGGAACCAGTCGCAGTCGGCGACGATAGGGTGTTTCGGGCTCGGGGGCGCGACGGCGCTGACCTCGCTCCAGGTGCAGTGGCCCTCGGGCATCGTCCAGGACGTCGAGCTGCCCTCCGGTGCCGATCGTACGCTGATCGTGACCGAGACCGTGACGAATGCTCCCTCCTCGGTGAGCGCCGTGCTGCCGGCGAGCGGTGGCAACACCGGACCGCTCACGGTCACGATCCAGGGTCACCGCCTGCCCAGCGGCACGTCGGCGCGACTCCTGCGCTCGGGGCAACCCGACATCCCCGGCACGAACGTGGTTGCCGCGGCCGATGGTTCGAGCCTGACGGTGTCGTTCGACTTGACCGGAGCGCTCGCCGGCCCCCGGGACGTTCGCGTGACGCCTCCGCTCGGGGCGCCCATCACGGTCGCGGGCGGGTTCACGGTGGAAGCGGTCGCCGCGGCGCAGCTCCGGGTCGATATCCTGGGTCCAGAGCTCATCCGCGCGAACTTCCGGACGGCGTTCGACGTGGTGATCTCGAACGAGGGGAACGTGGACGCGACGGCAGTGCCGCTGTGGCTCGCCGGAATCCCGGCCGGGGTGACCGTCGAGCCCGACTTCACGGTCTCGCCGCCGCCGCCCGCAGCCGGTGAGCCGGATTGGACACTCGCGCCACTCGTACTGGGGGGCAGCGCCGGGAACTACCTGTCGCTCGTGGTGCCGAGGGTGCCGCCGGGTGTCGTGGTACGACGGTTCTACCTGACGGTGCCGTTCACGGTGAGCACGCTGTCGCTACGGGCAGGGCTCACGCCGCCGTGGGCGGAGAATGCCTCCGCGCTCGCGAGCTGCCTCGCGGCGGCGGGCGTCCCGAGGACGTCCCCGTGCGCGGTGACGCAACTCGCCGCAATCGCGACCTACGCGGAGGCACACCCGGAGCTCTCCGCGCTCAACGGAGTGGGCGTCTGGGCACAGGAGTCGTGGCGCTGCGAGGGTGCGGGCTCGCTCCCCGCATCGGTGACGAGCGCGGAGCAGGTGCTGGAGGCGCTCGTGCGCGCGGTGGAGCTGCCGGGCGCCCTGCCCGCGATCTGCGCCGACGTCGCCGGTGCCCGCTGGCTGGACACGCTGGTGGTGACCGTCGTGGGCGCGCTGGATCCCAACGAAAAACTGGGGTTGAGCGGGGTGCTCGCCGGTCGCCAGGTCCTGCCCTACGCGATCCGGTTCGAGAACCTCGCGGGGGCCTCGGCGAACGCGCAACAAGTGAGCGTCCTGGACGAGCTGGACCTCGCGACGATGGACGTCAACACGGTGAGCCTCGAGTCGATCACGTTCGGGGGCCGCACGCTGCTTCCCGTCCCGGGTCGGAGCGAGTATTCGGCCGACGTGGACCTGCGGCCGGAGCGGAACATGATCGTGCGGGTGACGGCCTTCCTGGACAAGCCCCTGGGAAAGCTCAGCTGGAGCCTGCTGTCCATCGACCCCGCCACCCAACAGCCGTTGTCGCCGCTCTCGGCGGACGGCTTCCTGCCGCCGAACCGGGTCCCCCCTGCGGGCGAGGGGAGCGTGATCTTCACGGTGCAGCCTCGAGCCGACGTGGCCGCCGGGACCGAGATCCGGAACCGGGCGGCGATCACGTTCGACAAGAATCCAACCGTGCTGACACCGTACTGGCTCAATACCCTGGACAACGCGGCCCCGGCGAGCCATGTGCTGCCGCTTGCGGCGGGGCAGGACTCGGCGAGCTTCACCGTGCACTGGGAGGCGACGGACTCGCCGCCCGACCTCCTGGACTTCACGGTGTACGTCTCGGATGACGGCGAGGCGTATCGCGTCTGGAAGCAGAACACGACCTCGACCGCGGCCAGGTTCACGACCCAACCGGCGCATCAATACGCGTTCTACAGCGTGGCCCGGGACGTGAACGGCAACATCGAACCGGCGCCGGCCACGCCGGACGCGCAGACGCTGGCGCGCGCGGATGCCCCGCGGGACCGGCCGCTGGTGCTGGCACTCGAGGGCACGCTTCCGAATCCCGTGTCCGGCGTGATCCGCGCGTGGTTCACGCTCCCGGGGACCGGGCGCGCGACGCTGGACCTGGTCGACGTCGCCGGCCGCCGGGTGGTGCGTCGCGAGGTGGGCGGGCTCGGGCCAGGCCGGCACTCGATGGTGCTGGGCGACGCCGCGCATATCGCGCCCGGGCTCTACTGGTTGCGGCTCACGCGAGCGGGACAGGTGCGCACGGCTCGTGTCGTGGTCGTGAATTAGACGCGCGGGACGTCTCGCTCTCGCCGCGCGCTGACACCGGCGGCGCCGGGTCGGCGACGACGTCGTCGCGGGTCGGCACCGCGGTTGCGCGAGCGCAGCCGGCCCGGCATCGGGTTCCCAGCGAATCCCACCTCCCGCGATCGCGATCGCTTCGGCACGCCGTGTGCAATGGCCCGCACGCCCCCGCCTCGTGCGCCAAGGGAGCCATACTCCATGTCGTTGTCGCGCGCCGTTCCGGTCCCGCCTCCAACTCCGTTTTCTACCGAGACGCTTGCGCGCGTCGCGGCACTGCTCGTGGCGACGCTGTGGTTCGACGTTCTCCACGATGCGGCGCGACACGCGAGCGCGACGTCACTCCCGCACTGGCTCGCCGCACTCGCCGGGCTCGCCACGCAACTCGCGTTCACCGCGGCCGAGGCGGCGCTGGCGGTCGTGGCGTGGGGCGCGACGGGCACGCCCGTGACATGGCGCGCGCTCGCGCCGCGGCTCCTCGCGGTCTCGAGCGCGGAGGCGCTTGCGCTGGCGATCGCCGCGGGCCACACCTCGCTGCCGCCCGTGCTCGCCGTGGGGCTCGCGGGCGCACGAGCGGGCAGCGGATTCACGCCCGGCTCGGGGCCGGAGTTCGCGTTCGCGGCGTTTGGAGCCCTCGCCGTGGCCCGGCTCCTGCTCTCGGCCCACGCGCAGGCCCGCGTGGCGAGAGCGAGCTACCCGCGGGCACTCCTCGTGGTGGCCGCGTTCTACCTCGCCACGCGGCTCGTGATGTGGTGGAGTTTCGACCTCATGCAGGGGCGGAGCTTTCAATCGCTGGGAGAGATCGCATGGCCCGACCGCGCTTCGAACGCCTGAACGCGCTGGCGCTCGTGCTCGCGCTCGGCCTGTTCGCCTCGCTCGGGCTCGCGTGGTGGCGCGACCGCGCGCGACATTACGAGACGCCACGCTGGGAGGCGGCGCGGTTCGCGACGCTCTCGCCCGGCGAGCCGCTCGCCGGCCGCGAGCGCTGGGTCGTGGCCGTGAACCTCGACTGCCCGCATTGCCAGGCCCACCTGCGCGCGCTCGCCGCCCGCGTCGCCACCCGTCCGCACCCGCCCGCGCTGGCCGCCCTCGTGGTGGACCAGCCCTCGCGCCCGCACGCACTCCGACTGGGCGTGTCGCTCGCGGGCGGCGCGTGGTGGGACAGCGCCCAGGTGTGGCGCGATTCCTGGGGACGGCGCGTCTACGGCGAGACTTTCCGGTTCAGTCCGGCGGGACGACTGCTGTCCGCAACGCCCGCCGGCGTGCTCCCCGACAGTTCAGGCTCCCGGATGTGAACCGTCCGCGCCCCCCGGACCCACGAGAGGGGGGTGGCTCATGACCACTCGCAGGAACCGCGGCGCGCCCGGTGCGCTCGCGGTGCTCATGCTGCTGACGTTGCTGATCGCCGCACCGGCCGCGCGCGCGGCCGATCCCGACACGTCCACCGACACGGCCGACGGCTGGAAGAAGGTCGTGGCGTACGGGCGCTGTGCGTTCCTGGTGTTCGTGGCGGTGACCCCCACGGACTGGGGTGTCGCGTTCTTCGACTGCACGCGACTCTTCCTCTCCGAGCCGCCCGCGGGGGGTGCGTGATGCGCGCGCACCGCTGGCTAGTACCCGCGCTCTGCGCCACGCTGCTCCTCGTGCCGCTCGCACCCGCCCGCGCCGTCGCGGACGAGAACACACCCGAGTCCCGTGTCGGCGTGCTGCTCATGGTGGTGTGCGGGCTCTCGCTCAAGGCGGCGATCCCCGCGCCGGTCCCGTGGAGTGGCGTGGCGGTCGTGAGCTGCCTGTTCGGGTTCCTCGACGCCGCGTTCTCCGCGGACTCGCCGAACCCGTAGCCCGCCGGCGAGCCGTAGCCCGCGCAGCGCCCGCCCGCTATGCTCGTTTCCATGGCGAACGTGGTGGGGGAGGCGTTGCGCGCGGCGACCGCGCGGCTCGAGGCCGCGGGCCATGCGGCCAGCGACGCCGAGGAGCTGCTCTCGCGGCTCCTCGGCGTCGGC
>DATDEX010000289.1:0-14011 GCA_036522895.1 Candidatus Eiseniibacteriota bacterium | reverse complement strand
CGGCGCGGCGGGCGCGTGGCCGTGTGCGACGTCATGGCCACGGGCGAGCCCGGCGTGGATCGCGTGGTGCTCGCGCTCGAAGAGATGCTCGCGCCCTGCCCGGTGCGGCTCCTCGCCCCGGCCGCGTGGGGGGACCTTTTCGCGGCGGCCGGGCTCCGCGTGGACTGGACCGACCAGCCGCTCGCCGAGCTCGACGCCGGTCGCTCGCTGCTCGACGCCTGCGCGCGCTGCGGCGTATCGCAGGATGCCTGCGATGCCGCGCGGCGGATGCTTCTCGATGCGCCGGCGGGTGTGAAGACGGCGCTCGGCGTGCTCGCGCACGGGAGCGACGTCGTGCTCCACCTGCCGTACGGGATCGTGGGGGCGACGCGAACCGGCGGCTGAAGCGCGGAGAGGGCCCCGGGTGCGCCGACCCGGCGAGCGGCGCGGCGGGCGCGCGACGCCGCGTGCGGATCGGCCCGTGGTAGGGTTCGTCGTCGTGTCGGACACCGTCGGTCGTCTGAAACCCCGCGAGGCCCCCTTGGCACAGACGTCACCATCCACGCGCACGACGGGCGGGTCCACCGCGGAGGTGCGCGCCTACTTCGCCGCCCAGCCACCGATTGCGCGGCGTGCCCTGCAGCGGCTCCGCATGACCATTCGTTCCGCGGCCCCGGGCGCCGTCGAGGGCTTCAGCTACAGGATGCCGGCTTTCCGGCTCGATGGCCGCCCGCTCGTCTGGTATGCGGCCTTCAAGTCTCACTGCAGCCTCTATCCGATCACGGATGCGATCCAGAGGGCGCACGCCGCGGCGCTCGAGGGATTCGAGAGCTCGAAGGGGACGGTACGCTTTCCGCTCACGAAGCTGCCGCCCGTCGCGCTCGTGCGGCGGCTCGTCCGGGCACGCCTCGCCGAACTGAAGCGGGCCGCGCGGCGGTGAGCCGCACGCCCGAGCCAGCAGTCCTCCCGGCTCGGTATCGCCCGACTCCATCCCGGGATCACGCCCCATGCAGATCCGCCCGTTGCTCCCCGCTGACGCCGCCGATTTCCACGCCCTCCGCCTGCGCGGGCTGCGTGAGGTTCCGAGCGCGTTCGGCTCGAGCTACGAGGAGGAGCACGACCGGCCGGTGGAAGCGGTCGCCGAGCGCATCGCCACGAACCGCGACGGCTTCATCCTCGGCGCGTTCGAGGGCGTGACCCTCGTCGGCATCGTCGGCATGCAGCGCGAGCCGCACTTGAAGCACGCGCACAAGATGGTGCTGTGGGGCATGTACGTGGTGCCGGACGCGCGCGGCCGCGGTGTCGGCCGGCAGCTCGTCGACGAGGCGCTCCGCCAGGCGTTCGCGCGGCCCGGCATCCGGCAGGTGAACCTGGGCGTCAACGCCGCCAACGCTCCGGCGCTCGCGCTCTACCAGGCGGCGGGCTTCACCCCGTTCGGCCTCGAGCACGGGTGCATGATCGTGGACGGAGTGCTCCAGGACGAGGTCTACATGGTGTGCGTGCGGCCGGGAGGCTGACGCCCCGCGCCGCGGCGCGGAACCGGCCCCGGGGCGCCGGCCGGCGCAGGGTGCGCGCCCGGGCTATGCTGTGCGCCCCACCTCGGGGTGCTGGCTTTTTCGACAGGGAGGTTGATCGATGATGCGATTCTCGCGCTGGCTGCCGATCTTGATGGCGGTGCTGATGGTTCCCGCGTGTGGCATGCGGAAGCAGGCCGCGGAGAAGGCGCTCACGGACGTGGAGCTCGCGTACGCGCAGATCGTGGACCAGGCGCGCAACGTGGCGCCCGACGAGGCGCAGGCGATCGAGGCCGGCATCGCCGCGGCCAAGGGCGAGCTGGCCAAGGGCAACGCGGATGCCGTGCTCGCCGCGGCCAAGGACCTCGATGCGAAGGTCAAGACGCTCGCCGAGAGCCTGCCCGACCTCCAGACGAAGCTCCAGGCGGACTGGAAGGACCTCACGAACTCCGTCCCCGGCGCGCTCGCGATGCTGCGGAAGAAGCTGGACGACCTCGGCCGGCCGCCGGCGGGAATGCCCGGCCGGGAGGTGTTCGACGCGACCACGGCGCAGCTCGCGCCGCTGGGCGAAAAGTGGGACGAGGCGACGTCGCTCTTCGTGAGCGGCAAGCTCGCCCAGGCGGTGAGCATGGGCGGCGAGGTGAAGGGCGAGGTGGTGAAGCTCATCACCGGACTCCAGACCGGGTCGTAAGCCCGGTCGCCATGCGGCAGCGGCCTCGGGGAACGCGGCCGTCCAGGCTCGCGTGGGCAAACGGCCTACCCGGCAACCTCGAACGTCCGCGCCAGGATTGCCCGTGCGCGCTCGAAGTCCGGAGCTTTCACGAGCAGGTAGTCCGTGTCGTAGGTGGAGACCACGAACACCGGGATGCCCGCGGCGGCGAGCGGGGAGGTGAGCCCGCTCACCACGCCCGTCATCGAGAACGGCAGCGGGCCCTCCACGGCGAACGCGCGCCAGCCAGACTCGACGCGCTCGTCCACCGACGGCGGCAGGTCGTCCTCGGCGCAGACGACGGACAGCTCGTTCGGCGTGCGCGTGAGCGAGTAGAACTCGGCCTCGGCGTGGAACAGCCAGGGCGGCGGTGGCGCATCGGCGGCGAAGCGGCACACCGCGAGTTTCCACCCGGTGGCCCGCAGCGCGAGCCGCGGGCGCGTCACGGGAACGTGGTCTCGCCCTCGTCGTCCATGATCACGATGGCCGAGCACGGGCAGCTCTCGGCGGCCTCCAGGATCTTCTCCGGGGTCTCCGACTCCGGGTCCAGGATGATCGCCTTGTTCTTGCTATCCATGCCAAAAGCGCCAGGCGCGATCTCGCGGCACTGGCCGTTGCCACAGCATTCTTTGTAGAGGATGCGCAGCTGCATGGAGGCTCCGGTGGGGCGGATCATGGTGGCGGATGCCGAGGCTGGGGACAAGCGCGCTTCACGCGGAACCTAGCGGATCGTGCGCGACCCGGCGCCCGGCGCGGGGGAGGGCGGGCCACAATCGCGGTTGTCGGCACTCGCAGCGCCGTTCTAGAGTCCGGGGTTGAGCCGCATGCGACCCTTCCCCAACCGCGAGACCGTCCCATGAGCGAGAAAGCGACGCTGAGCACGCTGGACAGCTACCTGCAGGAACACCGCGCTCAGTTCCTCGAGAACCTGAAGGCCGCGCTGCGCATTCCCAGCGTGAGCTCGCAGAGCGAGCACAAGGCCGACGTGCGGCGTTGCGCCGAGCACGTCGCCGCGCACTTGAAGAAGATCGGCATGACGCGCGCCGAGGTGGTGACCACGCCCGGGCACCCCGTCGTATACGCGGAGTGGCTCGGCGCACCCGGCAAGCCCACCGCGCTCCTCTACGGTCACTACGACGTCCAACCCGTGGAGCCGCTCGAGCTCTGGAAGACGCCCCCGTTCGAGCCCACCGAGAAGGACGGCAAGCTCTACGCGCGCGGCGCCTGCGACGACAAGGGCCAGGTGTACATGCATCTCTCCGCCATCGAGGCGCACCTCGCCGTGAACAAGCGGCTGCCGATCAACCTGAAGCTGGTGATCGAGGGCGAGGAGGAGGCCGGAAGCGAGAGCCTGGAGGGATTCCTGGTCGGCCGTCGGAAGGAGCTCGACGCCGACGTGATCCTGGTGAGCGACACCGGCATGCTCTCGCCCGACCAGCCCGCGCTCACGTACGCGCTGCGCGGCATCCTCTATACGCAGATCGAGGTGACCGGCCCCACGCGCGACCTCCACTCGGGCGAGTTCGGCGGTTCGGTCATGAACCCCGCGAACGCCCTCGCCACGATCATCGCCGGGCTCCGCGACGCGGACGGCCACATCACCGTGCCCGGCTTCTACGACAAGGTGCGCGAGCTCACGCCGCTCGAGCGCGAGGCGTACGCCGCGATTCCGTTCGACGAGAAGGGCTTCATCGCCGAGACCGGCTCACCCGTGGCGTACGGCGAGAAGGGGCGTTCGACGCTCGAGCGCATCTGGTCGCGCCCGACCTGCGACGTGAACGGCATGTGGAGCGGCTACACGGGGGAGGGGAGCAAGACCGTGCTCCCGAGCTTCGCCGCGGCCAAGGTGAGCATGCGCCTCGTGCCGGACCAGGATCCCGCCGAGCTGTTCGTGGCGTTCGAGAAGCACGTGAAGTCGCTGGCGTCCGGGGCGGTCAGGGTGGTGGTGAAGAACCTGCACGGAGCGGAGCCGTGGATCACCTCACCCGACCATCCGATGCTCCAGGCCGCGATCCGCGCGCTCGGCCGCGCCTGGACCAAGAAGCCGGCGCTGATCCGCGAGGGCGGCTCGATCCCCGTGATGGCGACGTTCGCGAAGACGCATGGGCTCCCGTGCATCCTCATGGGCTTCGGGCTCCACGACGATCAGTTGCACGCGCCGAACGAGAAGTTCTCGCTCACGAGCTTCCACGGCGGCACGAGGAGCTGCGCGTACCTGTACGAGGAGCTGGGGAGGTAGGGCTATAGGACACTTGCGAGGTGTTGGGCCCGGACGATCAGGGCCAGGGACACTTAGTGTGAAATGTTCGTTCACGCCCGACCTGGTCAGCGTCGCCGAGCACGAGCGGTAGGAGCCGCTTCTTTGGAGCAATTCTGTGCCCAGGTCGGATTCTTGCTTCCCTCGGGCACGAGGACACCCCGCAGCATGCGTTCGATCTGTCGGCCGAAATCTCGTTCGGGGAAACGGACACACTGCGCACCCGCGCATCACCGATACCACGCCTTGAGGATCCCCCAACTGGGCCGATGGCTCCGCGTGACATCGTTCGTGAGGATCGTCCCCCCGAAAACCACGCCCGCCGGATTCTGGCTATAGCTGCATGGCGCGCAGCTCAGCCCAGTAAAACTGTTAGGGCCATTCTGCGAGCAGACGACAATTTGGTTGGGGCCGGGACCGAGAAACGGCGCCAGATCGAATCCAACCAGCACACCTTGAGCGCCTGCGGCTGAACCGTAATCCGTAATGCTACCCACGCTGCCCGCCAGTTCGCCATTTACGCGAACTTCCGCAAAATCGTCAGCCGCGAGGTAGAAGGTCGCCGCGACCACGCTTCCGTTGATTGTGATCGTCTTGGCGAAGCAGGCTACCGCGAGATCAGCAGGATCTGAGGGTGCGGAGGGTTTCCAGATCCAGTGCGCACCGGAGATGGGTGTGAGTTGCGCTCCCCAGTACCCGCAGCCGTAGCCATAGAGAACGGCACCAGTCGGACAGCTTGAAGGGCAGCCAACTGCGAGGCAGACGTATTGCGCCGGTCCAAGAGATGGGGTCGAAGGGGTTGGATCAGTGTCAAATGCCTCCCAGGTGTTATCGGATATCAGCGTGAGCTCGCTCGACGAGGCCCGAGATGAAAGCATGATGAGAAGCGCGAGAACCGGCAGCGATCGGAACGGTTTCACCGGAGACCCCTCTTGGCGGCGCGTCGGGGGCGCTGGGGATGAATGAATCACTGACGCCCTCTGGATGGCAGAGGGAAAGTGTCTCATTGTGCGGCCAAACGAGCGTAAAGTCGACGGAAGACATACGAATTCCACGAACGGCTAACCGCCAGCCGATGAAGCGACCTCACACGGTTGCAGCTTCTTTCGGCGACTCGTCCGGCCAAACATTCAGGTGCCAGTTACTTGTGTGTTTCCTCGGCCCGCCTCGCGAGCGCTTCGAGGATGTGCAACAGCTGTTGCCGTTCGTGGGGTGTCATTTCCTCCCAACGATCCAGCTGTCCTTGCAGGTGGACAATGTGAGGATTCCCGGTGCGGCGGCGTCCAAGAAAGTGGGTTGCAATGCTTCCCGTGACCATTCCGATCGTCCCGATTCCTATGAGCATTAGACCCGCAGCGATCAACCGGCCTTCCCCTGTTTTTGGAGAAAGGTCTCCATAGCCAACTGTAGTCGTCGTTACGATGCTCCACCACAGGCCGTCGGCGATCGTGTGTATGTCGGGTTCCACTCGAGTGATCAGCACGCCCCCACCCACCACGAGGAGCCCGGTCACCGCGAGGACATGCCCGAGCTGGTTGGTGCGAAGAATCTCGCGCACGGTTGTGCTCGCGCGCCAAAGCACTTCCGTACCCCGAAAGAATCGGAGCACTCGAACAAGCCGCAGGGCTCTTACTCCGCGGAACAGGCCAGAGGGGATGAGCGCGATCAGGTCCGGTAGGTTGCGCCGGACGAACATGAGTTTCTGAGGGGCCCGGGCGAGCCGGATGCCGTACTCGATTAGGAACACGCCCCAGATGAGCTCGATCGCCAGGACCCGCACCGGGGTCTCAGGGAGGAGCGCGAGCCAAATGGTGACGGCGGCCATGATCGCCATCGAGAGATCCAGCCACCATTGACGAAAGGTCGTCCGATCAGGCACGGGAAACTCGTACGAGGGCCGGAGCGTGACGCGGTGTACCCCGTGTCGAGCCGGGAAGGGGCACGCTCAGCGGCTCACGGATGTCTTGCGCGCGGCGGGGCACCGAATATCCGGCCCCTGCGCCCCAGCAAGGGCTCATGCCGCACCCTCAAGAAGGATCGTGGGATTTCGATTCGCGATCGATAGCAGCGTACGCGCCGGGCCCGACGGTGTCCTTCGCCCCTGCTCCCATTCCTGAAGCGTCCGCACCGAGACTCCCAGCAGTCGCGCGAACTCGCTCTGCGAGAGGCCGACTTTCGCGCGGATCTCCGCGATCGGCGGCAGCGTAACCACGCGACCCACACGGCCGCGCTTCAGCTGGCGGATGCCGGTGAGTATTTCGCGACCAACGTTTCGTCGGGGGTTAGTCATTTTCGAGCTCCCGTCTGATTCTCCGAAGGACCGATGCTGGTATGGCCGCGGCCTCATTCTTGGCGTGGATCGTCAGCATCCAGATCAACGACAGCTCGACCGTCCGGAAGTAGATGACCCGCACGCCGCCCCGCTTCCCGCGGGCTCCGGTGCGCCAGCGGAGCTTCCGGACGCCGCCCGAGCCGGGGATGACCGTCCCCGCGCTCGGATCGCGCATGAGCACCGCTTGCAGCGCGCGATATTCCTCGTCGCTGAGGTAGCCCCCGACAAGCCGAGTGAACAGGGGCGTTTCAACGAACGTGAACACTCGAACACTATACGTCTATGACGTATAGTCGTCAACCCGTAGCCTTCTTCCAGCGCAGGGGCGAGCACGCGGTTCACGACCTGGCAACGAGATTGCCAGCGGAGCGTCCCTGCCCTTCGTTCGCCCATGTCGCACAGTCGTACCGCGTGCTATCGTCGCCCCTCGCAGCCCTCGCCGCCCGCCCTCCGGAGCAGCGTCCGCCATGCCTGCGTCGTTCACCGATCTCGCGATCGAGCGTCTCCGCCGACTTCCACAGCACCCCGAAGATGTGTTCGAGCTCGCGGTGATCCTTATCCCCAAGTGGGTAGGAGACCGAGACAGGGAACCATTTCGACCCGTGGTTGCCCTCGCATGCGACCGCCTGACTGGGACGCTCGCCGGGACCGAGCCCGTCGTGCCAGGTAGTTCCTCGCGGCTCGACCCGCTCGAAGCGATCTCTCGGCTCGCGTTGAATCGCCGCGTGGGTCACCGACCGGCGGCGGTCGCCATGCGTGACCCGGCTCTCGCGGGCGCTCTGCGCGAGCGGCTCGAGCGATTGGGCATCGCGATCGAGCCGGTGTCGAGGCTGCCGCTCATCGATGAAGCCGTGGCCGACATGACGCACGAGCTCATAGGTGACTCGCCGCCGAACGGCTACCTTGACCAGCGCGGCGTCACGCTGGAGCGGCTGCGCGCGTTCGCGGATGCCGCGGCAGAGTTTTACCGTGCCGCGATCTGGAACTACCTCTCGGGCGAGGATCTCGTACGAGTGGAATCGGCTGCTCCCGAGCGTTCCCTCGCGTGGTTTGTGGTGCTGGGCGCGGCCCAACTCGAGCATGGCTTGGGCTTCTACTCGTCGGCCGGGGACTTCGAGCGCTTCGCCGAGGCCGCGGAAACTCGCGAGCCCGCACTCCAGGAGTCGCGCTGGTCGCTCACGTTCGCCCCGACGCACGAACTTCCGTACCCGGACAGCGACGCGTGGATCGATCACGCCCTGCCCGTGGCCGCGCCGCGTGCCCACCCGTTCCTCGCCCGCATGGGCCACGGCGAGTTGCTCGATCGGCCCGACGCGGCGCAGCTCAGCTACGTCGAGGGCCTGCTCCGCTCGCTCGCGCTCACGGTCGAGGACGACCTCGACGCGGGCCGCTGGCAGAAGACGGTGCCCACCGCGGACGGCGCGCGAGAGTACGTGTTCGCGCTGCCGGACGTGCTCGACCCGCCCCCGGTCCATGCCGAACCGCGTGATCGGCGCGGCACGGAGCGCGTGATCCACGATCTTGAGTACGCCATGAGCCAGCAGAAGTTCGCGAATGCCGAGGAGATGAACGAGTTCCTCGCTGGCTTCCGCGGTCGCGTCGTGCCGCACGCCCCGGCCGACACGCCACGCCAGCAGGCCGCCGAGAAGTACTACGCGGCGCTCGATGCCGCAGGGCGGTTGCGCGTGAAGCTCGCCCGCGAGGCGATCGCACTGTGGCCCGACTACGCCGACGCCTGGGCGCTGCGCGCCGAGGAGATGCCCGACATTCGCAAGTCGCGCGAGTTCTGGAAGCGAGCGCTCCAGGCTGCCACGCGCGAGCTCGGCGCCGCGGCGTTCCGCGAGCACGCCGGCAACTTCTGGAATGTGCTCGCGACGCGACCGTACATGCGCGCACGCGACGGGCTCGCGCACGCCGATTGGGCGCTGGGTGACCGCATCGCGGCCACCGAGAACTGGCTTGATCTGATGGACCTGGATCCCGACGATCATCTCGGCGTCCGCGAGGTCCTCGTGCCGCGACTGCTCGATCTCGGGCGCGACGATGAGGCCGCGAAGCTGCTCGAGCAGTACGCCGATGACCCCGCGGCCATCTTCGCGTTCTCCCGTGCGCTGCTCGCATTCCGGCGAGACGGCGCGAGCCCGCGGGCTACCGCCGCACTCGCATCCGCACTCCGGGCGAACCGGCACGCGCTCAAGTACTTGATCCGCGCAGCGGCGCCCGATCCGACGCTCGACGATGGTTATTACCGTCCGGGCGACGAGCGCGAAGCCGCCATCATCTTCGACGAGTTAGGCCGCGCATTCGAAGCGACCGCCGGCGCGGTCGCCTGGCTGCGCAAGCAGCGCCGGGACGGGAAAAAGACGCGGAAGAAGCAGGTCTAGCCTCGCGGGGCACTCGGCTCCTCCGGGTGATTGGTGGCCCCGTACGCCTCCGGCACCCACTTCTCCATCCACCGCTCCGGCGCGGCGAGCGGCGTGAAGCCGAGCTTGGCGTAGAGCCCGTGCGCGTCGCGGGTGAGGAGGACCCAGCGCCGGAAGCCCTGGAGCTCGGGGTGCGCGAGCATGCACTCCATCATCCAGCGCGAGAGCCCGCGGCCGCGCCAGGGCTCGAGCACGAACACGTCGCCCACGTAGGCGACCGTCGCGAAATCGGTCACCGCGCGCGCGAACGCCACCTGCGTGGCACCCTCGTACACGCCGAACGGCAGCGCGTGGCGGATCGAGCGCTCCATGACGTCGCGCGGGATGCCGCGCGACCAGTAGCTCTTGGCGAGGTAGCCGTGGATCATGTCCAGGTCGAGGCGCGCGTGATCGGTGCTCAGCGTGAAACCGTCGCGATGCCATTCGTGCGGCATGGGGCTCTCCGGGGTCCGGGGTGAGGGCGGAACCGTAGCGCACCGGCCCGGCGCTCGTCGCGAGGCGATCCGGCCTCAGCGAACGACGAGCAGCCGCAGCCCCACGAGCGCCAGCCCCACCGCCAGGCTCCGCAGGATCCACGTGCTCGCCACCCGGGACGAGAGCCGCGCGCCGAACGGTGCCCCGGCCAGCACGCCGGCCACGAGCGGCAGTGCGCGGCCAAGCCCCGGCCGGAGCGTTCCGTCCGCGGCGTGGGCGGCCACGCCGCTGGCCGTCAGGATCGCGAGGACGAAGTGCGAGGTCGCCGTGGCGATGTGGACGGGGAAGCCGAGCACGAACACCATGAGCGGCACGTGCAGCACGCCGCCGCCGATCCCGAGCAGGCTCGAGACGAAGCCGACGAGCACGCTCTGGGCCGCGCCCAGCACGAGGCGATGCCGGTAGCGATGCACGGTGCCGTCCGCTTCGACGAGCGTGTGGAGCGCGTTCCCGGCCGCCGGCTCGCGTGCCTCGCGCGGCCGCACGGCGATCAACGCCGCACCCACGAGGAGCGCGCCGCCGAGCAGTGGGTCGAAGACGCGCCGGTCGAGCCGCCCGGTGGCGATGGCGCCCAGCACGCTCCCGGGGATTCCGGCGAGCGCGAACACGAGCCCGGCCTTTGAGTCGATGCGCCGCATGCGGGCGTAGGCGATCGAGCCGGTGGTGGCGTTCGCGCACACCACCGCCAGCGAGATGGCGGTCAGCACGCCGGGAGGCTCGTGCGGATAGGCGAAGAGCAGGAGCGGGAGTAGGAGGAAGCCGCCGCCGACGCCGATCAGGGTGCCGAACGCACCCAGCACGAGCCCGAGCCCCAGGAACCCGACGGTTTGCAGCGCACTCATGGGATCGGGAACGTTACCATCCGGGTCGTGCCGGCGGGCGCGCTGCGCGCCGGGCGCGACCGGGCAGCGCGACGCGCCGCGGGGGAGCCTCGATCGCCCCGTCCCACCTTTCCGATGGGCTACGCTGTCCAACCGGATGCGTCACCTTCCGAAAGACCGATCCGCCGCGCCGCGCATGCACCGCCCGGAGGCCCCCGCCATGAACTTGAAGCGTCTCCTCCCGCTCGCCGCCCGCGCCGCCGCGGTCGCGCCGATCGCGCTTTCCCTGCTCGCGGCCCTTGCCCGCCCGGCACGTTCCGCGGACGCTCCCGCCGCGACCGGCCAGTGGTCGATCGAGCGCTGGTCCGAGTCGGCGGGGACGGTGCAGCTTTCGCTCATCCTCGGGAGCCCCAACCACCGGCACGAGTCGAGCTCCAACGCTGTCGCGCTCGCGAAGCTGACCGGGCTCACCGCCGAGGACATGCGGCGGGACGCGGTGGACGTCATGTTCCGCCTCCAGCGCGATGCGGGCGCGATCGTGATGCAGGGCACGCTCGCCCACGGCAGCGGCAGGGGCACGTTCGACCTGTTCCTGGCGCCCACGTTCGCGGACGAGCTCGAGCACCGCGGGGTCGGCCGGCCCACCCCGGCGCAGCAGCTCAAGTTGGTGTTCAACGACGGCAGGCTCGCGCTGCTCGACGAGCTCCACGACCAGGGCTATCCGGCGCCCAACGTGGACATGTTCGTGCGCTGCACCCAGCACGGCGTGAGCCCCGAGTACGTGCACGCCATGGTGGCGCTCGGCTACAAGCTGGCCTCGCTCGACGAGTGGGTGAAGGCGCGCGACCACGGGGTGGATCCCGAGTTCGTCGACGGGATGAGCAAGGCCGGCTACGCGAAGCTCACGTTTGCCCAGCTCCTGCGGGCGCGCGATCACGGCGCCGATCCGGAGTACGCGGCCGCGATGCGCGCGGCGGGATTCGGCGACCGGTCGCTCGACGACCTCGTCACCACCCGCGATCACGGCGTCGATGCCGAGTTCATCCGCGCGCTCGACGCGCTGGGATTCGGCGGGCTGTCGCTCGCGAAACTCGTGGAGCTGCGCGATCACGGGGTGGATGCCCAGTACCTGGCCGGGCTCAGGCAGGCCGGCTTCGCGAACGTCACCCCGAGCGCCGCGCTCGAGGCACGCATCCACGGCGTGGATGCGGCCTACATCGTGAGCCTCCAGGAGGCCGGCTACCCGAGCCTCACGCTCCCGGAGGCGATCCGCGCCCGCGACCACGGCGTGGACGCCGGCTTCGCGTCCGACGCGACGCGCCGGCTCGGGCGCACGCCGTCACTCGACGAGCTGATCCGGATGCGTGACACGGGCCAGTAGCGCGAGCCGCGGGCTCATGAATAATGCAGGCTAGTTCGACCTGAAGTTCCCGAACTTCAACTCCACGCCGAAGTCGTGCTGCTTCAAGAGCGCGATGGCGCCCTGCAGATCGTCCTTGTCCGGGCCCGAGATGCGCACGGTCTCGGCGTTGATCGAGGCCTGGACGCGCTTCAACTTCGCGTCCTTCAGGTGCCGCACGACCTCCTTCGCCTGCTCGCTCGTCAGGCCGTCCTGGATCTCCACGACCTGCCGTGCCGACGCCGCGGCGGCGGTCTCGACCTTCCCGGGCTTCAAGTTCTTCAAGGGCACCTTGCGCTTCACCATCTTCGACTGGAGCACGTCCCACACGGCGGCGACGCGATTGTCGTCGGGAGCGGTGAGCGTGATGGTCTTGGCCTTCGGGTCGAGCTCGATGCCGACCTTCATGCCCTTGAAGTCGAAGCGTTGCGTGATCTCCTTGGTCGCCTGGTCCACGGCGTTCTGGACCTCCATCATGTCCACGCCGGTGGTGACGTCGAAGCTGTTGCTCGCTGCCATCGGTCGGCTCTCCTCCCCGGTCTACTTCGTCGCCGCGCGCCGGCGGCCACGACCCTTCTCTGGCGGCTGCCCGCGCGCGATCCGCTTCGCCGGTGCCTCTCGCCTGCCGGGATTCCGGGGCGCGAGCCCCGCCACCCGCGCCGTGATCTCGCGCGCGGCCCCGCCGGCCGAGCCGGACAGCACCTCGTCGCGCACCGCCTCGATCGCCCGGCGCTGCGTCGCCCACAACACGCGCTTCCGCGCCTCGCGGAACGGCACGAACGCGTACTTGTCGTGCTCGTCCGAGAGGTAGACGGGATCGGTCCACGCGACCTCGGCCGTGAACACGGGCACGACGCGGATCATGTCGCGCCCTGGGTCGTAGAACGTAGCGGGCTGCTCGAGCGCCCACCAGCGCAGCGGCGTCAGCGCCGTCTCCTCACGCAGTTCCCGGATCGCGGCCGCCATGGTGGACTCACCCGGCTCGATGCCGCCCGTGATGGGCTGCCAGACTCCCGCAAGAGAACGATGGGGCGAGCGCCGTATAAGCAGCATTTCCAATCGCTTGCCGCGACGGCGGAAGACGTGGACCTCGATCTGCGTGCACGAGATGGGAAGCACGGGCGGCAGAGTACCGTCCGCGGCGGGAGTTGCCAACCCGGCGCGCGGTGTGCCGCCCGCGACGTCAAGTCTGCCCGGGCGCCCGGTATCGGCCTTGACCGAGAACTGGCATTCGACTAGCTTTCCGCCGCCCCCGTCAGCCGTTGAAATCATTACGGTTGGCTCGGGGTTTGTGAAAAGTTTCACTCTCCCGACGATTCTCTGAATCGAAGAGGTCGGCCAGCATGGCACCTCCGCAGGACAAGCCCCCGGACGAGTCGGGGCTGCGAAGTGCTGCGACGCTGGTGGCGATCCCCACCCTGCTCATCGTTTCGCCGCTGGTGGGATTCTTCCTCGGGGATCTCGGAGACAAGCGGTTTCACACCTCGCCATGGCTGGCGCTCTCGGGCCTCGTGCTGGGTTTCGTGGCCGGCGCCCGGGAAGTCTGGTCGATCTACAGGCGATACCTCGACACACAGGAGCGCTAAGGGCCGCCGCCGCCGCTCTCGGGCAGGCGCGCCCGGCACAGCACATGGGTCTCGAATTCCTCGCGCGCGTTCGCAGGACCTCCACCTGGCTGGGCGGCGTCGTGGCGCTCATGGCGGCCACGTACGCGAGCCCCATGCGCGGCCTGGCGTTCGCCGCGGGCGCCGGCTGGTCGATCGTGAACCTCGACCTCATCGAGCGGCTGGTCGTCGGCCTCATGGCTCCCGGGCGTCGCAGCCCCGAGACGACGCGGCGGATCGGGCTCGCGCTCGCGGGGCTGGCCCTCCTCTTCGCGGCCGGTGCGCTGCTCCTCTCGCTCCTCTCCCCGCTCGCGCTCGTCGCCGGCTTCGGCCTTCCGCTCGCGGTGATCGTCGCCAAGGCGGCGACGCAGCTCATGCTCGGCTCGCGCGCGTGGCGCGCGCTCGTCACCCACCGTTTCCGCGCGGCATTCGCGGCGCTGGCTCTCGCCACGCTCGCGTGGTTCGCACTCGGCGCCCTCACGAGCGCGGGGAGCGCGAC
>DATDEX010000288.1:0-12299 GCA_036522895.1 Candidatus Eiseniibacteriota bacterium | reverse complement strand
CGCGCGAGCGGCGGCGTCGGCGCCCGCGTCGAGCGCTACCGCGCGCGCGAGCTGGCGCTCGGCGAGCGGCCGTTCGTGGACGACCTGTTCCCACCGAACATGCTCTACGGGGCGGTCACGCTCTCCGCGCATGCGCGGGCGCGCGTGCGGCGCGTGGACACGACGCGGGCCCGCGCCCAGCCCGGCGTGGTCGCGGTGGTGACGGCCGCCGACGTGCCCGGCGAGCGCTGGAACGGTCTCATCCACGCCGACTGGCCGGCGTTCGTCGCGGCGGGCGAGGAGGTTCGCTGCGTGGGCGACGTGCTCGCGGCGGTCGCGGCCGAGACCGAGGTCGCGGCCCGCGCGGCGGCGGCGCTCGTGGAGGTCGAGTACGAGCCGCTCCCCGTGGTCTCGAGCGCGGACGACTCGCTCGCGGCCGGGGCGCCGCGCGTGAATCCGGTGCACGAGAACCTGCTGTCGCGCTCGGTGATCCGGCGCGGCGATGCCGCGGCCGCGCTCGCCGCGTGCGCGCACG
This sequence comes from Candidatus Eiseniibacteriota bacterium, assembly GCA_036522895.1. Taxonomy (GTDB): domain Bacteria; phylum Eisenbacteria; class RBG-16-71-46; order RBG-16-71-46; family RBG-16-71-46; genus JAIOPA01. The sequence goes on along the minus strand of DATDEX010000288.1, from coordinate 11,785 downwards.
TGGTCACGGACACCTGGCAGACGCAGCGGATCGAGCACCTGTTCCTCGAGCCCGAGTGCGCGCTCGCCGTCCCCACGCCGGGCGGGCTCCACCTCCACACGCAGGGACAGGGGGTGTTCGACGACCGCCGCCAGGTCGCGCGCCTGCTCGGGATCGACGAGGAGCGCGTGTTCGTCGAGCTGGTCCCGAACGGCGGCGCGTTCGGCGGCAAGGAGGACCTGAGCGTCCAGGCGCACGCCGCGCTCCTCGCCTGGGTGAGCCGGCGGCCGGTCAAGCTCGCGCTCTCGCGCCGCGAGTCCGTGCGCATGCACCCCAAGCGCCACCCGATCCGGATCGCGCTCACCGCGGGCTGCGACGCGGAGGGGCGGCTCGTCGCCGTGCACGCGCGGCTCACCGGCGACTCCGGCGCGTACGCGTCGGTGGGGATGAAGGTGCTCGAGCGCGCGGCCGGCCACATGTGCGGGCCCTACCGCGTGCCGCACGTGGACGTCGAGGCCGTGGCCGCGTACACGAACAACCCGCCGTGCGGCGCCATGCGCGGCTTCGGCGTCCCGCAGGCCGCATTCGCGCTGGAGGGGGCACTCGATCGCCTCGCCGCGGCGTGCGGGCTCGACCGCTGGGAGATCCGCTGGCGGAACGCGGTCGAGCCCGGCGACGCGCTCACGACCGGGCAGCGACTCGGGGAATCCGCCGGCATCCGCGCCACGCTCCTCGCGGTGCGCGACTCGTGGCGCGAGCTCATGGCAGAGGGCCGCCACGCCGGGATCGCCTGCGCGCTCAAGAACACCGGCCTCGGAAACGGCGCCGTCGAGTGGGGCAAGGCGCGGCTCGTCGTGGAGCGGGATGGCACGGTCTCGGTCTACAACGGCTACACGGAGATGGGGCAGGGCCTGCTCACGGTGCTCTCGCAGTTCGCCGCGGAGGTGACCGGGCTCCCGCTCGCGACGTTCGGCCCGAAGGTCGACGCCACGTTCGCGTTGGGCTGCGGGCAGACGACCGGCTCGCGCGCGACGATGTTCGGCGGCCGCGCGGTGTCGAGCGCGGCGGCGCTGCTCCGCAAGGACCTCGACGCCGGCCGCTCGCTCGCCGATCTCGCCGGCCGGGTCTATGCCGCCGATACGTGCGTGGACGACACGACGTCGCTCGATGCGGCGAACCCGCACCCGAAGACCCACACGAGCTACGGGTACGCCACCCAGATCGCGGTGCTCGATGCCGCGGGCCGCGTGGCGCGGATCATCGCCGCCCACGACGTGGGCCGCATCGTCAATCCCGGCCTCTGCGAAGCCCAGATCGAGGGCGCGGTGCACATGGGGCTCGGCTACGCGCTCACCGAGGAGCTGCCGTGCGTCGACGGCATGCCGGTGACGTACTCGCTCTACCAGTTGGGCGCGCTCCGCGCGAAGGACATGCCCGAGGTGGACGTCCGGCTCGTGGAGGTGCACGAGCCCGAGGGCCCGTTCGGCGCCAAGGGCCTGGGCGAAATCGGGCTCGTGCCCACCGCGGCCGCGGTGGCGTCGGCGCTCGCGAGCTTCGACGGCGTGCGCCGCACCCGGCTTCCCATGAAGGATTCGCCGGCCGCGAAGGACATGACGGTGGGGAAGATACGCGCTTCGGCGCCGCGGGAGACGTGGCGATGAGCGAGTACGAAGCCATGGCGATGAGGAAGGCCATGCCATGACCGGCCCCGGGTTCGTCAATGCCCACACGCACATCTACAGCGGCCTCGCCCCGTTCGACATGCCGCCGCCCGCCCGGGATCCCGAGAACTTCTTCGAGATCCTCGAGCGGGTGTGGTGGCGGCTCGACCGCGCGCTCGACGTGACATCGCTCCACGCGGCGGCGCGCTGGTACGTGGCCGACGCGCTCCTCCACGGCACCACGACGCTGATCGATCACCACGAGTCTCCGAACCTGATCGAGGGGAGCCTCGACGTGATCGCCGACGCGTGCGCCTCGCTCGGCATGCGCGCGCTCCTCTGCTACGGCGCCACCGAGCGGAACCGCGGCCGCGCCGAGGCGCGACGCGGGCTCGCCGAGTGCGAGCGGTTCATCCTCAACAATCGCCGCCCGCACGTTCGCGGGCTCGTCGGCCTGCACGCCTCGTTCACGGTGTCGCACGAGACGCTCGAGGAGGCCGCGGACATGTGCGCGCGGCTCGAGACCGCCTGCCACGTCCACGTGGCCGAAGACCTCACCGACGTCGAGGACGCGACCCGCCGCGGTGCCCGCGGACCGCTCGGGCGCATGTTCAACGCCGGCACATTGCCGCCACGCTCGATCCTCGCCCACGGTGTCCACCTCGACGCCTCCCAGGTGCGCGACGCCGACGCGAACCGCCTCTGGCTCGTGCAGAACCCGCGCTCCAACGAGGCGAACCGCGTCGGCTATCCCTTGGCACTCGCCGCGAGCGGACGCGTCGCGCTCGGCACCGACGGCTTCCCGTCCGATCTCCGCGCCGAGCGCGCGGCGCTCGCCCGGCTCGCCGCGGTCCACGAGCCGGGCACGCCCGCCGCGGCGCTCGACCTGCGCCTCGAGGGCGGGCGGGAGCTCGCCGCCGAGCACTTCGGCGCGCTCGAAATGTCGAGCGACTTGGTCGAGTGGATCCCTGGTGCCGAGGATGGCCGGCCGCGGGTCTGGCGCGCCGCGGTCGGCGGACGCACCGTCGTGCGCGAGGGCCGCCTGGTTCACGGCGACCTGCCGGAGATCCGCGCCGAGGCGCGCGAGGCGGCCGTGGAGCTCTGGGCGCGGATGGAGAGCGTGTGAGCGAGCTGCGACCGCTCGCGGTCGAGACGCTCGCCGCCTGGGCGCTCGCCGGCCTCGAGCGCGAGCGGAGCGTGTTCGGCCTGCCGCAGCGCTCGTTCTGGCGGCGGAAGCCCGGCCTCGACCTGTCGATCCCGGTCGCGGGCGGCCGCGCCGCCACGCCGCTCGGCCCGGCCGCGGGCCCGCACACGCAGCTCGCGCAGAACCTCGTCACGGCGTGGCTCGCGGGCGCGCGCGTGCTCGAGTTGAAGACGATCCAGGTGCGCGACCGGCTCGAGATCCCGCGGCCCTGCATCGACGCCCCGGCCGAGGCCTACAACGTCGAGTGGTCGCAGGAGCTGAGACTCGCATCCTCGCTCGAGCAGTACGCCACCGCGTGGCTCCTGATCCACGCGCTCGCGGCCCGCGGGGTCGTGGGCCCGGAGGACGCACGCGCCGCCCGGGAGGGGGGCACGATCGGCACGCACTTCGACGCCTCGGTGGGCTACGACCTGGCCGGGATCTGCTCCGACCCTGTGGCACGCTTCCTCGACGGCGCGCGCCAGGCGGGTCCGATGCTTCACGCGCTTCGCGACCGGCTCCCCGCGGCGTGGCGTGATGCGGATGGGGCGGCTCCGCCGGCACGGATGGTGGACACGGTCACGCTCTCGACGTTCCACGGCTGCCCGGCGGGGGAGATCGAGCGAATCGTCGAGCGGCTGTTCGACCGGCATGCCTTGAACGTCGTGATCAAGCTGAATCCCACGCTGCTCGGTCACGACCACGTGGCGCACCTGCTCCACGACGTCCAGCGACGGCACGACATCGTGCTCGAGCCCGCGGCGTTCGCGCGCGACCTCCAGTGGGATACCGCCGTGGGCATGCTCGCGCGGCTCACGGCGCTCGCCCGCGGGCGCGGGCTCTCGCTCGGGATCAAGCTCACGAACACGCTCGTGGTGCGCAACACCCGCGGGCGGCTCGCCGGCGAACAGGTCTACCTCTCGGGCGCGCCGCTCCATTCCATCGCCCTGGCGCTCGCGGACCGGCTCGAGCGCGCGCTCCCCGTTCCGCTCCCACGCTCGTTCAGCGCCGGGGTGCGGGCCGAGAACTTCGCCGACACGGTGGCCTGCGGCTTCGCGCCGGTCACCACCTGCACCGATCTCCTCCAGCCGACCGGCTACCGGCGCCTGCCGCGCTACCTGAAGGCGCTCGAGGCCGAGATGGAGCGGCTCGGCGCACGCGACATCGACGCGTTCGTCGTCGCCCGCGCCCGCGAGGCGGGCGGCGGCGAGCTCGGCACGCGCGAGGCCGGTGCGTTCAATCTCGCGGGCTATGCGGCCCGGCTCGCCGCCGGCACGGAAGCCCCGCCCGCGGAGTCGTTCGCCGTCACGGGGCCCCGGCCGCCGCTCGCCCTTCTCGACTGCGAGTCCTGCAACCGCTGCGCGCTCGTCTGCCCCAACGCCGCGTTCTTCTCGGTCGCGGTGCCGCCGTGCTCGGTGCCCACGCTCGAGCTGGTGCTCGTGGGCGGCGCCGTCGAGCGCCGCCTGGCCCGGTTCGGGACCCACCGCGAGTCGCAGTGGGCGGTCGCCGCCGAGCTCTGTAACGAGTGCGGCAACTGCGACACGTTCTGCCCCGAGGCGGGCGGGCCGCACCGCGTGAAGCCCCGCCTTTACACGAGTCGCGCCGGCTACGATGCGGACCTCACGGCGGACGGCATCCGGATCGACGGCGCAGAAGAGCGCGTCGTCGCGCGGTTCTCTGGGGTCGAGCACCGGCTCGAGCGCACGCTCGACGGCTGGCGATTCGGAAACGACGCGATCGAGGCCGAGCTCGACGACGCCGGCACCCCGCGGGCCACGCGCGTGCTCGCGCCGCGCGAGGGAGCGACGCTCCGGCTCGCGCACTTCCATGCGCTGCGCCTGCTCGTGCCGGCGGTGCTCGCGGGCGTCAACCCGATCGCGGTCGCGGTCCCGGAGCCGATCAGCCGCCCGGGAACTCCGCGTCGCTCGCCGGCTCCTGGCCCAGCGGCTGGGTGACCGGCGGCCACACCCCGGCCTCGGCCTGGCCCTCCATCTCGCCCACGCGCGGCGCCTGGCCCGGATCGCGGCGATAGAGCACGCCGAGCTGGAAACGGGGCCCGCGCGCCATCTCCATGGCCCGCACGAGATCGTTCGGGACGTAGTCGGCGGGGAGCAGGTCGCAGCGCTGGTAGACCTGCTCGGCGTAGCTCGGCGTCTGGTAGGTCACGCAGCCCGCCAGCACGTGCACGAACGCGAAGCCGGGATAGCGGATCGCCTCCCGCAGCGTCTGGCGCAGGTGCGGCAGGTTGCCGGCGTGCGTGCGCGCGACGTAGCCGCAGCCCGCGCTCAGGACCAGCAGCACCGGGTTCAGCGGTCGCTCGTCCGGGCCGGCGAGTCCTCGCTCCTGCTTGAAGTCCACCTCCGTCGTGGGCGAGGCCTGGCCCTTCGTGAGGCCGTAGATGCCGTTGTCGAGCACGGCGTACGTGAGGTCGGGGTTGCGGCGGATCGCGTGCGGCAGGTGGCCGAGCCCGATGCTGAAGCCGTCGCCGTCGCCGCCCACGACGATCGTGGTGATCTCGGGGCGCGCGAGCTTGAGACCCGTCGCGATCGGCAGCGCCCGGCCGTGGATCGTGTTGAACGCGTAACTCTTGGTGTAGCCGGGCAGCCGGCTCGAGCAGCCGATCCCGGAGATCACCGCCAGCTTGTCGGGGACGATCTCTAGGTCGGCGAGCGCCTGGGTCAGGCCTTTCAGCACGCCGTAGTCGCCACAGCCCGAACACCACACCGGCTCGATGCCGGACCGATAGTCCTTCGCCTTCAACGTGGTCACGGCTTCACCTCCAGCATGCGGGCGAGCTCGGGCGACGTGAGCGGCACGCCGCCGCTCCGGCCGAGGCTCTGGAATCTGGACATGTCGGTGAGACCCGAGAGGTAGCGGTGGAACTGGCCCTGGAAGCTCAGCTCGATCACCACGCCCGCGGCGAGCCCGGCGCTCCATGCCCGGAACGCTTCGAGCGGGAACGGGTGGATGATCTCGGGCAGGAACACGCGCCACTCGGGATGCCGCTCCACCCACTCGCGCAGGATCCCGAACTGGCTGCCCCAGGCCACGACTCCGCGCGGCGCGTCGTCGCGCCCGAGCGTGCGGAACCAGCCCGCGGTCTCGGCCGCGATCGCGTCGAGCTTGCGGAAGCGCTTGGCGTTCATCTCGTGGTGCATGCGGGTGTCCGATGTGGGCTGCCCCTCGGGCGTGTGCTCGATGCCCGCGGCGGGGTAGGTGCCGCCGGGTGTGCCGGGAACGCGAAACGCGTTCACCCCGTGCGCGCCGTCGAGGCTGAAACGTGCCGTGCCGTCCGAGGCCGACCAGCGCCGGCGCTGCGTGCGGGGCGCCTGGCCGAGCGGCAGCTCGCGGATCTGGCGGCGCTGGGCGATGTAGGCGTCGGAGAGTACGAGCACCGGGAGCTGGTAGGTCTCGCTCAGGTGGAACGCCCGGCTCATCACCTCGCGCGCGTGCACGACGTCGTACACGCCGAGCACCGCGCGCGGGAAGTCGCCGTGACCGCCGAAGACCGCCTGGAAGAGGTCGCTCTGCTCGGTGCGCGACGGCATGCCGGTGGCCGGGCCGGCGCGCTGGCAGTCGACGATCACCGCGGGGAACTCGGCCATGCTCGATAGCCCGAGCATCTCGGTCATGAGCGAGAGCCCGGGACCGCTCGTGGCGGTCATCGCCGGCACCCCGCCGAACGACGCCCCGAGCACCATGCCGAGCGCGGCGATCTCGTCTTCGGCCTGGACGACGCGGCCGCCGAGCGCCGGCAGCTCCTCGATCAACGTCTCCATGACCTCGGAGGAGGGCGTGATCGGATAGCCGGCGAAGAAGCCGAGCCCGGCCGCCATCGCGCCGCGGGCGATCGCCTCGTTGCCCGTCTCGACGTGGAGCGCGCTGCCGCGCGCGCGCAGGTGTACGAGCGCGGGGAGGCCCCCGGCGTCGAGCGCGGCGTTGAACGTCACGATGTTGGCGGCGAGCGCCGCCGGCTTGTGGCCGAAGCGCTTGCGGAGCGTCGCGCGCGCGAACTCCGGGTCCCACCCGAGCATGCGGGTGACGAGCGCCAGCGCCTTCATGTTCTTGGGCGCTCCCGCCACCTCGGCGCCGTTTTCGAACGTGGCGAACGGATAGCGGGTCGGCGCGCGATCGACCGCCCCGAGCCAGGCCGGCAGCTCGGTCGCGTCGGCGTCCTCGACGATCACGGCGCTCCCCGCGTGGAGCCGCACCGCACCCTGGAAGCGCTTCAAGTCCGCGATCCGGAAGCACACGAGCAGGTCGGAGTCGTCGCCCTCGAACTGCACCTCGCGCTCCGAGAACCGGAGCATCACGGCGGACTCGCCGCCGCGGATCTGCGGGCCGTACGACTGCACCATCATGCCGAAGATGCCCTGCTCGGCCGCCATGCCGAGGAGCAGGTCGCCGAGGAGCGCCACGCCGTCCCCGCCGCTTCCGACGATCGCGATCACCACGGAGCGCGCGTCGCTGGCGGCGCCCGCCGGCGAGCTCGAGGGACTCACAACCGAAGCAGGGTTCATCCGGAGGCTCCCAGTTGCACGAGCTCGGCGGCTTCCGGCCGGGGCCGTTGCCCGATGCGGTGGAGGATGGTGCTCGGACAGATGTCCACGCAGGCCTCGTTGCACGAAGGTCCGTACGCGAGACACTTGTCGTGATCGATGACGATGGTGCTGCCGTTCCACTCGATGGCGCCGGCCGGGCACTTGGCCACGCACTTCCGGCACAGCGTGCAGCCCACCATGCAGGTGGCACGCACCACCGACTGCTTGTCGCGCGCGACGCAGGAGAGCTCGATCCGGTGCTGGCGCGGATAGAGCGTGAAGAGTTCCTTGGGACACGCCGGCACGCACAGCGCGCAGCCGGTGCACTTGGCGTCGTCCACCTGGACGATGCCGTCCGGCCCGAGGTGCAGCGCGTCGAACGGGCAGACCTTCACGCAGTCGCCGAGTCCCAGGCAGCCGTTCTTGCACGCCTTGGGTCCGCCAAAGACGAGCGTCGCGGCCGAACACGTCTGGACGCCGGCGTACTCGGCCTCGCGGCGCGCGTAGGCGCTCGTGCCGTGGCAGCGCATGACCACGACGCGGTCCACGACCGTGCCCACCTGCTTGCCCGTCAGCTCGGCGACCGAGGCCGCGACCGCCCCGCGCCCGGGGGCGCAGAGGCTCGGGGCCACGGCCGGGTTCTCCACCACGGCCTCCGCGTAGGCCTGGCAGCCGGCGAAGCCGCAGGCTCCGCAGTTGGCCGACGGCAGCGCGTGCCGCACCCGGTCGACCAGCGGGTTCGTCACCACGTGGAACTTCATCGCCGCCGCGGCGAGCGCGAAGCCGAAGAAGAGGCCGAGCAGGCTGAAGAGCGCGAGCCCCCAGAGCGCGATCCGCAGAGCGCCGGCGTCCATCACGCGGCCGCCTCTCGCTCGCACGCATCGCCGTTCCACCGCGGGACGATCATCGCCTATCTCAGGAAGTTGAGACCGCTGAAGCCCATGAAGGCGAGCGCGAAGAGCCCCGCGAGCGCGAACGCGATCGGCAGCCCCTCGAAGCTCCGCGGCACCCGTGCCAGCTCGAGCTTCTCGCGCGCGCACGACATGAGGAACAGCGCGAGCGCGAAGCCGAGGCCCGATCCGAGCGCGAGCGCCAGCGCGTCGGCCGGCCCGGCGCCGGAGGCGGCGTTCAGGAGCGGCACCGCGAGGATGATGCAGTTGGTCGTGATGAGCACGAGGTAGATGCCGAACCGGCGGTGGAGCGCCGCGTGCGTCTTCTTGAGCATGGTGTCGAGGAACTGCACCACGACGGCCACGACGCCGATGAACACCAGCACCTCGAGGAACTTGAGCTTCAAGGGGATCATCGCCCAGGTGTAGAGCGCCCACGACAGCATGGCCGTGCCGATCATCACCAGCGTGAACGTGATGCCCATGCCGATCGCGGTGTCGCGCTTGCGGGTGACGCCGAAGAAGATGCAGAGCCCGAGGTAGCGCGTGAAGACGAAGTTGTTGATGAGCGCGGCACTCATGACCGCGGTGAGGAGGAGCGCCCACGGCGCCGGCCGCACCGGAAGGCGCGAGGGCGGATCGGCGAGCTCGAGGAGGTAGGCCTTCCCGGCGTCGACGCGCTCCCCGAGCGTGAGCAGCACCTGGTCGTCGCCCCGCGGCTCGAGCGCCCGGATCGCGATCGGAAGATCGGGAGCGAGGTCCGAGGTGAGCCGGAAGGACGCCGTCCCGAGCCCGGCGAGCGGGCGGGCGAGCCGCACGCGCAGGTGATCGGGCGCGAGCACGCGCGCCGAGCGGAGCGCGCCACGACCGGCTGGCGTCGTCGCCGCGGCTTCGGCGCCGGGCGCCCATGTGCTGGTGCCCTCGCCCTCGGCGCGCGCCAGTGCCGTGGGAATCACGAGGGCCACGAGGAGGCCCGCGAGCAGGAACCTCAGACCGAGCGTTGCGACTGCCCAGGCCGACCGGCGCTCACGCCGCATGGCTGCCTCCCGCGTCCGCGCTCGCCGAGGAGCGGCCCGTGAGCTTCCGCTCCACCAGGTTGAAGAACGCCATGAGGAGCGCGATCGAGAAGAACCCGCCGGCGGGGAGCGCGAAGAAGAGGAGCGGCTTGAACGGCACGAGCGCGAAGCCGAACACCGAGCCGTTCCCGAGGAGCTCCCGGAACGCGCCGATCGCGACCAGCGCGACCAGGAACCCGAGCCCCATGCCGACGGCGTCCCAGAACGCGGGGGCGAGCGGGTTGCGCGACGCGAACACCTCGAGCCGCGAGATGATGATGGCGAACGCCACGATGAGCTTCACGTACAGCCCGACCTGGGCGTAGAGCCCGGGCAGGAACGCGGCGAGCGTCATGTCGATCGCGCTCACCCAGACGGCAATGATGATGATGAAGATCGGGATGCGGACCTTGGGATGGATCCAGGCGTGCGTGAGCGCCACGGTCGAGCTCGAGAGCACCTGCACCGCCAGCACGGCGACGCCGAGAATGAGCCCGTTCACCACCGTCGTGGTGACCGCGACCGCGGGGCAGAGGCTCAGCGCCAGGCGGAAGACCGGGTTCTCCTGGAAGATCCCGTTCAGCACGAGGAAGCGGGCGCTGGGAGCTTTGCCGGGGAGCGGAACGATCGTCATGACGGGGCCCCGAGTTGCGGCGCGATCAGCGCCCAGCGCCGGCGGAAGTGATCGACCGTGCCGCGCACGCCGTCGGTGAGCGCGCGGCTCGAGATCGTCGCCCCGGTCACCGCGTGGATCGGACGCCCGCCCTCGCGCGCGATGAGCGCCGCGTGCGCCTTCCGCCACTGGCCGAGCGGCTCGCGATCGAGCCGGGCGAGCGCGGCGCGCCAGTCCTCGGGCAAGGGGTCACGGGTCACGTCGAGCGCCGCCACCTGCGCGGCGCTCCGGCCGACGAACTGGCCCCCGAACCACGGCGTGGCCGTCTCGGCGCCGAGCCCGGGGTCCTCGTCGTGCTCCACCACGCGCACGCCGGCAATCGCGAACGACGAGTCGAGCGCCACGAAGAAGCGGATCGTGTTCTTGTACCCGCTCGTCTGACCCTCGATCACGAATCCCGCCGGCTGGCCGCCCCGGCTCGCGACGAAGATCCGCCCCAGCGACTCGAACGCGCGCGGCTCCTCGGTGGCGGCCGGCACCTGCGCGCGAGCGACGAGCGTGCCGTCGAGCGCGTACACGAGGCGCGTGGCCGCCGCGCCGCCCTCGCCGGCCTGCCGGTAGACGACCCGGGCGCGGGCGCGGTCGAGATACTGCGAGATCTCGCGCACCCGGGCGTCCGGGCCGAGCGAAAGGAGCTGGGTCACGGCCTTGCGCTCGCCGGCCGCGCGCACGGCGCGGGCGTAGCGGTCGGTGCCGAGGTAGATGGCGCCCAGCACCAGCGCGCCGATCGCGCAGGCCACCGTCATGGACAGCGTGATCCGCAGCATCTCGGCGGCGGGGCGGGCGGGAGGGGCGCCCGCGGTCGGCGGCACGGGCCCGCTCACGGCGCGCCTCCCTCGAGTGCCACCCGCCGCGGCCGGAACTGGAGGTTCAACGCGGGCACGAGCAGGTTCGCGATCAGGATCGCGTAGCAGATGCCTTCCGGGTAGCCGCCGAACGTGCGGATGATCCCGGTGAGCGCGCCGATCACGAGCCCGAACACGAGCTGGCCGCCGGGCAGGTTGGGCGAGGTGACGTAGTCGGTGGCCATGAAGAACGCGCCGAGCCAGAGCCCGCCGCTCAGGAGATGGAGCGCCTGCGCCCCGGTTCCGAGCGTCACGAGCCCGAGCCCCGCGAAGACGCCGAGCGGGATCGTGAGCCGGATGATGCCGCGCGCGAGCAGCACCGCCGCGCCGAGGGCCAGGAGCAGCACCGAGCCCTCGCCGATCGAGCCCGGCCGGAAGCCGAGCACGAGCGAGGTCCACGGGTTCCCGTGCGCCGAGGCGACCCGGAACGCCGCCGCGAGCCCATGCTCGCGGAGTGCGGCGAGCGGCGTGGGCGTGGTGATCGCGTCGAGCGACGCGCCGAACCAGGGGCGCGCGCCGGTCCAGCCGGAGGTCATCGCGAGCGGGAAGCTCGCCATCAAGAACGCACGCCCCACGAGCGCCGGGTTGAAGAGATTGAAGCCGAGGCCGCCGAAGATCGCCTTGCCGATCGCGATCGCGAACACCCCGCCGAGGAGCGCGGCCCAGCCGGGGAGTTGCGGCGGGAGCGTCATGGCGAGCAGGAGCCCGGTGCAGAAGGCGCTGCCGTCCGCGAGCGTCGCGCGGCGGCGGAGTGCCAGCGCGCAGAGCCACTCCGCGCCGAGCGCTCCGGCGATGGCGCCGGCGAGCACGGCGACCGCGCCGGTGCCGAAGACGAACACGCCCCAGAGCGCGGCCGGCGCAAGTGCGGCGTTCACCGTCCACATGATGCGCGCGGTGCTCTCGGCCACGTGCACGTGCGGGCCGGGCGCGATCACGAGCTGCGGGCCGGCGAACGACG
>DATDEX010000287.1:0-3449 GCA_036522895.1 Candidatus Eiseniibacteriota bacterium | reverse complement strand
CGCCACGCCGGCGCCGGCCGGGCCGACCCCGGCGCGGCTCGTCGTCGTCGGCACCGCCGACTTGAAGGGCAAGACCAGCCCGTGCGGCTGTCACGTCCCGCGCGGCGGGTTCGCGCGGATGGCGGCCTTTCTCGACAGCGTCCGGGCGGGCGCCGTGCCGGCGCTGTTCGTGGACGCCGGCGGCTCGTTCCCCGAGGTCGACGGCCGCACCGACCTCGCGGAATTCATGTTGAGCTCGCTCGCCGATCTGCACGTGGGGGCCGTCGGCGTCGGGCCGCGCGACCTGCGGCATGGCCTCGCGTTCCTTCGCGAACAGGTGCGCCGGCACGAGGTGCCGATGACGTGCGCGAACCTGGTGGACCGCGTGAAGCGCGCCCCGGTCTTTCCCGAATCGCGCCTCGTGGACGCGGGCGACCTGCGCGTGGGCGTGTTCGGGCTGATCGGCGATCGTCTGGATCTCGGCCCGGCACACGATTCGCTGCTCGTCCTCGATCCCGAGAACGTGGCGACGCGCGTCGTGGCCGACCTTCGCGCCCGCGGCGCGCAGGTCATCGTCCTGCTCTCGCAACTCGGACGCGTGGGCGGCGAGGACCTCGCGACCGCCGTGCCGGGGATCGACGTCGTCATCCTCGGCCACGACGTCCCGGTCCTCGAGCACGGGCGGCGAATCGGCGACGCCCTCGGAAGCTACGCCGGCGAACAGGGCCAGCAGCTCGGCGTCGTGACGCTCACGCTCGGCCCGGACGGTCGCGCCGCGGACGCCACCTGCGACGTGCGCGCGCTCGGCCCCGAGGTGCGCGAGCAACCGGCCACGCTCGCGAAGGTCAAGGCGTTCGAGGACGCCTACAACGAGCGGATGCGCGTGGAGCAGCGCCGCGCCCAGGCGCTCGCCGCGGCCGATCCCGACAGCGATCCCGTGGACCACTTCGTGGGCGGCGAGGTGTGCGCGCGCTGCCACGCCGCGGAGAGCGAGCAATGGCGGACGACGGCCCATTCCCTGGCGTGGGAGACGCTCGTGCGCGAGCGGAAGGACGCCACCCCGGAGTGCATTCCCTGCCACTCGGTGGGCTATCGCCAGCCGGGCGGCTTCGTCGACCCGGTGCGCACGCCGCACCTCGTAAACGTCCAGTGCGAGAACTGCCACGGCATGGGCACCGAGCACAGCGACGCCTGGCTCGCGCGGAGCGCGCTCGGCGAGCGGACCTGTCGCGGCTGCCACAACCAGGAGCGCGACCCCGAGTTCGATTTCACCGCCAAGTTCCCGCTGATGGTGCACGGGAACACGAGCGGCGAGTCGATCCGGATCGTCAAGGCGAGGCGCGCCCAGGGGTATTCGACCGGCAGCCGCTGAAGCGGCGCCTCACGCTCCAGCTCCACTCGAAGCCACTCGCCCAAGCTTCATCGATACCGGGCGTTACGCCCACCCACGGAGATTCCTGGTGCCCCGCTCGCTGCTCCGCCGGACGCTGGCCCTGCTGGGTTTGGCACTCGTGGCGCCCCCGGGGGCGGCCGCGGCGCCGGCGCACACCCTGCGCGTGTTCGCGGCGGCCTCGCTCACGGACGCGTTCCAGGACCTCGCCCGCGCGTACGAGCGCGACCACGCCGGCGTGCGCGTGCAGCTCCAGTTCGCGGGTTCGCAGATCCTCGCGCGCCAGCTCGAGCAGGGCGCGCGGGCCGACGTCTTCGCCTCCGCGGATCCGGCCTGGCTCGCGGGCCTCGAGCGGGACGGGCGCCTGGACGGCCCCTGGGTGGTGTTCGCGCACAACCCGCTCGTGGTGATCGCGCCGGCGCACGATCCGGGGCGCCTCGGCGGGCCCCGGGGCCTGAGCCGTCCGCGGCTCAAGCTCGTCCTGGCCGCGCCGTCGGTCCCCGCGGGACGCTATGCGCGGGCGCTGCTGCGCGCGCTCGGACGCCAGCCGGGATTCGGCCGGGGATTCACGGACTCGGCGCTCGCGAACGTCGTCTCGGACGAGGACGACGTGCGCGCGGTGCTCGAGAAGGTGCGCCTCGGCGAGGCGGATGCCGGCATCGTCTACGCCTCCGACGTCGCGGGCATCCCGCCGCGCGAGCTCCGCGTGTGGAGCGTCCCCGAGGGCGCGCGCGTCACCGCGGACGACGCGATCGGCGTGCTGCACGGCCCGGAGGTGGACCTCGCGCACGCGTTCGTCGACGCCGTGTGCTCGCCGGCCGGGCAGCGTGCCCTGAGAGCCCGGGGTTTCTCACCGGCGCGCACGCCGGCCGCACTCCCCCGATGACCGCGCCGTTTCGCACCGTGGCGCTCCTCGCGGGTGGAATCCTGCTCGCGTTCCTGGCCCTCCCACTCGTCGCGCTCCTCGTCCGGGTTCCCGCGGGCGACTGGCTCGGACGCCTCGGCGAGGCCCCGGTGCGCGACGCGCTGGCCTTGAGCGTCACCACCTCGCTCTCCGCGACCGCGATCGTCGTGCTCCTCGGCACGCCGCTCGCCTACCGGCTCGCGCTGCATCCGCCGCGCGGCCAGGCGCTCGTGCTGGCGCTCATCGACCTCCCCATGGTGCTGCCGCCCACGGTGGCCGGCGTGGCGCTGCTCCTCGCGTTCGGCCGCGTGGGACTCGCCGGCCGCGCGCTCGCCGGCCTCGGTATTTCGCTCCCGTTCACGACGCTCGCGGTCGTCATGGCGCAGGTGTTCATGTCCGCGCCGTTCTATGTCTCGGCGGCACGCACCGCGTTCGGGGCGGTGGACCGGCGGCTGCTCGAGGCCGCGGCCACGCTGCGGGCCTCCGAGGCGACGCGCTTCTTCCGGGTGCTGCTGCCGCTCGCCGCCCCCGGGCTCGTGGCGGGCGCGACGCTCGCCTCGGCGCGCGCGCTGGGCGAGTTCGGGGCCACGATCATGTTCGCCGGGAACCTCGCCGGCGTGACGCGCACGTTGCCGCTCGCCGTCTACACGGCGATGCAGTCCGATCTGGACCTCGCGGTGGTGCTGAGCGTGCTGCTCCTGGTGCTCGCGCTCCTCATGCTGCTCGCGCTCAGGCTCCTCTCCCGCCCGCTCCCCGCCCGCACCGGGCCCGATGCTCGAAGCTGACTTCCACGTCCCCCGCGCCGAGTTCACGCTCGAGGCCCGGCTCGCGGCGGCACCCGGCCGGCTCACGGTGCTGGCGGGCGAGAACGGCGCGGGCAAGAGCACGCTGCTGCGCGCGCTCGCCGGCCTCGTGGAGCCCGCCCGCGGGCACGCGCGTCTCGGCGAGCTCGTGCTCTTCGATCGCGCGCGCCACCTGCGGCTCGCCGCAGAGGCCCGGCCGATCGGTTACGTGCCGCAGGAGCTCTCGCTCTTCCCCCATATGACCGTGGAGGAGAACGTCGGCTTCGGGCTTCGCGCACAGGGGCTCGCCGGCCGTGACGTGCGCTCGCGCACGCACGCCGCGCTCGAGCGCTTCGGGCTCGCCGCCCTCGCGTCCCGCCGCCCCGCGTCGCTC
>DATDEX010000286.1:0-69286 GCA_036522895.1 Candidatus Eiseniibacteriota bacterium | reverse complement strand
GTCGCGGCCGCGCCCCCGAGCCTGCCGCCTCCCGTTCCGCATCCCCAGTATGAGACTCCTCCGGCCAGCATGTGGCCGCCGCTGCCGCCGCCTGCCGCGCCGGCGCGCGCCTATACGCCGGCCCCGCCCCCGCCACCCGTTGCTCCGCCACCGGTCCAGCCGATCGACCCCTACGCGCCCGCGCGGGGCGAGAGCTCGCGCGGACTCACCGCGGCGATGCGCCGCGCCGAGGCGATGCAGCCGCCCGCACCGCCGCCGATGCCTCCGCCAATGCCGCCGCCGTCTCCGGCGAGCTCGCCGTACACGGTGCAGCGCTCGCAGTTCGCACCGCCTCCTCCCGCGCCGATTCCGTTCCCGCGCCCGAGCGTCGCGCCGCCGCAACCCGCAATGGCCACGCTGCCGCCGCGGCTTCGCGAGCGGCTCGAGCGCGAGATGACGCGCGAGGAGTCGGCACCGTCGGGGATTCGCAACTGGCTCATCGCCGTCTCCGTGCTCGCGACGCTCGGGATCATGCTGATCCTGATGCAGCGCTTCGGGGCGATCGATGTGCCGTTCCTGCGCGGCGCCGCCGGCAGCCCGACCGCGACGCACGGCAGTGGGCCGGACGGCGCCCTGGTCCCGCCGGCGGCGGCGGACCCGACGGCGGCGCTCATCGATTCACTCCGGCGCGAGGTCGAGGTGGCGAAGCACACGGCCTCCGTGCACACCGCCTCGACGCCGACCACGTTGTCGGAGCCCGCGCACCGCGTCGCGGAGCGGCGGATCGAGCCGACGTCGTCGGAGACGCCGGTGCCGCCGACGCTGGCCGCGAGCGCACCGGACTCGCCGGCGACCGGCACGACGAGTGACGCGCCGCATTACGGCGTGGGCGTCGCTGCCTACCTGGACGAAGACCGCGCGCGCACGGAAGGCGATCGGCTTTCGCACGACACCACGCTCCCGGCCACGCTGCTCCCGTTCCAGGAAGCGGGCACGACGATGTATCGCGTCGTGCTCGGGCGCTGGTCCACGACGTCCGACGCCGAGCGCGCCGCGAATGCGCTCATGGATCGCGGACTCATCAACGAAGCGCACGTGGTGGCGATCCCGCGCCGGTAGCTGCAGCAACCGCGCGGTGACTTGCTCCGTCCGCCCCCTGCCTCTAGGTTCCCGGGCTTCGCGCCACCCCGCGCGTCCCCATCGTCTAGAGGCCTAGGACACCGCCCTTTCACGGCGGTAACACGGGTTCGAATCCCGTTGGGGACGCCAACGCCTTCAAGGACGGGCGGAGACGCACGCAGAATAGCAGGCACTTGCGACCGTGCTTCTCCCCTGCTGTCCCCTCCTGTCCAGGCATTTCCGCCTTGCCACTCGCGGAAGGCCGCTTACAAAGACAGCAGGACACTCGGTCGGGGATGACGAAGTCACCCTGAACTCACCCCCCTATCGTAGCCGAACGACCGTCTTGCAGAGGTCCAGGCCAGAGTTCCCGCGAACATGCACGAAATAGATACCGGCTTTCACGCGCTGGCCCCTGTCATCCTGTCCGAACCATGGAATCGGATGCTGCCCTGCCGCCATCGATGCCCGCGGCATCCGGCAAACGAGGCGGCCGCTGACATCCCAAACTGAGACCTCCACGTCCTCCGCCACCGGCAGCGTCAACAGAAGGGACGTCTGGCACAGGAACGGGTTGGGCGTCGCCATCAGCACGCCCGGCCGCGGCGTCGGCTCGAGCGGGACACCGGTGGTGGCATCGCTCATGAACACCCACGCGGCTCCCGCGCCAGAGTTGTCGAAAATCCCACACACGAAGGCGGTGAGCCCGTCCGCGGACAGCGAGACGGAGCGTCCTTGGCCCGCAGCGCCCGCTGCGCCCGTGCCGACCAGCTTCGCGCCCTGCTGGCTCCACACGCCCGCGCTCCGCGTGAACACCCAGGCGGCTCCCGCGCCAGCGTTGTCGCTGGCCCCACCCACGACAGCGGTGTTCCCGTCCGCGGACAGCCACACGGATCCTCCCTGGGCCGTGGTGCTCAACGCGGCGGTCGTGCCGACCAGCTTCGCGCCCTGCTGGCCCCACACGCTACCCGTGCGGTTGTACACCCAGGCGGCTCCCTCGCCAGAGTCGTCGCGGCTCCCACCAACGACAGCCGTGTTCCCATCCGCGGACAGCGAGACGGACAGTCCCTGCTCTGCAGCGCCCACCGCGCCCGTGCCAACCAGCTTCGCGCCCTGTTGGCTCCACACGCCGGCGGTGCGGGTGAACACCCACGCCGCTCCCGCGTTCGCGTTGTCGACATTCCCACCCACGACCGCAGTGTTCCCATCCGCGGAGAGTGAGACGGAACATCCCTGGTTCGCGATGCCCACCGCATCCGCGCCGACCAGCTTCGTGCCCTGCTGACTCCAGACGCTGCCGCTGCGCGTGTACACCCACACGGCTCCAACGCCATGGTTGTCGAAATTCCCACCCACGACAGCGGTGTTCCCGTCCGCGGACAGCGCGACGGCGTCGCCTTGTTGCGCAAATCCCACCGCGCCCGTGCCGACCAGCTTCGTGCCCTGCTGGCTCCACACGCCGGCGCTGCGGGTGAAAATCCACGCGGCTCCGCGGCTGCTGTTGTCACCGTACCCGCCCACCACGGCAGTGTTCCCATCCGCGGACAGCGAGACGGACACTCCCTGCTCCGCAGTGCCCACCGCGCCCGTGCCGAACAGCTTTGCGCCCTGCTGGCTCCAGACGCCGGCGCTGCGCGTGTACACCCACGTGGCTCCCGCGCCAATCTTGTCGCTGGCCCCACCCACGATCGCGGTGTTCCCGTCCGCGGACAGCGAGACGGAGTATCCCTGAAACGCATTGCCCACCGCACCGGTGCCGACCAACTTCGCGCCCTGCTGAAGGAAAGTCGCGTGGGCAGAGGGCGCCGCGAGTGAGAACAGTAAGAGTGATGTGGCGGCAGCCAGCGGCATTCGGGACACGACGAGCCTTCTTTCTGATCGCGGCGCACCCGGCGCGCTGATTCAACCGACGCAGCAGGCGTCGAACCGGAGCCGGGCTTCGTTCGCCCGGCCCCTGGCGCACTGCTCTACTTCTTCTTCTCTATCCGCACGATGTCGCCGCGCTTGGCGCCGGTCGTCTTGTCCACCATCTCGCACGTGGCGAACCGGTCCTGCACGTCGACGATCCGCACGTTGCCCAGCTCCCTGGTGTCGTAGCCCAGAACGTTGGTGGAGTCGTCGGGATCCATCACCGGCTCGCCCTTCGAGAGCAGCGTGAGAATCTGGCCCATCTTCAGGCCGGCGTTGGCGCCGGCGTTGATGATCACTTTCTCGCCGTTCACGTTCGCCACGGAGCCCTGCCACGGCAGGTCCTCGAACTTGGTGGCGACGAAGTATGCGATCTTGTTGGCACACGCCTGCATCGCGTCGGAGATCGCCGCGGACTTCTTGTTGTCCACGGCGGCGCCGCCTCCGGCCGCGCCGCGAGTGCCGACACTGATCAGCCCGGCGCCGAACGACAGCCCTGAGCCGCCGGCAGTGCCGTCCACCGTCATGTCCTGCGCGATCTCGCCGGTCGTGGCGTTGACGAGCCGCACGTTCAGCCGGCAAAACGCCACCTTGCCCGACAGCCCGATGCTGCCAATCCCGAACGTGCTCATGCCGACACCGCCCGCGATCGCCTTGATGTCGCGCGACTCCTTCTCGGGATTCAGCTCGATGATGGTGGCCTTGACGATGTAGTCGGCCCCCTTCATCCGGCTCATCTTTGCGGCGGTCTGCTTGTCGGCCCGACCGCTGGCGCCGAAGTCCTGCTCGCCGGTCACGTCGCTGGTCGCGGTGGTGCGCTCCACCATGGTGAAGCGGCGGGTGGCGCCGAGCGCCTGCCGCACCATGTCCTCGATGTGGTCGAACGGATTGGTCACCTGCCCCTGCTGCCGGCCGTAGATGTTGCTCAGCATCCGCGCATATTCGCTCGCGTACGGGTTGCCGGTTCCGGTCTTCTCCTCGGACAGTGCCACCCCCAGACGCGGCTTGAAGCCGGAGTAGTCGGTGTAACCGATCTGCAGCCAGTCCTTGTCCTTCAGGCCGGTGATCGGCGTCGGGACCGGCTGGGCGACGCCCTTCTTGTCGGTCAGGAACGGCTTCCACGCGTCTTCGTCCGCACGGACGCGAGGTGGGGACAACGTCAGCACGATCAGGGCGATCATCGCCGCCAGGCGGCCTGGACGGTTCATGGCTATGCCTCCTCTGGGGTGGTTGGTCCGCGCTGTTCCAAGGCTCACTGTCAGCAAACTGGAAGAGCGTGGGATTCTACGATGCTCGAGACTCCGGTTGCCGGGGCGTTTTCGCCCTCACCCTCCAATGCGCAGGATCGTTCGAAAACCCGTCATCGGGTCGCCACTGACGCCGGCTTGGCCAGCGAATCCGTCGCAAGTGCCCGGTACTTCGCAGCTTCCGCCGGCCGCCCCAACGCCTGGTATTCGGCTGCCAGGTCGGCCCGGGCCGAGGTCAGCCAGTCCCCCTGCGGATCGGCCTTCATCAGCATGTCGCAGGCGGTTCGGCTCTCGCGCTCAGCAGCGGTCGTCTGTTTAATCCTCAGCAGGATACGACCGAGCTTGAAGTGGGCGATCGCGACCTCGACGTGACCCGCGGGCAGCGTGCCGGCGTAGCTCTTGAGCGCTTCACGCAGGCAGCGTTCGGCCACCTCGAAGCGGTTCCGGTGGTACTCCATCGTGCCGAGGTTCGCCCAGGCCACGCCGATCCACGAGTGATGATCGTGGTACGCCTTGCGGTAGATTGCGATCTGCCGGTGGTACGCGGCCTCGGCATCGGCCCAGCGCTGCTGGTGTTCGGCGAGGTAGGCCACGTCGTTGAGCGTCAGCGCCACCTTGGGGTGGTCGGGTCCGTAGAAGCGCTCGCGGATGGTGAGTGCGCGGTCGAGCACGACATGCGCCTCGTCGAGCTTGTTCTCCTCCACGAGCACCCCGCCCAGCGATGAGAGCGCCGAAGCGGTTTCGAAGTGATCCTCGCCCCACCAGCCGCGGTAGATCTCGTAGGCCTCACGGAAGTGACGCTCGGCACCGGGCAGGCGACCGAAATCGCGCTCGAAAACCCCCAGGTCCATGAGATCGCTGGCCACGGACGGATGCCGGTCGCCGTTGACGCGCCGGTCCATCGCGAGTGCCAGGCGGGACAGCGAATCCGCAACCGCGAGGTGGCCGGCGTGATAGTGGGCGTCCGCCAACTCGCCTAACGTTCTCGAGCGCTCCCGCTCGGAGAGATTCGCCACCGAATCGAGGCGCACCGCCTGTTCGATCACCGGAATCGCGCGCTCGTAGCTTTCGCGCCCCGCGAGCACCTTGCCCAGCGAGGTCGTAGCGCTCGCGAACGCCTCCGGGTCTTCGGCCGCGCGCCGCCGGGTGAGCTCGAGCCCCTCGCGGACCAGCCGTTCGGCTTCGTCCGGCCGCAGCTGTCCCAGGCGCAGCTCCCCGAGACTCACGAGGCTGCGCGCCACGTCGGGGTGCTCACGGCCGAGCCTCGACTGCCGCACGCGCAGCGCCGCGCTCAGCATCGAGTCCGACTCCGCAGTGCGCCCGAGCAGCCCAAACATCGTGCCGATCGTCTGGTACAGCTCGCCCTGGATCGCCGGCTCCGCCGCGAACTCGCTCGCCTTGGCGGCGCCGCGCTCGAGCAGGTCGACCACGCGCAACGTGTCCGACGGTCCGGCGTCAGGGTCGCTTCCCGAGAGCAGGTCGTTCATGAAGCCCTGGATCTGTCGCGTGCGACGCGCCTCGGCGAGAGCTGCGTTGCGCGCGGATCGCAGACGCAGCGTATATGCCGTCACGAGCGCCGCCACCGCGATCACCACGGCGGCCGCTACTGCGAGTGGCCGCCAGTGGCGGCGGACGAACTTGCCGGTGCGATAGACGATCGTGTCCGGCCGCGCTTCGAGTGGCTCGCCGCGAAGATAGTGATCGAGGTCGCGCACGAGCGATTCGACCGAGCGGTAACGGCGCGCGGGATCCTTCTGGAGCGCGGTCAGGCAGATCACGTCGAGGTCGGACCACGACACGCCGCGCTCCGGCGTCGCCACGCCGCCCCGCCTCGCGATGGCCGAAGGCTTCTCCGGCTCCTGCTCGAGCACCATCGTGGCTTGCTCGGTCGGTGTGCGTCCCTGCAGGTCGATGGGCACCCTGCCCGTGAGCAGCTCGTAGAGGATCGCGCCCAGAGCGTAGACGTCAGTGTGCACGCCCTGACCTTCGCCCAGGAATTGCTCGGGGGCTGCGTAGGCCGGCGTCATGAGCCGCAGCTCCGTACGCGTCCGCTGGGCTCCCGACTCCACCACCTCGAGCGACTTGGCGATCCCGAAGTCGAGCAGCTTGGGCCGGCCGTCTCTCGTGATCAGGATGTTCGACGGCTTGAGATCGCGGTGCATCACCGCGTGCTCGTGCGCGTGCTGCACCGCCTCGCACACTTCGCGGACCAACTCGACGCGCGCGCGGATCGAGAGGCCCTGCACAGCGCAGAAGCGCGTCAACGACTCGCCGTCGACGTACTCCATTGCGAACCACGGGGTGCCGTCGGACAGCGTGTCGGCATCGAGCAGGCGCGCGATCGACGGGTGCTCGAGGCGGGCCAGCATCGCCTGCTCGACCGCAAAGCGTTCGCGTCGCGCGGGCGAGAGCCAGGCATCGCGGAGGATCTTGATGGCGACGCGCTGCCCGAGATCGGGGCGCGTGGCCGTATAGACCACGCCCATCCCGCCCTCGCCCAGCATCGCGCCCAGCTGGTAACGGCCGATCTGCCGAGGCGGCTGCGAGTCGCTCGCGAGCATGCCGGCCGCGATGGGATCGAGTCCGCGGTCGAGCAGCGAGTCCTCACGTTCGTCCGCGGCCACGAGCGCCAGCACTTCGTTCGCGAGATCCGCGTCCCCACCTGTGCGCGAGAGTACGAATTCACGCCGCTCACCCGGCGGGCGCCCGAGCGCTTCGTGGAATACAGCCTGGACTCGTTCCCAGCGTTCGGCGTTCACGCGCGACCGCAGAGCTTCATGCGGATGAACGCAGCTCGCTGGAGAGCCAGGCGCGCGCTGCGCGCCAGTCGCGCTGCGCCGTCGCCTCGGAGACACCGAGGAGCCGGGCCGCTTCGGGCACATCGAGCCCGCCAAAGAACCGACTTTCGACCAGCTGCGCCTGCCGGGGATTGAGCGAGGCCAGCCGCTCGAGCGCCGCATCGAGCTCGACGACGTCGTCGGCCCAAGCGGCGGCGGCGCGGACCGACTCGTCGAAGGTCACGAAGACGGCTTCGGGACCGCCGCGTTTGCGTGCCGAGCGCCGCCGAGCCGCTTCGACCAGCACCTGCCGCATGGCGCGCGCGGCGATGCGCTTGAAGTGTGGCTGCGAGGTTTGCGCCAGTTTCGGGTTGCTCGCGAGCTTGATCCAGGCCTCGTTCACCAACGCCGTGGGATTGAGCGTGACGCTCCTTTCCCGTCGGCGAACGCTCGCCGCCAGCCGCCGCAACTCTTCGTACGCGACGCTGAAGACCTCGTCCAGATGGCGGCGATCACCGGCAGGCGCACCCGTATGGCCCCCGAGTGGCGACGGCGGATCGGAGCGGTAGGCGACCATGTTGGCGGCTTCTCCACGGGTGCTGGCGGCGCAAGAAAAGGCGGTCAGGAGTGTAGCATACGTGGGGACCCCACCCGCCGGCGGATCGTGTCTCGTTTCGCATGAACCAGACCAATACCGATGGTTGCCACGAAGGCCACCCGCCTCCAATCTCTCCTACCGAGGTTCCGGATGCCCAATCGGATCCGATGGGGCCTTCTGGATCGTGGGAACCGATCCTCTCGGGCCCGGATTGAACGAGGGAGCCAGCACTCCGAACTCGCTCACTTCGCCGCCGCTCGCCCCGCCACCGCCCCGCTGCTCCAAGCCCACTGAGGTTGAATGCTCGATTCACCATTGACACCCCGTTCGCTTCGTCACAGGATTCGGACGCAAGGCTTGTCGCCATGCGCTCCCTGTCGTCACCCGGGCCGCCCCCCGTGCCAGGACCGACCTTCCCTTCACCCGGGCTCACGCCGCCCGTCCGGGGTTGAGAGATGGCACCCAGCGGCTTCCGGGCCATCATGACTTGCCTCCCTGCTCACTCCCGTCGCGGCCCTCTCCCAGGCAACCTCCCATCCCCGCGCACGAGCACCGGTCTGGGCCTGCTCCTCCTCATCTGCCTCGCTACATCGTTCGGGAGGGCCAACGCGGACTCCATATTCATGCCCTACATGGACTATGGGACGTTGGGACTTCTTTCGTCCGTGGCGATCGGGGACCTCGACAACGATGGCAACCCCGACCTGGTGGCGGGCGGCGCCAACGGACTGACGGTGCTGTACGGTGACGGCATCGGGGGGTTCCCGGCGAGGAAGGACACTACGGCGAGGGTGTCCGGCATCTCCTCCGTGGCGATCGGGGACGTCAATGGCGACGGCAACCTCGACATCGTGGTGACGAACGGCAACGCCATCCTTTTTGGGGTCTCGGTGTGGTTGGGGAACGGCAACCGGACGTTCGGGACAAGGGCGGACTACAACACCGGGGGGGCGGCAACATTGGTTGCGATCGGGGATCTCAACGGCGACGGCCATCCCGACCTCGCGGTGGCGAGCAGCACGACAGGCAAGATCTACACGCTGTTCAACAACGGGCATGGGATCTTCGGGTCCGCGACCCCCTATACGGCTGGAATCGGTCCTTATTCCGTCGCGATTGGATATTTCAACAGCGACGTTATTCCCGACCTTGCGGTGGCAAACAACGGGTCCAACACGGTGTCGGTGCTGCTGGGGAGCGGCGGCGGGATTTTTCCGACGAAGGCGGACTACGCGACCGGGCACAACCCCAGATCGGTCGCGATTGGGTACTTCGACGGCGACGGCAATCCCGACCTCGCGGTGGCGAACATCGGGTCCGCCACGGTGTCGGTACTGCTGGGACTCCCCGACGGGACGTTTGCGGCGAATGTCCCCTACGGAACATTCACCGCTCCATCTTGCGTGGCGATCGGGGATCTCAACGGCGACGGTAGGTTGGATCTGGTCACGGCGAACGCCACTCAGCCAACCGCCTATGTGTCGGTGCTGCTGGGGAACGGCGACGGGACATTCCAGACGAAGACGGACTACCCATCCGCGCCTGGACCCGCTTGCGTGGCGGTCGGGGACCTGAACCACGACGGCAAGCGGGACTTGGCGGTGGCGAGCGCCATCACCGGCACCGTGTCGGTGCTGTTGAATACCTCGCCCACGACCTCGGTCCCGCCCGCTGGCCTGCCCACGCGCTTCGCTCTCATGCTCGCCGGCCCCAATCCCGCGCACGGCGCGGTGAGCCTCGCCGCGGAGCTTTCGCGCGCCGCCCGCGTGGACGTGGCGATCCACGGCTTGCAGGGCGGTCTCGTGCGCCGCCTGCTGACGAGTGCGTCGCTGGCGGCCGGCATCCACCCGCTGGTCTGGGACGGCCGCGACGAGCGCGGAGCGCGGGCGCCGCGCGGTGTCTATTATGCGCGCATGCGAACCGATGGCGTCGTTACGGGCCGCACGACGATCGTGCTGCGATGACGAGCCGTATCGCTCCTTTTGCAATGGTGGTTTTCCTGATCGCGTCAGCAGCATACGGGCAAGTCAGCCCGCGCCCCAGCGCCGGCACTCCGACGTCCAACAAGACGGACACCATCGCCGTGGCGCCGCCGGGAACGGTGTGGACCTCGCTCCCGGCGGCGCAGTTTCAAGACTCCGCTTCCACGATGGTCGGCCGCTTCATCGAGACCTACGGCACGGTGAATGCGTTGCTGCTACCCGGGCTGGCTGCGCGACGCCGACAATAACGAGCTCGCCACACTGCTGTTCGATCAATTGAGTGACTACTACCTCGACTGGATGCGACACAACCAGTGCAACCACCCGGCGTGCGACCACGCGTACGTGCGCGGGCAGATCGTGCTCGACGGCCGCCGCCCCGTGCTCCGTGGGTACGAGATCTCGTTCGAATCCCGCACCGGTCCCACCGCCAGCGCCGTCACGGTCGCCTCTGCGAATGGGCCAGGCAAACCGCTGCTGCCGTCACAGGGGGTTCCGCTGGAGTACAACTCGACCAAGTGTCGATCGTGCCCGACCGCCCCAGTGACTCCGGACAGCACCACGGAGCCGCGGAAAGGCCTGCTCGGGCGGCTCCTCCAGGTAGCCGCCGTTCTCGTGCAGAAGCCGAACGACGCTGGCGCCGCGGGCAGCGCGGGCGGCGCGGGGAAGTTCCACTACGGCCGCGAAGCCCTGCCCAGGACGTACTACCGCAACGTGCGCGACACGGAGCTCAATCTTATGTTCGACGCTTGGCCCTACAACCTGGCCAACAACATGTGGCCGCGTGTCGTGCTGATCATCGAGGAGGAGCCGGCCCACCGAATGCAGATGGACTACGGTGATCCGGCGCTCGAGTACGTCGACGCGTGCTGGCGCATCCGCGCCAGGATCTGGACCGGGCCGGCCACGAGCCAGGACGTGGCGCCGTTCAACTGGTGCATGAGCGAGAGCAAGCTCGACACGGCGTTCGCGGACGTGGGGCTGTGGGGCGGGACGCCGAAAACTTCATTCACCGATCAGAACACCGGCGCCCGGCGCACCCTGGGGCCCAACCCGCCGTACCTGCCGATCCCCGAGCGCTTCGTGTCGCTCAGCGTGAACGAGCTGACCATGCTGGGGAGCATCATGATCGACATGGGGTTCAGCTACGCCGAGTCCGACGGCCGCGTCTGGATCCTGCGGAAGCAACTGACCGCTGGGTCCACGCGTTGAGCGCGGACGAAGCCCGCCGAACTCAATACATCGTCACCTGCCCCGCAACAGTCTCGCTCGACCAGCTCCACTGAAAGTTGAATCCGCTGTCCCTCAAGTGTCCCCGAACTGTCCGCGTCGAACGTCTACTCCCGTCGCTTCCCGTCGTCTGACCCCTCGCGCAAGTCGTTATCTTTGCGCTCTTGGTCGACAGGTCGCGACGATGGTTTGACCTGGTCGGTCGCGTTCGAATCCCGTTGGGGACGCCGCTTCCCTCCCAAGTGCCGAAGTGAGCTGCACGCATGAAGATGCCCGCGCGCGCCCCGATTGTGCCCCGCCCGCGACGATGCCGATCAGCACGGCACTCTGTGGTGAAGCGTAGCCGGCGGCCGGTGTGATCGTGGCCGGGCCCGCCACCGAGTCGGTCAGGCGGCCCAGGAACTTGGGCTTTCGCGCTGTCATCCACTCGACCAGCATCCACGCCACGCCCGCAACCGAGGCCGCGAGGTCAGTGTTGATGAATGCCGCCGTCGTGGTTGCGTCGACGCGGAATTCGCTCCCGGCGTTGAGGCCGTACCAGCCGAACCACAGCAGACC
Organism: Candidatus Eiseniibacteriota bacterium; assembly: GCA_036522895.1. Lineage (GTDB taxonomy): Bacteria > Eisenbacteria > RBG-16-71-46 > RBG-16-71-46 > RBG-16-71-46 > JAIOPA01. Next base: position 57,888 of record DATDEX010000286.1, on the reverse strand, counting down.
GGGTTCCCCGGCCGGTCCCGCAGTGCGGAGGGCCATCCGGACAAGAGCCTAGGGAGCCTTAGTCGAACCGCTGCGCGGAACTCGGCACTTCACCCCATGGCGCAACTCGAAGGGTGGGCCGATGCTCACGTCAGGCGTCTACACTTGTGATGCGACGCCGCGTGAGGAGCCATCAGCGATGAGCAGGATCCTCGTTATCGACGACGAAGCTCAGATCCGGTCCATGCTGCGACGCGCACTTGAATCGGCAGGCTACGAGGTCGTCGATGCGCGGGATGGCGAAGAGGGGATTCGGGTGTTCCAGACACTGCACCCTGACCTCGTGATCACTGACATCCTGATGCCCGAGAAAGAGGGGCTCGAGTGCATTCGGGAGCTGCGACAGCTCGCGCCGGCGGTGCGGATAATTGCGATCTCGGGCGGCAGTAGTAACTCCCCACTGGATTTGCTCGACCTGGCACGTCGGTTCGGCGCGCGGCGCACTTTTTGGAAACCGCTCGACCTGGAGATGCTCGTGGCGGCCGTGCGGGAACAGCTGGAGGACGGCGGCATCGATTGAGCGGTCGAGCCGCTGCGAGCCGCCCGAGCGCCTTCGGGTCCGCCCGCGCCAGACGGTCACGCCTTGCAGAGAGGCACGCCACGCTTCTCCGTCAGCGGGAGCGGCGGATCCCAAGTTGCTGGAGCTTCTGGTAGAGCGTGCTCCGCGCCATGCCCAGTCGGCGGGCCGCGCGCTCGACGTGTGGCTCTTCCACGAGGACGCGCTCGATGTAGGCCCGCTCGACGTCGAGCAGCGTGTCGCCGTTCCGAATCGCGCGCACCGGGGCCGCGTCGGCGCGTCCCAGGTGATGCGGCTCGATCGGCCCCGCCTCCGCGGCGAGGATCGCGCGCTCGAGCGTGTTTCGGAGCTCGCGCAAGTTCCCCGGCCAGGCGCGGTCGAGCAGGATCCGCGAAGTGTTGCGCGAGATCGCGGGCGTGGGCCGTCCGAGGTCGCGGGCGAGCGTGTGCAGGAGCGACTCGACGAGCGGCGCCAAGTCCTCCCGCCGGCGGCGAAGGGGCGGAACGCGCAGCGAGAGCACGCCGATCCGGTAGTAGAGGTCTTCGCGGAACGAGCTGTCGCGTACGAGTTGGAGCAGGTTACGGTGGGTCGCGGCGATGATGCGCACGTTCGCATGCCGCTCGCGGTTCTCGCCGATCCTGCGGAAGCGTTTCTCCTCGATGACCTTGAGCAGCTTGGCCTGGATCGGTGACTCCATGTCCCCGATCTCGTCGAGGAACAGCGTTCCGCCCTCGGCGACCTCGATCAGCCCGGGCTTGGACGACACCGCCCCCGTGAACGCGCCCCGCTCGTGCCCGAACAGCTCCGAGTCCAGGAGCTCGCGCGAGCATCCGGCGCAGTTCAAGTCGATGAACGGCTGCTGGCGGTGCGTGCCCTGGCGGTGGAGCCATTCGGCGAGCACGCCCTTGCCACTTCCAGTCTCGCCCTCGATGAGCACCGGGCTCTCGGAGCCGAGCGCGATCCTGGCTTCCTCCGCGAGCCGACGGATGGCCTTGCTGCGACCGACGAATGGGTCGAACGGCAGCCGACGGGACGGCCGGGGCGTCGCCGAGGTGGCGAGGACGCGCTCTGCCTCGACGAGCTTCGCGCGGAACGCGGCTGCGTCGGCACCGGCCTCTTCGCCGTGTGCGCTCGGCAGCACCAGCACGGCGACCGCGGGTGCCACGCGGCGGAGGGTGTTCATCGCCGACGAGGATTCCGCGTCCCAGAACGCGAGCGCGAAGTCCGGGAACACGACATCGAGCGCGGCGGCGATCTCTCGCTCGTCCGCGGCCACCATCACCGCGAAGCCTTGCGCACCCAGCGCCGAGGACACGCGATCGCGCTCGCCGCCGGCCGCCATGACCAGCAGCAGGCAGCGTCCGGGGATGTCAGGACTCCGGCCCCCGACCGGGCGCCGGGCGGTCGCCCTCGCCGACGTCAAGCGATCCGCCCGCGCGGGCACGGCGTAGATCCTGGGTGAGGACACGACGAAGATTGAAGCGGATGGGAGGGGATGTGCCCATCCGTTGAACTGTGGAATTGGCAATGAGGGACCACCTAAGGCCGACTAGGGAGGGACCCACGTGTCCTTCCGCTTTCAAGGGGTGTATGGTGAGTTGGTGGTCAGTCCTTCGATCGAGCAATCACCATGACAACGGTACCTGCTCACGAGCCATCGCCCGCGGGAACCTTGCTCTGCGGGGAACGCAACGTCCTCGAGCTGATCGCGACCGGCGCGCCGCTCGAGACGACCCTCGACGCGCTCTGCCGCGTGATCGACGAGCAGTCGGGCCACCGATCGGCGATCTTCTTACTGGACGGCACCAGCGAGCGCCTCACCTTGACTTCGGGTCCCAACCTGCCGGACGGCTGGCGCCGGACGGTCGCCTCGTTCCTGGTGAGTGCGGTCAGCCCGTGTGGCGCGGCCGTGAGATGCCGCGAGCAGATCGTCTGTCCAGACCTCGCGCGTGACCCGCAGTACGCCGACTTTCACGATGCAGCAAGCGCAGCGAACATTCGTGCCGTCTGGTCGACGCCGTTCCTTTCGACACAGGCCCTCCCGCTCGGGACGTTTGCCGTGTGCAGCGACGTGCCGGGGCCGCCACCTGCGCAAGACCTCGAGCTCGTCAGCCGCGCCACGCATCTGGCGAGCATCGCCGTAGAGCACAAACAGGTGGACCAGCAGTTGAGGAGTAGCGAGCGTCTCCTGTCCGAGGCGCAGCGAGTGGCTCATCTCGGCAGTTGGAACTGGGATGTGCCGAACCACGTGTGCACGTGGTCCGACGAGCTCTATCGGATCTTTGGCGTGCAGCCGGGTGAGATCGATCCAATCAGGGACTCGATGAAGTTCATTCATCCCGACGATCACGCGACCATCTGGACCGGGATCTATCGCACCTTGGAGACGAAGGAGCCCTACAGCTTCTACTACCGAATGCGCCGTCGCGATGGAGAGGAGCGCATACTCCATTCGCGTGGATATCTCGTGAGCGATCCGCTCGGGGATCCGGTCAGCATCTTCGGCACGACGCAGGACGTGACCGAGTCGCGGCAGGCCAAGGAGGCGTTGCGGACCCTGGCAAATCGTCTCATGCACGCACAGGACGACGAACGGAGACGCGTCGCGCGAATGCTCCACGAAACCACCGCCCAGGACCTCGCCGGGCTGAAGATGCTGCTGGCGCGTCTGATCCGAACGTCTGATCGGCTCTCCGACTCCGAGCGCGCGCTCCTCGCCGAAAGCATCCAGCTCGCCGATCGCTCGATGACCGAGATCCGCACGTTGGCCTATCTGCTCCATCCCCCATTCCTTGACGAGACCGGCTTGTTGTCGGCGCTGCGTTGGTACGCGAAGGGGTTCGCTGATCGAAGCGGCATCCGGGTCGACCTCGACTTGCCCGAGTTCTTGGAACGCCTGCCGCAGGACGTCGAGACGACGCTCTTCCGCGTGGTTCAGGAGGCCTTGATCAACGTTCATCGTCATGCCGACAGTCCGACCGCGTGCATTCGCCTTCGGGTCTCGGGTGACCGGCTGGCGCTCGAGATCGAGGACTGCGGGCGAGGCATGGCGCCGGATCTCGTCGCTCAGCTGATGGGGGGCGTTGGTGCTCTCGGCGTCGGGCTCGGGGGTGTGCGCGAACGGCTCAAGCAGATTCGCGGCACGCTCGAGGTCGAATCGAGCCGCCATCGGACGATCGTGCGAGCGAGTGTCCTGGTCCCGCGGACTGCGTCATGACGACGCTGCGCATCGTCGTCGTCGACGATCATGCCGTCGTCCGCAGGGGCGTGCGTGCCCTTCTCGAGTCGCAGCAAGGCTGGGAGGTCTCCGCGGAAGCCACGACGGGTCGCGCGGCGGTGGAAGCCGCCAGGCAGCTGCAGCCCGACATCGTCGTGATGGATCTGAGCCTGCCTGAGTTGAATGGCCTCGACGCGACGCGCCAGATCTTGAAGGTGTCGCCACGCACCGAGGTGCTCGTGCTGACGATGCACCACTCCGAGGAGCTCGCGCGCACCGTTCTACAAGCCGGCGCGCGCGGGTTCGTCCTCAAGTCCGACGCGGACGAGAGCTTGATCGCCGCCGTCGAAAGCTTGCGCCGCCACGAGCCATTCCTATCGTCGAAGGTCACGGAATTCGTCCTGGATGACTACCTCAGCCGGACGGAGGAACAAGACAAGGCCTCGCCTCACACCGCCGTGACCACGCGAGAGCGAGAACTGATTCAGTTGCTCGCGGAAGGAAGCAGCAACAAGGAGGCCGCCTCGGCACTCGGAATCAGTGTCAAGACGGTCGAGGCTCATCGCGCGAATCTGATGCGCAAGCTGCGCTTCCGCTCGATCAGCGAGCTCGTCCGATACGCCATCCGCAACAAGATCGTTCAAGCGTAGCGTGCTCGGCGGAGCGCGCTGGGAGCTGCGATCATCCAGTGGCCTGGACTAGTTCACGGCAGCGGCTGATTCTGATGCTACTCTGACCCAATGCTCACATTCCCATCTATTCTTAAGTCGCCCGCGAGCCAGGCGACGTACGCAAAGGTCATCTCGGCGGTCAGTAAGCTTGGCGCGTTCGAGGTTGAGGACAAGAAGACCTCCTTGCACCTGACGCATGGCCGCGCATTCGCTGGTGTTCATCCGCGCGCCAATGGAATCGTCTTGAACCTGGTGTTCGATGCGCCACTCGAGAATCCCCGTGTCCACAGGAGCGAGCAGGTGTCCGCGAACCGCCATCACGTCGAGTTCAAGCTGGAAGGCCCCGCGGATGTCGACTCGCAGCTCGTGGCCTGGATCAAGCGGGCCTACTCCCTTACCGCATAGCTTGCCCGCTACCTTGACTCGCTACTTCGAATCGTAGTTCCAGTTGTCGTGGATAGCCTTCCACGTTCCGTCCGACTGCTTGGCCCACACGGTCGACCACGACCGCTTCATCATCCTTGCTCCTATCGAGGGGAGAACGCCGAGCCAACCTCACCACCGCTCGGTCAGACCTGGCACACCTTGCCCGAAGTCGCCGGATGGCGCATCCCTTGGGCGCAGCGGCTCAAGCTCATGCCGCGGTTCCGACCACCCGGCGTAGCGCGTCCATGGACCGCAGCCAGGCGCCAAGCCGGTTTGTAACGGCGCCCGTTGGGGACGCCACATGTCCGCGCGGAACACACGGAGGCCCGCTAGAGAAATGATCAAGCGACCAACCATGAGCGTTGCACAGTACTTCGCCAGGCTCGCACCCGATCGCCGGGCGATGGCGATGGCCATTCGGAAGATCCTCCGTCACCGCAAGACGCTACGGGAGGTGATGGCGGTCAATCCGAGTGGCGACATCGTGATGTATGAGGATCAAGAGCGGTATGTGTTTGGGTTGGTCGACCGGAAAGACGGCGTATGTTTGTACGCCCTGGGACTCCCCCTGATTCGCCCTGTGCTCGAGAAGCATGGACCGAAGTTCGGAAAGCGACGCGTGGGAGTGTATTGCTTCCGCTTCCGGCACCTCGATGAGATCGACCAGCCAATGCTGGAAGCTCTCGTTGAGGACATCGGGAAGCTTTCCGGCACGAGGGCACCGAAAAGACCGGCCAGCGGTCCACGGCGCATACCCCGCGGATGATGAGCGATGCTCCTCGGACGCCCCGAGTTGGCTGGATCCTGACTGCGATTAAATCCGAGTCGTGGAGCAGGTCAGGCCTTATGATGCTGGCGTCGACGCTGTGCTCCCTGCCTGCCGTTGCCGCCCGGTTCGACCGTCCGGACGTGCCGGCGCGACCGTACAACCACGGAGTCGCGATGGCCGCCGAGAAAGTCTCCTGGAACTTCCCCCGGGCATTCTGGTTCGCGAACGCCTCCGAACTGTGCGAACGCGCGGCGTACTACGGCACGTTCATCGCGCTCCGCACCTACCTGCTGCGCGTGGTGGGGCTCGACGACGTGCAGGCGGGCTTCGTCGCCGGCTTGTTCGGGGCCCTCATCTATCTGTTCCCGTTCTTCAGCGGCGCGCTGGCCGATCGGCTGGGGTTCCGGGGCTCTCTCATGCTCGCCTTCGCGCTGCTCGCACTCGGTTACGGCTCGCTGGGACGGTTTCACGCGTTCTGGCCGGTGATGGGGGCCCTGCTCCTCATTGTGATCGGCGGCTCGTTCGTCAAGCCGGTCATCACCGCCACGGCCTCGCGGTCCTCGAACGAAGCCAGTCGAGCGCGTGCGTTCAGCATCTTCTACATGATGGTCAATGTCGGCTCGTTCACGGGTAAGACCATCGTGGCACCGATCCGCATCCAGATGGGCGTCGGCAATGTGCCGTACTTTTCGGCAGTGGCCGCGCTGGTGGGGCTCGCGATCGTGGCCCTCACGTATTTCCCGGGCGAGGCCAGCGGCGAACGGCCCCGGAGCATCGCGGAGACACTGCGCGGCATGGCGACGGCCATGGGAAACCTGCGCTTCACTGCGCTCATCCTCATCACCGCGGGGTTCTGGGCCATTCAGGGACAGCTCTACGCGTCGATGCCCGACTACGTGATCCGCATGGCCGGGGAGACCTACAAGCCCGAGTGGTACGCGAACGTGAATCCCCTGGTGGTGGTGCTGTGCGTGGTGGGCGTGACCCAGCTGGTCCGCACCTGGGCTCCGGCCGCATCGATCATGGTGGCGATGATCCTGATCCCGCTCTCCTCGCTCGCCATGGCGACCTCACACCTGTTCAGGGGACCGGTGCACGTGCTCGGCGCCGCGATCCACCCGATCACCCTCATGATGGTGATCGGCATCGCGATCCAGGGGTTCGCGGAGTGCTTCCTGAGCCCCAAGTACCTCGAGTTCGCCTCCCGGCAGGCCCCGGCGGGACGCGAGGGTCTGTACCTGGGCTACGCCCACATGAACACGTTCTTCGCCTGGCTGTTCGGCTTCGTGTTCGCCGGCTACCTGCTCAAGGCGTTCTGCCCCGATCCCTCCCGGCTCTCGCCCGCCCTCCAGGCTCAGCATGCGGCCTGGCTCGCCGGCCAGGCGCCGATGCCCGGGGTCTACGCCCACGCGCACTACCTGTGGTACGCGTTCGCGGGCGTGGGCGCGCTGTCCCTGCTTGCGATGGCCGTGTTCGTGAGGGTCACGCGCTCGATCGATGCGCGGCAGGCGAAGGCGGCCTGACGGACGTCGGGCTGCGCCGCGGACGTTCCTCCCGAGCACCGAACCATCCCGGGAATCCAGCCTCGAGCCTTCTACTTGACGGGGAAGATTACGGTTGTCGTGTCCCTCAAGAGGAATTCAATCAGGACGCCGGCCTCGCCGCCACGCCGATCTCTTGCGTAGCAAAATATGCGTGCGGTATCCAATCGCGCTACCGCACGAACGTAATACACGACTTGCGAATCGCTGGGGCTGCTGTATCTGGTAACGCCGTCGGGGGCATCCTTCAGAAGAAAGCGCCCATCAGCGTACCAATCGAAAACGATCGCATCGCCGTCGGGGTCGCTCGCATTACATATCATCAGCGCCGAATCGCCAACGGGCACGACCGATGGAGCGACGCTGGCCCCGTTGATGACCGGGTCTCGATTCTGGGGCGGTGCGGTGGGCTTCGAAGAATCGCAGGCGCCACTTAGTGCGAAGACCGCGATGCAACTGGCGAGTACGCTTCGGCTCAGCATGAGAGTGGCCTACGATTGGGCGCAGCGAACTGATCGTCGTGGAACGGGCTCGATCGCATCATGGATGGATGATGAGCGGTACGAGCGTGGACGCGAACCCTCCTCGATGATCTCGTACCGCAGACTCGATCCACGCAGTGCGGATTGCGGTTGGTCGGAATGACCGGACCGTGCATCCCGAGGCACCCTGCAAGTACGGTGGCAAAGGCGGAAACGCCGGCAATGCGCCTGATCCCGCGTCTGACTGAAGCGCGCACCAGTGTCTGGGCCGTACCCGAGCTTCCCTGGTCTTCCCTGGCTGAGGTCACCGGCGCTCGAGCGCCTGTCGCGGCGCGTGGGAGGCGGAAGCCGCCATGCGTAGGCTCACAGGATCCCGCACGCTCGCAGGCTACCACCTCCGGGTACCGGTCGTTCGCGCCCGCAATCAGCGTCGTCACCCTTGGGTGGCGTCAACCGCCGCCGGGCAGCCGCCTACGGCCGGAACACGACGCGCCCGAACACCGTGCGGCCTGCCTCCTCGAGCCGCAGCCAGTAGAGGCCGGCGGACAGGTTGCCGGGCATCCGGATCGACGCGACGTAGTGACCTGCCCCCGGCTGGCCCAGATCGATCCGGCGCAGCAAGCGCCCAGCGACGTCCACGAGGTCGAGTCGTGCCGTGCCCCGGCCGGTGAGCCAACAGCCGACCGAGAACGACGAGCCGGCGGGATTCGGGCGCACGGGATCCAGGGCCAGGAATCTTGGCGGGGGCGGCGGCGGGAGCGGCGCGCCTCGGACGTCGATCACCGTCGAGATCGAGGCGGCAAGCGCGTTCGCCGCCCGAAACACCACCACGTACGTCCCGGTGTCGCTCGCGGCCGGCGTCCATCGGAGCTGGCCCGAGACGTTGTCCGAGCCCGGGACGAACACGGCATCGTTGTTCGCAGGCAATCGGGAAAGGTCGGCGGTCAGCGAGTCGATCGGGTCGTCGTCCGGGTCGCTGACCCTCACGTCCACGACGACCGGGCGGCCGGCGGTGTCGGTCACGCTCGCCGGCGCGCCGGCCAGAACCGGTGCCGCGTCGTGCCCGATCGTAAACGAATCGAACGACTCCCCCAGGCCACAGGCAATGTCGCTCGGGCTTCCCGGGGGGCCGCACTTCGCCTCGCCGCGAATCGTGTGCGGGCCGAACTCGAGTCGCAGCGCGCCGTAGTGGAAGGCGCGGAACGCCGACCACGAGGGCGGCGGACAGCCTCCCACCCACAGGCAGGTGTCCTTCCGCGCCTCGAGGAGCGAGCCGCCGATGCCGGCCGTGACGTGCGTGACGCCGAACTGCGGGAGCGTCCGCTCGTAGTTGTGACTGTGCCCATTCACATTGAGCACGTACTTGTCGTGCCGCGCACCGAGCGAGTCGAGGATGGAGCGGAGCTGGACCAGGCCGGGATGAAAGCCCGACGAGTACGCCGCGCGGTGGCCGAACGTCACGATGAACCGGATCGCGGGATCGGCCTGCGCTTGGTCCATCAACGTCGCCGCCCGCGCGTGCCAGTCGGGCCAGGCGCCGGTGTAGGGCTCGGGGTAGGCGATGAAGCGCACGGTCCCGGCGTCGAACCAGTACCAGTCCTCGCCGCAACAGCTCACGGCCGGCGCTCCGGGCGAGGTCTGGGGGTTGGGAAGCTCGAAGCGCCCGGTGTAGTCGCGCAGGTTGTCGGTGCTGTCGGTGAGTGCCCAGTCGTGGTTGCCCCACGCGGGCATGTAGGCCGCGTCCTGCGACCACGGCATGACGTCGTCGAAGTGCCGATCCACGGCCGCGAGCCCGTCCTCGTGGCCGTAGGTGAGGTCCCCCACCACGAGGACGAACGACGGCTCGCCCGCGGCGATCAGCCCCTGCACGGGGGCCACGGCGGGGTACTTGACCGAGTCGCCGACATCGCCCTCGACGTAAACGGTGAACGGCCGCCCGGGCCGCGGCAGCGTGTGGAACGTGTGATCGGGGCCGCCGTCGATCGAGTAGTGATAGGTCCGGTTGGGCTCGAGGCCGTCCACGCGCGCCTCCCAGAACGGCCCGGGCGAGGAGAACGGCATCGGAACCGGCGGGATGCCCGTGGCCGTGGAGCCGTAGCCGTTCGTCTGGCCGTACTGGAGCGTCGGGTTCGCGCCGCGCCAGTCGAACGTCACCGACGTGGGGCTGATCATCGTCCAGTGGATCTCGTCGGCGGCCCGCGCGCGTCCGCACGCGAGCAGCAAAGCGAAGGCCAGGCTCGTGATGGCCGGCCACGCCGACACGCTCCGTCGCGCCCCTCGCGCGCTCATCGTCTCGCTCGCGTCATGATCCCGCAGCCATCATCTCGCATCATGTGAACGAGCGGCCGGGTCCGGGTGCGCGACGCCGAACGTGACCTCGTTCCCGACGTCGCGCGTTCCGGAATTCACACTAGGCCGAAGCGCGCGTCCGACTCAAGATTCATTTCGCATTGCCGAGTCGATGGGGCTCGGTGAATTACCTGAGCCCCGACGACGCGTGGGCCGTGGTCATCCCCGGCGTGTCGAACCGTTGCTCCGCTGGGCAGGGCGCCCCTCGCTGCCTCCGTGAAACGCCTGCATGCAAGATCAGGGCATCGCGCCGTTGGCCGCCTCGAGCGACGCTTCTAGAGTCGAGACCAGCGGTGCGGCCGCCTCGAGCGGCAGCCACGGACGGTCGAGTCCCGGGGCAAGCAACAGGCATTCTTCCCCGGCTCGACGCAGTTCCCAAGAGGAGCTTCGTGATGCGCCGACGTCCCGCGCTGGTTCGGGCCGCTTGCCTGGCCTCCCTCTCCGTTCTCGTTCGCGCGGCGCTCACGAGCGACGCCGCCGCGGATCCCGTCCAAGGTACGGTCGGCCATGAAACCGGACTTCCACCGATCGCCACGGCGAGAGACCTTCGGGTGCCGCCCTGGCAACGGGAGCTCTGGCGGCGGATAGCGGAGTCAAGACCGCCGGGCGTGGCATCCTCCCGCGAAACCGAACATGCCGCCCCGGGGGCTGGCGCCGATGCCGTTGGCGATGGGCTGCCCCTGGGCCTGGGTGGACACGCCGGCCACGTGGCGATCTACGACCGCCGACACGACCAGATGGTGGTCCACGGCGGGGATGGCGGCTACGAGGAGACCTGGGCCCTTTCGCTCTCGGGGCATCCGTCCTGGCGGTTGATCGCCCCGTCGTTCGGGTTCTGTGGGACCACCGGACGCCTTGGCGAGTCGGCGATCTACGACCCGGTGCGGGACCGTATGGTGATGTTCGGGGGTGAATGCCGCGAACCCGACGATTACCAGTATTACTTGAACGACGTTTCGGCGCTCCCCCTTTCGGGCGGCTCGAGCTGGACCCCGATCTCACCGTCGGGCTCACCGCCGTGCGGGCGTGAAGGTCACAGCGCGATCTACGACCCGGTCGGAGACCGGATGGTGGTGTTCGGTGGGTACTGGGATACCGACTACTGCGAAGGCATGCGTGACGACGTCTGGGCGCTGTCGCTCGCGGAGCCCGCGACATGGACCCAGCTCTCCCCTTCCGGCACGCCGCCCGCCGCCCGGGTCGGACAGGCGGCTGTTTACGACCCGGTCCGCCGCCGGATGATAGTGCTGGGGGGGTATCCCCTGGGGTTGGGGTTCGCGTCGGACTTGATCGACGTTTGGGCGCTCACGCTTGCGGGGAATCCCACCTGGACCCAGCTCTCGCCCTCGGGCACACCGCCGGGTGCGCGGGAGGCGCACACCGCCGTCTACGACCCCACGGGCGACCGGGTGCTGGTCTTCGGGGGGTTCTTTGCCGGGTCCGAGGTGTGGGCGCTTGCGCTGTCGGACCCGCCGACCTGGACCAGGCTTTCGCCATCGGGCACGCCGCCCGGCGAGCGCTCGTTGCATAGCGCGGTGTACGACCCCGTGCGGCGGCAGATGTTCGTCTTCGGCGGGAATGATGGGAGTGGTTCCGACGTATGGGTTCTCTCGCTCCGGGGCGATCTGGCCTGGAGTCATCTCTTTCCCTCCGGCGGGCTCGGCACGCTGCCCCCCGGCCGCGAGGAACACACGGCGATCGTCGATCCGATACGCGACCAGATGGTGGTGTTCGGCGGCACCTCGAGCAACGCCGTGTGGGCCCTCTCGCTGGGTGAGAGCCCGACCTGGAGCCAGCTCGCGGTTGCGGGGACGGCGCCGGTCGCGCGCCTTGGGCACACGGCGATCTACGATCCGGCGGGCCAGCGCATGGTGATGTTCGGGGGAGGCGCGTGGGATCCGCCGTACTCTCTCGATGGTGATTTGTGGACGCTCTCACTGGCGGGTACCCCGACCTGGACCCGACTCTCCGTCACGGGCCCGGCGCCGCCCGCGCGCGCGGGGCACGTGGCGGTTTACGATCCCCTGCGCCGGCGCATGCTGGTCTTCGGGGGAGGTGAACCCGCGCCTCCCTGGTCTCTTTATAACGACGTATGGTCGCTCTCGCTCACGGGGATCCCCGCCTGGACCCAGCTCCTCCCCACCGGACCCCAGCCAACCGGTCAAGCAGGGTCCGCGGTCTATGACCCGGTGCGGGACCGGATGCTGGTGTACGAAGCGGACTGGAACAACGCGGAACGGAACTGGGAGAGCGCGGTCTGGGCCCTCGCGCTGTCGGGGACCCCGAACTGGACCCGACTCTCGCCCGCCGGGGCGCCCCCGCTGCCACGATGGCGGATCAGCGAGGCCTATGACCCGGTGCGCGACCGGATCGTGGTGTTTTCCGGGGAGAGCACCGATTATCGCGGGCCGGGCATAAGCCCATATTACTATGACGTGTGGGCCCTCGAGCTCTCGGACAGCCTGAGCTGGGTTCCGCTCGCCTTCTCGAGCGGAGTGCCGAGCGGGCGCGCGGGCCACACGCTGGTCTACGACCCGGGACGCGACCAGATCATCGTGTTCGGAGGGGACGACTACTACACCCCTCCCAGGAACGACGTCCGCGCGCTGGTGTGGGGTGCGCGATCGAAGCGACATGGCCGGCCGGGCGAACCTCCGAGCCTCGCGTCCCCCACGACGGCGGCGGCCGGCGCGCGGCTCGAGTGGAATCTCGACCCACCGCAACCCAACCCCACCGGTGGCGCCACCGTGATCGAGTTCGCCGTCGCCCAGCCCGCCGACCTCACGCTCTCGGTGTTCGACGTGGCCGGTCGCCGCGTGGCGACGCTGGCGAAGGGACGGCACGAGCCGGGGCGCTACCAAGCATCCTGGAGCGGGCGGGCGGAGGTCGGCCCGCTTCCGCCGGGGCTCTACCTGGTTCGCCTCGCGACCCCGGCCGGGACGTTCACTCGCGCGCTCGCGATGCTGCGATGAGGCATCGGCGGGGGGCGATCACCCCGCGTCCATGCCTCCCGATCGTTCGCTCAGGACGTGCTGGTCTCGTGCCTGTCGACCGACGCGGAACGTGCACGCTGACGTCGGCACGCATCAGATCGCGTGCAGCCGTGCGCTCGGCCGCTCGGGCGGCCGGTCGCCAAGCCCTTGCGGTTCGGACGTGCGCATCCGTGCGATCGCCGGGTAAACTCGTATCGGGAATTCTCGAGGAGGCCCGATGCGTCACCTGCCCGGAAGCCTCATCTGCGCCGCGCTCCTGCATGCGCTCGCCTGGACCTCATGCGGAGCCCAGGTCTGGGTGAAGGTCGGCAACACGGTGCAGCACGCCACCTGCCTGGTGGCCGACTTGGATGGGACGCTCTACTGCTGCGGGGATCGCGGACTGCGTCGTTCCACGAACAGCGGCGTCACCTGGACCGTCGTTCGGGCCGATTCCGTCAGCGACCCCTTCTTCGCGCCCGTCGCCTACGATCTCGCGATCGGATCCGGCGGTCGCATGCTGCTGGGCGTGAACTCCCCGAATCCCGAGCTGGCGCTCTCGCTGGATCATGGCGTCACATGGCGGATCTGCACGCCACCCGTGGGCTACTTCGCCTGCCCGACGTCGTTGCTCGTCGCGCCCGGCGGCGATCTCTACTCGCTGTGCGGTGGCGTCTCGACGCCGGCGTCGGGGATCTACCGCTCCCAGGACGATGGGATCACGTGGCAGCGGTTCGCCCTCGGCGCGGACACGACGGCGAGGCTCGGGGAAATCGGTCTCGGCCCTGATGGCGAGCTCTTCGCGCTCGAGGGCGACGACGTGGCGTCGAGTCCGTATTCGCTCTACACGCTGGCGCCGGGCGGCTCGGTGTGGACGAGATCCGTCCTACCGGGACCGACGGCTTCCGGACGCTACTGGCAGCGCGACCTGTGGATCGGGAGCGGTGGAAGAGTCGTCGTCGGGATGTTGCACGGGATCGCGCGGTCCGTCGACGGGGGCGGCACATGGACGACCGGGGACGTCAGCGCCACGGGCGGCACGGCCTTCACCGCGATCATCGGCGACGATTCCGGCGTACTTTTCGCGGCGCACGATGCGATCACGAGCCGCGGCTGTATGGTCTCGATGGATTCGGGCAACGACTGGACCGACTGCTCCACGTCGCTCAACCAGGCCCCGCCCCTTTCGTACCGCGTGTTGGCCCGGCACGACAACGACCTCTACACGGTCAACGATTGGGGTGAGGTCTACCGCCGGGCGTTGCCCGTGCTCGCCGTCAGCGAGTTGGAGCCCGCGCGCCTCGCGGCTCCCGAGTTCGCCCCGAATCCAGCGCGGATTGGCTCGGTCCTCCACGTTCACCTGCCGGAGGGTGGCGGCAGCTTCGAGCTCTTCGATGCGCTGGGCCGGCGGGTGCGAACGCCGCCCACGAGCGACGTGCGAGACATCGTGCTCGAGACCGCGCGCTGGCAGCCCGGGCTCTATCTGGCCCGGACGCGCAGCCCCGCGCACACTTCGTCGACCACGCGATTGCTCGTTCTACGATAGGTTCGCCGTTTCGGCCGCGGTCGCACCCAGCAGTGGGGCCCAATGCGGAGTGGACGTCGCAGCGATGGGGACTTCCACGAAGGCGACGAGCTGGGAGCGTGTCGAAGCAGTGTATCCCCGAAGGCCGCTCAGCGATCCGGGCGGGGCGTTGCGCCCCGGCCCATGCTCCCACCGAGACTTCGCTCCACATCCGCCGGTGTGACAGTCCTGGCCAGCCGGCACGAGATCTCGCGCCGGTGGGTATCGCGCAGCACGGGCAGCGCGAACGACTCCTTGAGCCGGGAGCCGTCCGGGAAGGTGACCTGAATCGGCAGCTGCTCGAAGAAACGTGCGCACCGAGTCCACGACCGTGATACCGAACGGCGTGAACGAGAGGGCGACCCCGGGCGTGCCCAGGGCCGAGTAATCCACGATCAAGCGCGTGCCGGGCCCCGATTCGAGAGCCGCGAGCTTCCCGAGGATGCGCGTGCGACCCTCCTCGGCCAGCCGCGTCTTCGCGGCGCGCAGCATGGCCACGCCCGTATCCGCACGGGCGGTGGCCAACGCCGCGACCAGTTCCGTGTCCGTCGGCCGCAGCGCGTCGCGGAGCAGCGCCGTGAGTGAGGTGTCGGCGACGATGATGTCGTGGTGCCACCCGGGCGCGAGGCGATCCAGCAGCACGCCGATCGCCATGCCGGAGTAGTAGAGCCGGAAGCGGAGCGGTGCCGTGCCGCAGGGATCATTGTTCACGATCACCTCACCGCGCAGATTTCGAACCATCTCGCGCACGAGTCGTTCGCGCTGCGGGCGAAGATCCGCGAAGCCCTGGAACCCTTGCATCCCGGCGAGCATGGGGCCGGCGGGGCGCCCCTCGAGAACCTGGAACAGCCGATACTCGACGTACTTCGCAAGCCCCTCGGTGAACTCCGTGCCATCCTCGTACTAGATCGCGCGCGCCGGAAGCCCTCGGCGGCGGTCCAGCCGCACGGCCAGCCAGCGCAGCGCCGCCGCGCGAAGCGCCCCTTCGTCGGGCGCGGCGATTGCGGCGGCCAGGGCGGAGGCTTCGAGCCCGAACCCGACGTTGTTCTCCACCGACAGCACCGGGTATTAGAGCAACAGCATCTCGTTCGACCGGTTCGGGGCCACACGGCCCTGGTACACATGGAAGGCCTCGTGCGCGACCGTCGCCATCTTCACGTACGGGTCCTCCAGCAAGTCGTCGAACTCGAGACCGCGCACCTTGTCGCTCGCGGAGCGCGGGTCCTCGATGAGCGTCGCCACGCGCTGGCGCAGCGTCGACAGCGGGTCGGCGACCACCAGGGTCGGTACACCCGCGACGTCCGCGGAGGTGTTCTGGCCATCGGACGTGATGAGCGTCGCGCCGTCGCGCACCATCATGCCCGCGCCGGGCACGCGCACCCCACCCGTGTAGGGGTGGAACCCCGCGGGCGGGTGGGGATGGTTGATGAGCAGATCCTGCCGGCCGGGCAGGTACAGGAGGAGCGGCGTGTTCGAGGCATCCCATCCGGGCCAGACCGGGTTGTCGGGGCGCGCCAGGATGGCCCACACCTCGGCGGCCGCCGCGATCAACTGCGGGTTCACGCCAGGCCATCCGCTGGAGGCGACCGCCGAGGAATCGACCGCGGCCGCAACAGATTCCGCCCGGCTCGTCGTGCCTCCAATCGCGATGACCGCGATCGCGGCGAGAGCCCACGCTGTAGCCCACCCTCCTCGCAGGTTTCGAAACCTCGCCTTCCGCGACGTACCCTCCGCACGCCAGTGAGCTGCCGAGACCGGCGGCCGCCAGCCTCGATGATGCACGACGCTGGATCCGGCATCCCGTCGGCTCCAGCCGACGCAGGGTCGAGCGCACGCCCACCCCTTTGACAGCTTCAGGGAGCAGGACGCGTGTGCTCCATTCGTAGTAGCGTCCGGTGCCCGCACGCCCCCAACGGTCGTCGAGGGTCCCGAGGTCCGGAAACAATGCACCTGGCCGTGGCGTAGTGGCAGCACACCCGAACGCCGAGGAGGGCCTTCGATGCCGTCTGCGACCGAAATCAGACGCAGCGCCAGACAAGCCGGGCTGCTCTATCTCGCGATGTCCATCCTGGCGATCATCGGTTACTTCTACGTTCACCGCCTCTTTTTCGTCTCGGGAGACCCCGCGGCGACCGCGCGAAACATACTCGCAAACGAGCGACTCTACCGACTCAGCATGCTGATCGCCCTGGTCGTGCAGATCCTCTTCATTCTGGTCGTGCTCGCGCTCTACCGCCTTTTCAAGGACGTGGATCCGAACCAGGCCCGAGTCATGGTTGCGCTGGTTGGAACCGGCATTGCCGCGCAATTCGCGGGCTTCGTGTTGAATGCCACGCCTCTCGTGCTCTTGAGCGGTGCGGAATACTCGTCCGCCATCAGCAGACCACAGCTGGAGGCGCTGTCGTACGCATCCTTCAGTCTGGCTGGAAGGCAGGGCGAGATGCTGACGGCGCTCTGGGGTCTGTGGCTTTTCCCATTCGCGACATTGACGATCAAGTCCGGCTTCCTGCCGAAATTCCTCGGCGTACTCCTCATTATCTCGGGCATCGCGTACGTACTCTCTTGCGTTGCCGGGTTCGCTTTTCCAGAGTATGTCGCGACGGTCCGCAAACTGGCCATGCCGTTCTACTTCGGAGAGTTCATCGTCGTGTTGTGGCTGGCGTTCATCGGCGCGAACCCGCGCAACGCAGACGCATAGCATCCGCCTTCGGGCCAGCGTTCGAATCCCGCCGGGAGCGCCACGTGTCCGCGAGCACCACCCCGCGCGCGATCGCCCTATCTCGCCACGACGATCCGCACCGTGCGCTCGCCCCCGGCGAAGCGCAATTGCCCGAAGTAGACTCCACTCGGCACGCGCGTGGCATCACGCGCGGTCAGGTCCCACATCACCCGGGTACGCCCGACGGCGACTTCGCCGTCGAACGGCGTTGCGATGCGTCGGCCCTGCGCGTCGAACACCTCGAGCTTCGCCGCCAACCCGAGCGGTGAATCGATCTGGAACCTCACCCGCCGTGTGTGTGGGCTCCAATCCACCAGGCGGAGCGTCAGGCCGCGCGTGCGCGAGTGGTACTCATCCACCGAGGTGACGCTGGGTGCGGCGAGCGTAAAGTCGCTGCCGTTCCAGATCACGCGCGTAAACGCGATGCCCGTCGCGCCGACCGACCACGCGGTGAATCCGCCGAGGTAGTCGGCACCCGAAACGTGCAATTCCTCGCTGCCGCTCCAACCCGTCGTCGTCGGCAGGCCATTCAGGTAGTCCCGGAGGATCACCGGCGCGCTCCAATGGGCGGCCGTGGTGTCCGCAGGGCTCTCCCCCGGGGCGAGTGCGATGAAGCGGATCGTGGTCCCGCCATTCTCGCCGGGCGGCGAACCCGCGTTCGAGAACATCAGCCGCCATCCGCTGTCGGTGCCGTTCACCGGGAAGATGTGGGGTCCTTCCAGCTGGGGGACGTTCGTGACGCTCCGGAGTGTCGTCGGGAAGTATCCGAGGTCGTGCCAAGTGTCTACGCTGCCGGGATCGCTGCGTGCGACTCCCACCACCAGCCCGCCACGGCCAAGGTTAGTGTCCACGGAATCGTGGGCGTCGAAGTACATGAGCAGGCAACCGGCCTGTTCGGGGTCGTGCATCACATAGGCGTCGCGGAACTGCGTTTGACCGCTGTAGATCGGCGGGTTGGGCACAGCCCATCCGGTGCTCTCCGCCTCCCACACCATGACGCGCGGCGGATCCCACACCGTTTCCGAGGTGTCGAGGACCGCCGTGGACACGTAGCCGATGCGCTGGTCCTCGTGCTCGTCCACCCCGGTATAGAAGAGGTACGTGCGTCCGTTCGCCTCGATCAGGCTGGGCGACCACACGTGGCGGCGATTCCACCACGTCGTGTCCACCGCGAACGCGAGAGTGTCCACCAGCCAGTGCAGCAGGTCCGGCGACCACGCATGCCCGAACGTGGTCTCGGCGATGTGCGTGCCCCCGCTACGCTGATAGACGAAGTGGAATAGCTCGCGCAATCGGAGCGACACGATCATCGTGTCCGGCGTGAACGTGGTGTCCGACAGGGATACGACATTATTGAAGAATGCGAACTCCTTCACCGACACATTGCCGTCCGGATCGTGGAATACCGAATACGTGGGATGGATCTCGGAGTCCACGTGGAAGACCGGCTCGCCGCCCTGCCCGAGCACGACACCGGGGCTGGCGGCGACGACCACGGCCCAGAGCGACACCGACGCAACAACGACGTGCCGTGCGCTCGAGCGAATCGCGGGTTCGTCCCCGCGCGTCGACTGTGCTGATGCTCCGTCACACGACCCGAAGAACATGTCGCCGCCACACTCTTTCGATTGCATGAAGGCGTTCACCGCGCGAGGCGCGAGAGCAGCCGCCAGCTAAAGTGTACTCGCGCCCGTGAGATCGCTTCCAGACCGGGGGGGGGGCGCGGGCCCTTCGTCCTAGTGGAAGCCCTGTGACCCCGGAGCCGAGGCCATCCCTGCCCGCCCAACCTCCCCCTTCGTGAATCGCGCCTCTCGCAAGGAGTCAGGGACCCAATCAAAATAGAAGGCCTTGATCCGCGCGTACTCGAACGCGAGTGAGTCCGCCGGGAGGCGGGCGAAATCCGCCCTTCGATCGTCGAGTGCCGAGGGAAAGTCCACGAAGCGCGCCCCGCGCCTCGCCAGCTCGGCGAGGAGCGGTGGGTTCCAGTGGACCATGTAGCCCGGAATCCGGTCGAAGTCGATGGGCACCAGCGGTACGCTACGACTCAGCTGAAGGCTCACGGTCGAGAAGTGATGGATCACGAAGTCCACCTTGCGCGAGAGCAGGTACGAGACCGGTGCAAGCTTCTCGTGCCCGACGCGTCCTCGCCGCGCGAGAGGCTGGTGTGCGATCCAGTGATCCGTGAGTCCCGTCTGGGCCTCGATCGCGACGGCGGGTCGCGCCAGGTAGGCAAGACTCGCCTGCGAGCCGATGATCGCGATGCGCACCGGCAACCCCTCGAAATAGCGCCGGAGTGCCACTCCCTGCGCGCGTCGGATCTCGACCTCCTCGGGCCTGTAGAACTCGCGCTCGTTCACGATCCCGGCCTGCGAGTCCTTGCCGGTGGACCAATCAGGTGTGAGGGCGAGCGCTGCCATGAGGCACGCTGCCAATGCGAGTTCGAGGCGAGGTCTTCCAGCGAGGAGTCGTGCGGCCGCCGAGTCGAGCACGAGGAGGTAGAACGGCGTCGCGGGGATCAGCATCCGCGCATACATGAAATCCCCGCCCACGCGCATCACGTAGAGCGTGAAACCGATGGCCAGGGCCGCGGCGAACACGGTCGCCCTGAAGGACGGTTCCGTTCCGGCCGTCGGGTCCGGGACGGCGTCGGACCGCCGAGCGGCCGCCTGGACGGCGCGTGCGTTCCCCGCCCCGCGCGTCGGGATCCAGGCCGCGATCACGAGCGGGATCGCCAGTGCGAGCACCCAGTACTTCTCGAAGTAGAGCCGAACGTAGAGCCAACCCTGGCTCCACCAGGCGAGTGAGGCCGACTTGGCGTAGTACGTGTTGGGGAAGAAGTCCCCGTAGTAGTGGATCTTCCAGGCCACGTACAACAGCCAGAGCGTGAGAAAGGCCCCGGCACATTCGAGGCCGGACCGCATTCTGCGCGGCCTCGCCAGCACCATGTACAACATGAAGAAGGGCACGAACACGATGCCGTCGGGCCGGGTGAGTGCGGCGAGCGCGAGCGCCAACCCCGCCGACCACGCGGGGGCCGCGGGTGCTACCGCCAGCACGTAGGCGAGCGTGACGAGAAAGGTGAAGCACGAGGTCTCGAGCCCGCTCGTCGCGTAGACGTACCAGTCGCGGTGAACGGCCGCGAGGAGCCCGGCCAGTGGCAGCCCGAGCGCTACGCGACCTCGCCCCTTCCCCGCCAGCACGCCGTGTGCGCAGAGCAGTGCGATGGTGGCCGCAAAGAAGACCACGCCCCATGCCACCGTCCACGCCTCCGGACCCACGCCGAGCCGCATTCCCAGTGCGATGCCCATTGTCCAGAGGAAGTTCGAATACCCCTCGACACGCTCGCCGGCGTTGTAGACGAGGCCGAGCCCGTGCACCAGGTTGTCGGCGTAACGAAACGAGATGTACGCATCGTCACAAAGCCACGCGAGCCGGAGGGCGCCGGTGATGCCGAGGATCAGGGCGAGGGCGCAGGCTACTTCGAACATCCACGAGCGGGCGGAGCGGTCGAGTCGCTGCGGCCCCCGAGCAGTCCCCCGCGCGCTCGATCGACTCGCTTCGAGCGGGACCCTGCCGGTTCGTGCCATGACCCCATCCTCTCAAAGAACGGAGGCCCCCGAAAAGCCGGTGCGGTTCAATCCTGCCGAGTCCCCGCGGCGCGGACACGCGTGCTACGCTCGTGCTCTCCACGCACCAGGGCGCCCGTCAGGCCGGCACGAGGAGGATTCCATGGAACGCCAGCAGCGTATCGCCCGAGTCGCCGCCGCGGCCGTTGTTATCGCCCTGGTGGCGTCGCTCGTCTCGGACTTCGTCACCGCGTCCGCTCGGGCCGCGAGCGCGCCACCCAGGCCGCCCGCGGCCACGAAGCGTTCGGTCGAGCACCGCTACTTCGGAACGACCGTTCGCGACGACTACCAGTGGATGGAGGACTGGCGCGACCCCTCGCTCAAGCCGTGGGTGGCGGCCCAGAACGCCTACACCCGTGGCGTGCTCGACAAGCTTCCCTCCCGCACCGCGATCCGCGACCGCGTGGCCGAGCTCTCGCGCAGCATCGCGCCCAATTACACCGCGCTCGAATACCGGGGCGGAACCCTCTTCGCGCTGAAGGACCAGCCCCCGAAGAACCAGCCGATGCTGGTGGCGCTCGCGTCGGTCGACGACCTCTCCCGCGAGCGGGTGATCGTGAACCCGAACGCCATGGACCCCACGGGCGCCGTGACGATCGACTTCCTCGTGCCGTCGCTCGACGGATCCAAGGTCGCGGTCTCGCTCTCCAAGGGCGGAACGGAGTCCGGGGACGTGCACGTCTTCGAAGTGGCGACCGGGCGCGAGCAGCCCGACGTGCTGCCGCGCGTGAACGGCGGAACCGCCGGCGGGAGCGTGGCGTGGACGACGGACGGCTCGGGACTCCTCTACACGCGCTACCCCGCGGCCGGCGAGCGACCCGCCGGGGATCTCGACTTCTACCAGCAGGCCTGGTTCCACAAGCTGGGCACGCCGCGTTCGGACGACACGTACCTGCTCGGCCGCGAGCTCCCCAAGATCGCGGAGATCGCGTTCGAGAGCTCGGATGACGGGCGCTACGTGTGCATCCTGGTGCGAAACGGAGACGGCGGCGAGATCGGTTGGTGGCTGCGCGGCCCCGATGGCGCGCTGAAAGCAGTGGCGGGCTTCAAAGACCGGGTGGTGGCCGCGGAGTTCGGTGGCGACGGGCTGTTCCTGCTCTCGCGCGCGGCCAACGCCAACGGCGAGGTGCTCCGCGTGCCGCTCGGCGAGCCCGCGCTCGAGCACGCCCGTTCCATCGTGCCCGCCAGCGAAACCGCGATCGACGCCATCCACGTGGCCGGCACCCGGCTCTACGTCGAGGACATCGAGGGCGGCCCGAACGAGATGCGCGTGTTCGCGCTCGACGGCAAGCCGCTCGGCAAGATGCCGCTTCCGCCCGTGAGCTCGGTCGACGGCTTCGCGCGCTACGAGGGCGAGCAGTGCCTCGTTCGGAGCGAGAGCTACACCGAGCCGGGGCGCTGGCTCCGGTACGACCCGGCCGCGAACACGATTGCGCCGACGGCGCTCGCGCTCAAGTCCCCCGCCGACTTCTCGGGCGTGGAAGTGAGGCGCGAATTCGTCACGTCCCGCGATGGCACGCGTGTTCCAGTGAGCATCCTGGTCAGGAAGGGCGTGGCGCTCGACGGCAAGGCACCGCTCCTCCTCTACGGCTACGGCGGCTACGGCATCAGCATGAAGCCCAATTTCGAGGCCCGCCGCATGCTCTGGATCGAGCAGGGCGGCATCTACGCGGTGGCGCACATCCGCGGCGGCCGCGAGTACGGCGACGCATGGCACGAGGCGGGCAAGCTCCTGGCCAAGCAGAACGTGTTCGACGACTTCGCCGCCTGCGCGCAGGCGCTCGTGGACCGGCGCTACACGTCGACCGATCGCCTGGCCATCATGGGTGGGAGCAATGGCGGCCTGCTGATGGGCGCCGAGCTCACGCAGCACCCGAACCTCCCCCGCGTCGTGGTGTCGCAGGTCGGCGTCTACGACATGCTGCGATCGGAGCTGAGCCCGAACGGGCTCTTCAACACGACCGAGTACGGCACGGTGCGCGATTCGGCCCAGTTCCGGGCGCTCCTCGCCTACTCCCCGTACCACCACGTGCACGACGGCACGAGGTATCCCTCGACGTTGCTCCTCACCGGGGTCAACGACCCGCGCGTCGCCCCAAGCAACTCGTTCAAGTTCGCGGCCCGGCTCCAGGCCAGCGGGACCACGCGCCCCGTGCTGCTCCGCACGAGCATGACGACCGGCCACGTGGGCACTCCGCTCAATGCGCGAAACGAGGAGTACGCCGACATCTACTCGTTCATCTTCTCGGAGCTGGACGTGCCGTACCGGCCGCACGCCGTCGTGGCGCCGTAGCGCAACTCACCGCGACCTGCCGGGCGCGGGCGTCGCCGCGCGCACCCGCCACACGGTGAAGCGCTCGATGGGCCCGTTCCGCCAGGTCCACGGCAGGTACCCGAAGCCGTTGGAGTAGAAGCCCACATCGTCCGGCCCGCTGATCACCCGGCCGAAGTGGGACGCCATGCCCATCTCGCCCACAGCCTCGAGCCCGACAAGACTCCTCGGCGTCGCGCCGGGTGTGCTGGCGCTCACGACGAGGATCTCACCGGGTTCGGGATCGGGATCCGACTCGGCGGCGACTTCGGCTCCCGCCTGCATGGCATACCACTGGGCGCCCCAGGCCCCGTAGAATCGCACCGGCACGCCGGCGCGCACGGCCGGCTGGACGATGAGTTTCGCCGCGCGGCGGCCGGCATCCGTGAACTCCGAGTCCGCGAGCACGATCAACACGCCGAGCGTCGCGCCCGCCGCGACCAGCGCCCCTGCCACAGCCATCGGCAGGCGCGCGTCCGCCCGATCGATCAGACGCGCCGTGAGCAGCGCGGCCGCTGGCGCCGAGACGAGGAGGAGCTTGCAGGGCAGGTGAACGTAGAGGAGAGCCGTGAGCGCCGGCAGGAGCCACGCGCCGAGCATCATCTGCACGCGATCACCCCGACTCCGCGCGTCCCTGACCACGTCGACCAGCGCCGCGAACGCCAGCGCCGTCGCCGCCGCGAGCGGGGCGGGCATCGGCGGCACGGGAGCCCGTAGCAGGTAGGCGCCCGCGACGGCGAACAGGAGCCACGACCAGACATCGCGAACGAGCCGCCACCCGCGGGCCCAGAGCCAGGGAATCGCGAGCGGGATGGTCGCGAGCCAGTGACAGCCGAACGCCGCCAGGTTGCCGCGCCAGTTGGGCGACAGGCCACGGCCACGCATCGCATCGAGCATGGTGCCGTGCGCCGCCGCGGGGTCGGCGGTGAGCAGCATCACCAGGTAGGCGACGATCCAGGACACGGCGAGCGGAAGCGCGTCGGTCCAGCGGCGACGCCGGTCCGCGGGTCCTCCGAGGAGCGCGAGCGCGACCAGCGGCAGGACCAGCGCGTGCGAGCGCGCGAGCCCGGCGCACGCGAACGCCATGGCCGCCGCCGCCCCCTGCAGGGGTCGCCGCTCCTCGTGCCAGGCGAGGAAGCGTTCCATCGCCAGCGCCGCGAACGCCGCGGCCGGCACGTCGCTCATGCTCGTGGTGGCCATACCGATCATCGCCGGGTAGCTCGCAACGAGGAGGCCCGCGAGGCGTGCCGGGCCGGGCCCGAGGCCGATGCGGATGCCGATCCGCACCGTGCAGAAAATGACGACGCACACGAGCAGCCATTGCAGCAGGTGGGCCACCCACTCCGCGCCCCCGAGCAGCACACACGGCACGAGCAGCCAGGCCATGACCGGCCCTGTGGCGAGCGCCGAGGAGAGTCGCAGGCGGTGGCCGTCCGCCACCATCTCGAACGCGGTCGGATGCCACGGGTCATGCAGCACGTGCTTCGCCTGCGACAGGAACGTGACGTCGTCGATCGCGTGCGCCTTGCCGAGAAACGGCAGCAACACCGCCGAGGCAAGGAGGAGCCCGGGCCAGGCCGCGAGCCACGTGCCGCGCGCGCTCAGGTCCGGCTTCTGAGTGTCGGGCGCGACGGACGGCGACGTCTCCCCCTCCGCTTGCGCGGTCGGCACCCGGCGGCGGGCCGCCATCACCTTGCCGCCCGGCGAGCGAAGCAGGCGAACGATCGCAGGTCCCGCATGTCGAACTCCTCTCCCCTTCCCGCGTTGCCCGTGGCGGACCTCAGACGTCCGCCGGCAGCGCGGCCTCGATCTCCGCCAACGCCTCCTCGAGATCGCTCCGGTGTGACCGGAAGCACAGGACGCAGAGCCGCAGATGGAGCCTTCCCCAGAGCCGCGTGGAGCTCAACTGCACGCGGCCGCGCTGGAGCAGGTGGGCGAGCAGTCGATCGGTGGCCTGATCTCCAGGGCCGCGAACGCGGAACGCAACGCAGGAGAGCTGGGGTGCGGGGACCGTCTCGAGCCCGGGCATGGCGGCCAGTCGCTCGTAGGCCAGCTGCGCCAGGATCAGCTTCTCCTCCAGCGCCGCCCGAAAGCGCTCGATCCCGTGGAGCTTGAGGCTCATCCACAGCCGGAGCCCGCGGAAGTGTCGGGTCAGCTCGGGCGAGTAGTCCGCCGGAGAGGAGTCCGTGTCGTGGTGCACGTCGCTCAGGTAGCTGGACGTGAAGGAGAAGCCTTTGCGGAGCGCCTCGCCGTCGCGCACAAGGACCGCGCCGCAGCCGTAGGGCAGGAAGAGCCCCTTGTGCGGGTCCAGCACGACCGAGTCGGCACGGGCCATGCCCGCGAGCGGCCCACGCGCGCGGTCGGTCAGGATGAAGAACCCGCCGTAGGCCGCGTCAACGTGAAACCAGAGGCCGCTCCGGGCAGCGACCGCCGCGATCTCGTCCAGCGGGTCGACGGCGCCGGTGTTCACCGTTCCCGCGCTCGCGAAGACGATCCATGGCAAGAGGCCGAGGCGTCGATCCTCTTCGATCTGACGCGCCAGGTCGGGCACCGACATTCGCAATTGGCCGTCGACCGGCAGTGTGCGCACGGGCAGCTCGCCAACCCCCGCGATGTGGAGCGCCTTGCGGATGGCGATGTGGCATTCGTCGGTGAGGTAGACCACCCCGCGCGCGCGCTCCGCCGCGGGGCGCGCCTCGCGGGCCGCGACGACCGCCGTCAGCGTCGCCAGCGAGCCACCGCTCTGAAGCGTCCCCCAGGCACCCGCGGGGTATCCGATCAACTCGATCAGCCACTGAATCGCACTGTTCTCGATCTGGGCGGCCCCGGGCGACGCGCCGTAGACGCTCGCGTACGGGTTCGTGAGGGCGGCCAGGAAGTCCCCGATCGCGGCACTCGGCAGCCCGCCCCCGGGCACATACCCGAAAAACCTTCCGGAGGTCGCCACGAGGCTGCGGGTCATGACCGACTGGCGGTACTCCTCGAGCACCGCTTCGAATGGCTCCGGGGCCGCCGGCAGCGGCGTGCGCGGAGGGGGTCCCGCGCCCTGGCCGTGGAACGCGGGTCCATCCGCATTCGCTGCCAGGAACTCCGCCGAGAATCGCGCCAGTTGCTCGAGCCAGGCGGACAGCGCCTGCGGCGTGGTGTCGAGCTCGCGCG
Organism: Candidatus Eiseniibacteriota bacterium; assembly: GCA_036522895.1. Classification (GTDB taxonomy): domain Bacteria; phylum Eisenbacteria; class RBG-16-71-46; order RBG-16-71-46; family RBG-16-71-46; genus JAIOPA01. The sequence continues at coordinate 31,526 of DATDEX010000286.1, read as the reverse complement.
CGCGCCCCTCGAGCGACTCGAGCGTCTCCATGAGCCGATTCGGTGCGTTCACTCCCGGCCTCCCGGACTCCGCGCTGGGACATTCATGCCGCGGCCTGCTTCCGCGACCTCGTGGGGATCACGTGGGGCCGCATCCTCGCTCCAATCCTGCACGTGGGCCGGTTGCGGGTCCAGCCGGCGACACGTTAGATTCGCGGATGAACTTCCCTTGAGCGCGCCGCGGGTCGGGCGCAATCCGCTCGGCGGTTCTCGCGCGTCGAGTTCGCCGGCACCCTTTCGCTCTCTGACTTTGCCATGGATACTGGACCCTTCGCCCCTCTCCTGCTGACCCTCTGGAGCGAGCTCGCCGACGGCTCGTCGGACTCGAGCGGGCGCACCTACGTGCTCAACCAGGGCGACGGAGGGCTGCTCGCGGCGCTCGAGCGGCTGCCTGCCGCTGCGGCCTCCGCCGCGCATGACGGCTCGTCGATCGCGGCGCACGTCGATCACCTCCGCTATGGGCTATCGCTGCTCAACCGGTGGGCGAGCGGCTCGCCGCCGCCCTGGCCGGACATGGACTGGACGGCGAGTTGGCGGAAGAACGTCGTGTCGGACTCGGAGTGGCGGAAGCTGCTCGACGAGCTCCGTCGCGAAGCGCACGCCTGGGCGGTCGTCCTCCGCACCCCGCGAGAGGTGAGCGACGTCGAGGCCGGGTGGCTCGCGGGCAGCGTCGTGCACTTCGCCTACCACATGGGTGCCATCCGGCAGATCGACCGCACGACACGAGGCCCCACCGCCGAGGACGAGGCGCGAGCGCAGCGCCGATCGTAGCGATCGTCCGTCGCCAGGTCGCGCGCCGGAATCGCGCTCGACCGACCGCTCGCGTGCACGCAGTAAAGCAAGGAGGGAGATCACGTGGACTGCTGCGCCCACTGTGCCGCGACGGGTGAGCTCTTCGGCCCCAAGGTGGCGGAATCGGATCTCCGGAGCTACCGCAAGAAGGGGCCGAAGCCGACGACGCGGTTGATCCTCGAGGAGTTGCGCCGCCGGCCGCTCGAGGGGGCGCACCTGCTCGACGTGGGCGGCGGGATCGGCGTGCTCGGGCTCGAGCTACTGGCCGCGGGGTTCGGCGGGGTCGTCGAGGTGGACGCCTCACCCGCCTACCTGGCGGTGGCCAGGCGCCAGTTCGGGGAGCGCGGCTGGGCGGAGCGCGCCGTCCTTCTCGCCGGGGACTTCGCCGCGCTCGTGACCCCTCCCGAGCCGGCCGACGTGGTCACGCTCGATCGCGTGGTGTGCTGCTATCCCGATTTCGAGTCGCTGCTCGTGCGCGCTGCGGGCTGCACGCGGCGGCTGCTCGCGCTGAGCTACCCACGGGACCGCTGGTACGTGCGCTGGGCGATCGCGCTCGAGAACCTGTGGCGGCGGATCACGCGCAACGCGTTCCGGAGCTTCGTCCACCCGCCCGCACGCATCGCGGCCGTGCTCGAGCGCGCCTCCCTGCGACGCGTCGCACGCAGCGGCAACGCGACCTGGGTGGTGGAACTCTACGCGAGAGGGGACCAGTCCCCGCCTGCGTGACGCGAGCAGGGCGCGGCTTCACCGGACCAGGCAAGACGAACGACGCTTGGCGTGGCGCCCACCCTCTCATCGCGTGACGACGAACCTTCGTATCAGGCGTTCGCCGGATTGCGTCAGCACGGCGACGTAGAGACCGGGCGCTAACCGCTGCTCGAGCGCGAGCACGTGCTCGCCGGCCCCCATCCCGCCCACGCCCCGCGAGGCCACGCTCCGACCCGAGACGTCGAACAGCTCGAGCTTCGCGGGGAATGGCCCGGTGAGCGTGAACACGAGCGAGGCCGTGCCGACGGCAGGATTCGGACGCGCACCTGCCAGGGCCAGCGCCGGGCGGGGTGCCACCGTGAGGTGCTGCTCGCTCCCCGGCAGGACGGTACCGTTGAAACGCAGGCGGTAATCGAGCGCAAGGCCGGGCCGGACGTCGGCGTCCTCGAGACGGACGTACCCGTTCGCGTCGATTGCGAGAGGCGTCAACGCGCGCCAATCCTGTGCGGCGTCGCGGCGCTCCGCGCTCACCCGCGCACCGGCCGCGAGATTGGTGTGCCAGTTGATCCTGACGAGATCGGGCCCCGGCACGCTCACCGTCGGCGATGCGCGATCCAGCTCGAGCGCCCACAGGTCCCCGAGCGGCCCGGACACCGTCCTCGCCTCCCCTCCGAAGACGAGCACGCGGCGATGGAATGGATCGAACTCGACGCGGCTGTAGTACCGCCCGGGTGGCGGCTCGCCAGCCACCTCTAGAGGGACCCAGCCGGCGGTGTCCGAGAGGACGTGGTGCAGCGCGTCGCCGTCCTCGAGGTCGATCGACACGAGCTCGCGCACGGCGGGGTCGAAGCTCACCGTCCCGTACGCCGGCCCGAGCGGCGCCACGAACTGCCAGGGCGAAGCACCATCGGCCGCGAGCGACCAGGTCCCGGTCTTGCCCTGCTCAGCATAGCCGACGCCCAGGAATTGGTCGGCCGCAGGATCGAAGAACAGCGCCTCCGGCAGCAGCACCGGCCCGCCGGGGACGTCGTCGCGCAGCATCGTCCACGCGGGCGTGCCCGCGAGCGAGAGCGACCAAACATCGCGCCGCGGGGTTCGTGTGTAGGAACGCGAGCTGGTCGTGTATCCGCCCGCGAGCAGGATGCGATCGCGAACGGGATCGTAGGCGGTCGAGAAATCCAGACGGGTGGGCGGCTCGACGCCCGACACGATCACGGGCGTCCAGCCGGCCGAGCCGTCCAGCGGCAGCACCCCCACGCTGGACATGCGGTTCGGAGCCAGCGCGTCCTGGAAGAAGCGCACCTGCTGGCGCCGAACGGGATCGAGCACGGCGCGCCCCGGGCCGAGGAACGGCAGCGGTTGCGTCGCAGATACCCGGGTCCACCGCGGCGAAGGCGAATCCAGGGGCCAGGTCCAGATGTCCTTCGGGAAATCGTACTGGGCGTACCCGACGTAAGCGCCGAATGTGCTGTTGTCATAGCCACCCTCGACGATGAGCTGGCGCCCGAACGGGTCCAGGAGCGGTACGGGGGACGCGCGCCGCGCAGGCGCGGAGGGCGGAATCCCGGGATCCAGCACCTGCCACGCGGTTTGACCCGTGAGCGAGAGCGCGATCGTCTGGTCGACGTAGTAGCCACCGCCTTGACCGACGAAGCCTCCGTCCACGATCAGGCGGTCCGTCGCGGGATCCAGAATCGCGACCGAGTGGTAGCGAGGGAACGAGGCGTCGGGCCCCGCTTGCCGCCACGCCGGCGGGTAGACGTTCAGGTCGAGCGCCCACGTGTCGGCCAGCGGGATGACGTTGTAGCCACGGCCGCCGAACACGAGCATCCGGCCACGCGCATCGTCCATGGCCATCGCCTGCTCGTACCGGGGTGATGGCGGCGTACCGGTGGTGGTCATCGGCCTCCAGGCCGGCGGCTCGGCGAGTCTAAGCTCGAAGACGTCGTCGTGGTACGTCATGGCGCCCGGGTCGGTGGGGTTGTTACCGCCGAACACGATCGCGCGGTCATGGGCCGCGTCATAGACCATGCTGGCGCCGACGCGGCTCGAGGGCGGCACCCCGGTGGGCAAGAGGTGGCGCCACGTGGGCGGGTCGCCGAGCGTCAGCTCCCAGACCGAGTTCTCGTACGTGCCGTACGGCGGCGTCACCGTGGAGAAGCCACCGAACACGAGCATGCGGTCGCGCACCGGATCGTAGATGGCGCAGTGCAGCTCGCGCAGGTCGGGTGGCGTCCCGGCCGGGGCGAGCTGCCGCCAGCGAGGCGTCCCATCGAGCGAGAGCGCCCAGACCTCGTTCGAGGTCGGGAACGCGCCCTCTCCCGTGCCACCGCCAAAGACCACCATTCGGCGGCGAACGGGATCGAAGATGGTCGAGGCGATGGAGCGCGCGGCGGGCGGCAGGCCGTCCACCCGCAGCCGCGCCCAGATCGCGGGGCCATCCAGTGGAAGCGCCCACACCTCGTCGGCGGGGAGGCGACCGCCCCAGGCGACGAGCCGGCGCCCAGGCGCATCGAGCACCACGCTGTGGGCCGCACGCGAGATCGGCCGCGTCGTGTCGGCGGGCGACAGCTCGACCCAGCGTGCCGCACGAGAAGGGGAAGCGAGCGCGAGCGCAAGCAGGCCGATCAGAACGAAGCGTAGCCGCGAGGGCATCAGCATGAGGACCTCCTGCGAAAAGGGCTGCATGAGTTTACGCGAGGCTGGGGCTGATGGGTGAGCGGAATTGCGCCGCCCCCTGTCGCATGCCTGGCGTGGGGCTCCTCCCCTGGCAGAAGAGAAGGTGCCCCCGCCCGCCCGCGCTCGGAAGTCAGAACTTCGCACTGGGCGGGCCGCGCTCGCGCTCGTCCCGACCGAATATCCGGATTCCGGTCGCGTGTCCATGATTCGCGCATGAGAGTCTTGCTCGTGGTCATGTTGTTGGTCGCCGCGATCGCTCCCGCGGGTGCGAAAGACAGGGGCCGCACGCTCCGGCTCGACCCCATCGGGGATCTCACGCTCGTGGGGGCCCGGGCCGAGACTGTGGTCTACCGGGGTCAGCGCGCGGTCCACTTGCAGTCGCGCCTCGGGCACGAAGCCGATGACGACTCGATGCTGGCGATCGTCCCCGGCAGCGATTTCAAGGACGGCACCATCGAGCTCGATGTCGCCGGGGCGCCGATCCCCCAGGTGCCGAACGCGCGGGGGTTCATCGGCGTGGCGTTTCACGTTCAATCCCACCCGGATTCGTTCGAGTGCCTCTACATCCGTCCGACCAATTCGCGCTGCGACGACCAGCAGCGGAGAAACCATTCCGTGCAGTACACCTCGGCCCCGATGTTCTCGTTTCGCCGCCTGCGGGCCGAGTCGCCGGAGACGTACGAGGCCTACGCCGACATGGAGACCGGCGCGTGGACGCACCTCCGGGTCGAGGTCTCGGGAACGAGGGCGCGTCTTTACGTGAACCACGCGGAACAGCCCGCGCTGATCGTGAACGATCTCAAGCTGGGCGACACCCACGGCGCGATCGCGCTGTGGTCCCACACGTTCACCGACGGTTATTTCGCGAACCTGCGCGTCAGGTAGCCGGCGGGCTTGAGCGCAGGTACTCCGGCAGCCACTGCGCCACCCGGGCACGCTGCGCGGGCGTCAGATGCCGGGCGCCGCGAACCAGGCCCACACACTGGTCGCTCCCGCAGTGGCATTGGAACGGCTCGGCCATGTCGTACTCGGTGGTGTTGTAATCGAACGACACGCAGTCACCCTCGGCGATCTCGCGAATGGCTATCACCCGCCGGTCCCGGATGACGGTCGTGGGCTCGCAGGCATGATCCAGATACCGCCAGAAGTAGCGCCTCACGAGGTCGATCTCATCGCGGGCGCAGTCCTGGTCGAGGTGGAGCGAGGGCCCCACTTGCACCGAATACCGCGTGGGTGCCGGTATCTCGCGGCCTTCGATCGTGAAGAGGTGCGTGCCCAGGGCGATCGGGCGGATGGCGACCAGGTGGCGGCCATTGCGCGTGACCAGCACCCCCACGAGCTCGGAGTCGCACGGGAGAAGAGTGCCCGCGGGGTGCGACGAGAGTGGCAACGTATCGGTGGGTGACGGACCATCAGCCAAGGGGCTTGCCTCCCTGCGTGTTCCCAACGCTGCCCTGCGAGTTCAGTGGCACTTGCCGAGACTAGCGGATGCACGTCACCGATGCGTGCCGCGCCCTCCGCGCCCAGGCCGACCGCGCTCAGCGCGTCCGGACCACGAGCCGAGTGAGCACTCGATCGCCCACGACGAGCCGCGCGACGTAGAGCCCGGGGGGCGAGCTGCCGCCCATCGCATCGCGGCCGTCCCATGTCATGCTGCGAGCGGACGCGGCTCCCGCCCCCGCGTCCCAGGTGCGAACGATGCGCCCGGCGAGATCGTGGAGCACGAGCCTCGAGCGGGCGTCCGCCAGGTCGGCGGGCACGCTCCAGCGGAAGAGGACGTCTCCCGAGCTGGGATTGGGCCGGGGCAGCGCAAACGCGAATCGGGTGACGCCGGGGGGCGCCGGCACCCCGGTCGGGGTGACCGCGTCGACGCTGTCGACTTCGACGGGCGAGCCGGGTTGGCGAGCCGTGAGCGAGATCTCTCCCGATGCGCTCGCGGAGAACGGCACGAGCGCGTCGCCCTGCGCGTCGGTCGTCGCCGTCGCGATCCCCTCGGCCGCACGGTACGCGGTCACGACGACGCCCGGCTTGGCGACGCCGTCCTCGGTGACGTGGACCGGAACTCCGCCCACCCCAACGTCGACGGTCGCGGGCGCGGCGAGCGCCAAGTCGTGCGCGGCGCGCCGCGGCAGGCTCAGCTGCGGGTCGCCGAACATCGTGAGCGCCATCTGCGTCCAGCGGTTCACGCCGTCGTACACCGAGAATTGGACGAACGGAAGCCGCGAGCGGCCCAGCGTCTCGCCCAAAGCTCTCACGTCGTCGTCGATGAGCAGTCGGAAGTACTCGTCGGCGTACGCACGCAATGCAGTCGGGAACGCGAACTGCGTGAGCCCCACCACGGTGGCCGCGCCGCTGGGCGAGCCACCCGGTGAATGGAAGAACGCGGGGCCGATGGGCGAATCGGGCCCGCACGGCCCCAGGCCGCCCCACAAGTACACGTGCGAGAGCGGAAGCGTGTTCGTGAGTGCCTCGATGTCGGACACGCTCACGACGTCGGATCCGCCCATGCCTAGCTCGGTCTGCGTCTCGGAGTCGAACACGAGCACGAGATCATTGCCCGCGTCGAACGCGTCGAGGAACGCCTGCCGGCCGAGCGGCTCGCTCCCGGCGGTCCACTGCGGATCGCTGAAGTTCTCGTAAAGACGGCGCGTCGCGAACCCGCCGGCGTTCAGCCGCGGCAGCAACTCCTCGGCGAGCTGCGCCCCGTCGAGCGACACCGGGTCCCCCTGCGACCACACCTGGGGAAACAGCACCTCCGCGGCGAGCAAGGCGCGCGGCGGCCGGGGGTGGGCCGGCTCGAGCGAGGCCTGGATGCTGCGCACGACGAACGCACGTACTTCCGCCGCGTTAGTCACCGGCGCGCGGCCGACCCAGACCTCGGGGAGGAGGTCGGCATCGTCACCGGGATCGCTCGCGCTCGCGTAGCCTTCTCCCCAGAGCGCATCGCCGTCCGCGTTCCACGAGCCATCGAGGCAACTGAAATAGAGATCGGTGGGGATGAGCGCGCCGCCGAAGAACTGTGTGGTCGCGTAACGCGTGGGAACGAGCGCGGCCGTTCCGCCGAGCAGCACCCAGCGCGCGCCAGGGCCGGTGTACTGGTCCCTGATCCAGAGGCGCATGCGCTCGGCGTCGTCTGCCGCGGCCGGATACTCCGACCGGAGCGCCTCGATGGTCTTCACCGTGGTCGGCAGCCCGAGCCGGCGCTTCCACTCCGCGAACAGTTGGAACTCGCTCGCGAGCGCGCTCGTCGTGATGATGAGGTAGCCCTCTGCCGGGCCGGGGACGAGTTGCGCGGCGGCGGGACGGATCGCCACGCCGAGCGCGGCGACCAGGAACATCGTGAACACGAGCGCGACGCGTGGACGGATCCAGATCGTCATGGGGTGCTCCACATCGTCGTCCTCGGATCGTCGCCGAGCCCGACCATCTCGGGTGATGCGGCTCCAGCCGCCCGGAGAGCCTAGGCGCGTCCCATTTGCCTGGTCAACGACCAAGTGAAACGGCATGACCCCTTTCCCGCCGCGTCCGTCCACTGAAGTGCCCGGCGACAGGCTCGAGGGCGAGCCCGTGCGTCCGGCAACTCGTGCTCGCACGAGCGGAGTCGCCCCACATCGGGCGCCTCCCGACATCACCGTTTCGACTGATAGAAGAGCCTCTCGTAGGTAATGCCATCTCGTTCGACGGGTGATCCGAGGACGACTCCCAATCCGGAGGTCGTGATGCCGCCGTCGGTCGGGCTCTTGCGCTCCGTGCGGGTCATGAACACGCCCTCGAGCTTTTCCGCGGTTCCGTCGCGAAGTCTCCTGGTCGCGGAAAGCACTCCGTCGCGGACTGTCGCGTTCTCGAGGGTGAACGTGGGTGACGGTTGACCCGTCTCATACCCCTCCCCCTGGGTGCCGCCATCGCGGTCGACTCGAATGACGATCCCGAGACCCAGGTCCGGGACCTCATACGTGCCCGAGTAGTCGCGGAGGTTCGCCTTGAGGTCAGGCTCCGATCGGACGTCCTTGTAGACGTGCTTTCGGGAGCCGCGTTTCTCCTTGACGACGTTTTTGTACTTGTTGAACGACGCCGCGATCTCCTGGGCCCTCGTGTGGCGCGATGGCTGCGCGGCGAGGCTGCTCGCGGAACCGGCGAGAAGAAACACGATCAAGACGAGCGTGCGCATCGTCTGCCTCCTTCGACCCGCTATGGGCGTCTCGACCCTCTGCGTGAAGCGCCTGGGGAACTCGCGGCCGAGAGTGAACCATGCCTCGCGCCCGAGGGCGACAGCGGAAGCACGGTCAGCCTCGACAGGTTGGACAGGTGGTTTCCGCCCAGGGTTGGCCCGCGCCAGGCTCCCCCGCGACACGGGTCATCGGAGCACCGGCCGGATCTCGCCGTACGCCGGAGGGAACAGCGAGGCCTGGTTCGGGTCCGCGAACATTGCCGCGAAATCCGCCGGCTCGAACGCCCGGGCCAGTCTCGAGGCGTAGTTGTCCTTGAGCACACGCAGGTAGTGTTCGACGTCGTAGTCGCGCTTGTCGGCCTGGTGATCGACATTCTCCGCGCGCTCGGTCACGAGCCCGGCCGAACCATCGCGAGCCCGGAACACCCGGACGCGCTCGCCCCGTCGCCAGTCGCGTCGCCCGGCGGCCAGCAGGGCCTCGTAGGGGTGTTCGCGTCGACCTGCACGCGAAGCCCGATACTGCGCCGGCGTCTTGGTCAATCGCACCCGCGACGACACCTCGAAGGTCGAGTATTCCCGCCGCCTGAGCGCGGCCACGGTGTCGACGTACGCCTGCCGTACCCCGGTGATGTCGCCGGTCAGCAAACGTGACACGGCCCGCCGGAGGAATGCCTCACCGAAGGGCTCGGCCCGGCTCGATCGAAACGCCACCCCGCGAAGCACCAGCCGGCCGTCGTAGCCGAGAAGCGCGTAGTTCTTGGGCTCGTGCGACAGCATGGCGGCGTAACGCCCCTCGAACTCGAGTTGAACCAGCGGCGGCAGGAGCGCGCCGACCTCCGCCACCACGCGCCTCTCTTCCGCCTCGGTCCACCCCGGTGGCACCGCGAAATAGACCCCATCGGTATCCGCCTCGAGCCGGATCACGCCCCGGGCCTGGAGCTCGCGGCACATGAGATCGAGGGTCTCGCGTCCGTGGCGGGTCACCTCGTTCGCGGCGTGGACGTCCGCGAATCGAGTGAGCCCGCCCGCCGCCAGGTAACCGTAGGCCGTGTTCACCACCAGTTTCATCGCCGCCGACATCGCCTCGTGCGCGAACCGCTCCGCCGAGCCCGCGGGAGCCGACCTGGCCGCCGCCTTCGCCGCGAGGCGCCGTTCGACGAGGCCGTCCACCAGCGCCAGCAGCGCACCGAGCCGGTCACGGCTCGGCCCGATCCGATGCGTTCGCATCAAGGATGGGTAGAGGCTCGCGACGTCGGCCTTCACCACGCGCTCCGCCACCCCGGTCGCGAAGAGGTGCAGGGCCGCGCCACTGTGGCTCGTCCCATCGCCGGCCTCGTGCGCCGGCAGCGCGTGCCCGGCTCGCAGATAGGTTCGAACCAGGAGCGGGTCGATCACACCGGTCGCGGCACCGGCGTCCGCCAACCGTTCGTATCGGCGCGGCGCCAGCTGGGCGAGCGCGAATGCCGCACCGCCGAGCAGTCGGGCGAGAGCCGCGACCTCGGTGACGTCGGCCGTGGCGTAGCGGAGGACCCGCTCGGGATTGGTCCGGTAGGTCGCGTGGACCTGCTCGCCGGGGATCAGCTCACGGTCCGACGCCGCGATCCCGAAATGCCGCGCCACCGCCTTCAACCCGTGCCCGGGCAGTTCGCGAACCGCAAAATCGTAGCGGCGGACCGCGTCGAGCGTATCGATACACTCGCGTCCCGGGAGCACGTAACGGAGCTGGTCTCGGCGCGCGGCCCTCGCCCGGACACCCAGGGACGGAATCCGGCCGAGACCGAGCTGCACGCCCAGCGCCCGGGCACGCCGCTCCAGGAACGGCAGGTCGAAGCCGTGGAGGTTGTGATTCTCGATCACGTCGGGGTCCGATTCGGTCACCGTCGCCACCAACCGCCGGATGAGTCCCGCCTCCGCGGCGTCATCTTCGCCCGCGGCCTCGAGCACCTCCTCGGCCCCGGAGGGATGTCGCACGGCGATCATGAAGATCCGGCTCCGCGCGGGGTCCAGGCCGGTCGTCTCGAGGTCGAACTGCAATCGACGAAGTTGATCGAAGGCGAGGTCGCGGAAATACGACCGCCCCGTCATGACCAGGTACTGCTCCTCGGGCGGCAGCGACAGCACCGCGGTCTTGCCGAGGTCGCGCACGTGACGGAGGGCGTGTCCCATGCGGCGCGACGCACCCGTCAACACCGCTCGCGACAGGGTCCGCCCGTCGTCGGCGCTCACGAGGAACCGCAGCTGGCCCGGCCCGGCGAGTTCTCGGTACGTCACGAGTGCGTGGGGAGTGCCGTCGGGCGCGAGGCCCGTGCCGAGATGCGCGAGATCGTCGAGCCGATCGAGCACGAGCCACGGCCGAAACCGGGCCTCTTCGCGGATCAGCGCCCCCGAGCCCGGTAGCCGCCGCCAAATGACCGCGAGACCGGACGGCTCCGCCCACACGGAGACGATGCCGGGCGTCGGGTCCCAACCCCAGAGCCACTCATAAGGTATCGGAGCCGGATCGGTCGAGGTCTGCATGACGCGTGAATCTAGCCCTGACTATTCATGAAGCGCGAGCCGAGAATGCGAGATGGCGGCCAGCCGCAAGGCGCAGGGTCGGGCCGCACCGCAGACGTGTCTGAAGACACGTCGAGGAGCGCCCCGAGCCTGCAACGCAGCGGATGGCCGCCAGATCGCGTTCGCAGGCCGCGGGCTCATGAATAGTCCGGGCTAGTGGGGAGACGAGGCGCACACCAGGTCATCCGCCGGCCTTCGCCCGTGTCGGGTCGTGCTGCGTGGCGGCGGATACCGGTCGGACAGGTGGGCGGCGCACCGGCGATGCTTTCATCGGTTGGAGCGAGCGGCTACGCTGAGACTCGAGATTGCCGTGCTCTCCCCCAAGCAACACTCCTTCCGGAGGCCGCATGAGCTCGATGCCGCAGGCCGCCAGCCCGCCAAGAACCGGGATGTTCGCGCAACTCTCGCACCTTTCCCGCGCGTTCTGGATGCTCAACATGATGGAGATGTTCGAGCGCCTGGCCTACTTCGGCGTGCGTGTCGTGATCCCCATCTACATCGCGCAGGCCGACGAGATCCACGGCTTGCACTTCACGCAGTCGCAAAAGGGCTTCATCTTCACGCTGTGGGCGCTCGTCCAGACGGGCGTGCCGATCTTCTCGGGCGGGTTCGCGGACCGCTACGGTTACAAGAAGACGATCGCCGTCTCGATTGCCATCAAGATCGCCGGATACCTGCTGATGGCCACCCAGCGCGGCTTCTGGCCGTTCACGATCGGGTGCCTCGTCCTGGCGTTCGGCACGGCGATTTTCAAGCCCGGGGTGTGGGGCTCGCTGCAGCGGACGATGGACAAGAGCAATTCCTCGGTCGGCTGGGGCGTCTTCTACATGCTCGTGAACGTCGGCGGGTTCCTGGGGCCGCCCCTGGCGCACTTTCTGTACGGCTTCTCGTGGCCGACGGTCTTCTACGGGTGCGCGGTGATCGTCTCGTTGAACTTCCTGATGCTGCTCACCTACCCGAGCGTGGACGCCGGGGGGAACAAGTCGGGCGGTGTGCTGCAGACCGCCCTACTCACGTTCACGAATCTCTTCAACCCGCGCCTGATCACGTTCATCCTCATCATGTCCGGCTTCTGGCTGATGTTCATGCAGCTCTTCGACCTGCTGCCCAACTTCATCGTGGACTGGGTGGATTCCTCGAGCATCGTGAGGGCGATGCACCTGCCGGCGATGTTCACGACCCAGACCCCGCGCGGCCCGATGGTGGCGCAGGAATGGATGATCAACCTGGACGCGTTCATGATCGTTCTGTGCGTCGTCTGGGTCTCGCACCTCGTGGCACGAATGCGGCGCGTGCACTCGATCTTCATCGGCATCGCGGTCGCGTCCCTGGGCCTGCTCGCCGCGGGCTTCACCATGTCGGGTGTTTCCTGCCTGCTCGGCATCGCGCTCTTCGCGGTGGGCGAGATGCTGTCGAGCCCCAAGATGAACGATTATCTCGGCATCATCGCTCCGGAGGGCAAGAAAGGTCTCTATATGGGATACGCGAACATGCCGACGGCGATCGGCTGGGCGTACGGCTCGTTCCTCGCCGGCGACCTCTACGGGCGCATCGGGGAGAAAGCCGGCCTGGCGCTCAAGTACCTCGGCGATCATGGCGGCGTGCCGGCGGGCGTGGATCGGACGACCGCGATGGAGGCGCTGCAGCGCGTGAACCACCTCGACGCGAGCGCCGCCACCCGGCTGCTCTGGAGCGCCTACCATCCCTACAAGCTCTGGTATCCGTTCGTCGCCGTCGGCATCGCATCGGCGATCGGCATCTTCCTTTACGCGGGGTGGGTGCGGAAGTACGAGGCCGCGGACATCTGAGCGCCGTCACGGGAGTGCGGCGCGACCCGGTTTCGCGGGGCTCCACCGACCCGATCGCCGACGGCCCGGTTCAGGGCAGGACGCCGATCGCTTCAATCTCCACAAGAAAATCCGGGGCGGAGAGACGCGACACGCCGATCCAGCTCGTGGCAGGCGGCGCGTCGGGAAAGACGGTTTGCAGGCAATCGCGGACGGCCGTGTCCTTCGTCATCACCGATTCCACGATGTAGATGTGCAGCAGGAGGACATCGTCCAGGGAGCCCCCCGCTGCCTCCATGGCGTATTTCAGATTCTGCAGCGCCAGCATGGTCTGCTGCTTCAGGTCCGCGCCGACGACGCGCTCGTCCTTGTCCCACCCGACCTGCCCCGAGATCGTGACGACGCGGCTGCCTTCACCGACTGCGATCTGCGAGAAGCCGTATTTCCGGCTATCGAACAGGCCGTCTGGCTGGATGGTCTTACGCGGCACGATTCGTCCTCCCTTCGGGATGAAGCTCGACCGGGCCCGTCGCGCGAAGGTCGGCCCGGCGGCAGGGAACCTACTGCCTGGCGGCGGTCAGCACCGCCGGGGAGAGGCCCAGCGTCTGCCGGCGCGGGCACGAGAGCCGTTGACCCGACCCCGACACGCTCCTAGCCTTGAGTCATGCTCTTGCGCGTGATTCGGCTCCCCGGCTTAGCGGCCCTTCTGCTTCTGGCGCTCGTGAGCCCGGCCCGCGCGGTCGTCACCGTGACCCGGACGCTCCAGGTCGACCCGGACCGCCTGCCCGCCGCCGGACCGCTCGACCTTCCGGATGGCCAACGCATCACGCGGGTCGAGGTCGTCTCGCTCGAGTGCGCGGAGGACGGTGCGCGCGCCCCCGCCGGGATCACGGTCCGCATCGGCTATCAGGGCTTCCAGCGCGGTCGACACCTGGCGTGGCTCGAGCTTCCCGATGGCTGCGGGCTGCCCGCGGGGCACGCGCGGCACGCGATGGAGTTGCGGGTGAGGCTCGACCTCGAGCCATCCACCAGCGCTCCTCTCCCGCGCGAGCGCGTGGTGCCGGACTGGGAGGACGCGGGCGGCCCACCCCCGGCAAGCGCCGAGCGATCACAGGGCCGGACGCACGCCGCCGAGGCGGTCGGGACGCCGGCCGACGCGCCGCGAGCCGTCCCCCTTCCCCGCCCCGACGCGGCAACGCCGTTTCGCCCCACCCAGGTGCCGTCACTGCTCGGGAGCCCGGTCGCCTATCTCATCATCACGAGCGATGCGCTGGTGCCCGCGTTCCAGCCGCTCGCGGACTGGAAGACCGCGAGCGGGGTGCCCGCCGCGGTGCGCACGCTGAGCTTCATTCGCGAACAGTACCCGGCGGCGGTCGACGACCCCGAGCGCGTCCGGCTGTTCATCCGCGATGCGTACAGCCGCTGGGGCACGCGCTGGGTGCTGCTCGGCGGCGACACCGAGCTCATTCCGCCGCGCATCGCGCACGTGTCGTTCCTGGACGACGAGTTCGTCCCGACCGACCTCTACTACTCGTGTCTCGATGGCAATTGGAACGCCGATGGCGACAGCTTGTTCGCGGAAGCGTCCGCGGGCCCCGGCGACGCGGGAGACGACGCGGACCTGCTGCCCGAGGTCTGGGTCGGGCGCGCACCGGTCGTGACGCCGGCCGATGCCGAGTTGTTCGTGCGGAAGACGCTCAAGTACGAGCGGACCCCGGTTGCCGACTACATGGAAAACGCCCTCTTCTTTGCCCAGGTGATCACGCCTGAGCCCTGGAGCCCCGGCCAGCTGGTGCAGCTCGATGGCGCCCAGATCGTGGAGTCGGACGAGATGCCGATCCTCGACGGCGTTCCGAACATGCACGTGGCCCGCATGTACCAGAACGACTCGAACCCGAGCTGGCGGCCCGGGTCGGTGCACGAGACGCGCGCGGCGGTGTTCGACTCCCTCCAGGTCGGATACAACCTCGTGACGCACGTCGGGCACGGGTACCGGGAGGTGATGTCGTGCGGCGACGACAACCTGAGCAACCCCGACATGCACGCGCTCACCAACGGCGACCGGCTGATGAACTTCTACGCCATCGATTGCACCTCGAACGCGATCGATTTCGCCTCGATCGGCGAGGCGCTCCTCCGCGCCCCGGCGGGCGGTGCGGTCACGAACATCGGCTCGACGCGGCTCGATTATCCGAAGTTCAGCCGGGGGTTCCAGCGGGAGTACTTCCGCGTGCTGTTCCAGGACAGCGTGACGGCCGTGGGCGAGGCGCAAGCCCGGCAGAAACTGCCGTTCGTCGGCGTGTCGCAATCCGACGGCTTCGGCCGGCTGAGCGAGCTGGAGCTCCTGCTGCTCGGCGATCCCGAGCTGCGCATCTTCACGGCGCGCCCGCGCGAGCTGACCGTAACGGCGCCCGATTCGATCGCGGCCGGAGAGGGCCAGCTCGCAGTCGCGGTCGCCGTGGCCGGCACGCCGCTTTTCGGCGCGCGGGTCACGGCATGGTTGCCGGGCCACGAGTACCGCTCCGCGTTGACCGACGGGTCGGGCAACGCGATGCTGCAGTTCCACCCCGACTCGGTCGGCGCCTGCTCGCTCACGGTGACGGCGTTCAACGCGCGCCCCTGGCGGCGATCGCTCCGGGTGGTGGCGGGCGCTCCCGCCGCGCTCCAGGCAGCGGCCCCGGCCGTGCTCGACGATTCGTTCGCGGGCCGGCACGGCGACGCGGATGGCCTTCCCGACGCGGGCGAGCTCGTGGACCTGGTGGTGCCCGTGCACAACGCGGGCGGGACGCCTGCGGCCGCGGTCACCGGCACGCTGAGCACCGCGGATCCCTGGATCACGATTCCGGTTCCCACGGCCGACTACGGCGCGATCGATCCCGCCGCCACCTCCTCCCCGGCCAGCGGCTTCCGGGTCGCGATCGATCCCGACGCTCCCGACCAGCACGAGGTCGCGTTCACGCTCGACCTTGCCGGGGATGGCGGCCTCCAGCAGCAGCAGCACTTCCAGTTGCTTCTCCGCTCACCGGAGCTCGTGCAGGTCGCGCATGCCGAGAGCGAGGAGGCCGGCAACAACGACGGCCGGCCGCAGCCGGGCGAGACCGTCCGCTACACGTTCCGGGTGCGTAACGTGGGCAAGGCCGACGCGCACGCGCTCGTCGGCCACCTGCGAGACCTCGATGGCTTGGCGGTCGTGCTCGACTCGACGCTCACGCTGCCCGATCTGCCGCCGGGCGCGGAGGCCAGCACCACGCCGGTGCGCTTCGTGCCCGGGAGCGCCGACGCGAAACTCCTGCTCGAGATCGACGACGCGACCGGATCACGCCTCACCCAGCTCCTGGACATGGGCTATCCGGCCGCGGTCAACGCGGTCGCCGCCGCAGGCGGCGCGGGCCGCGTGACGCTCGAGTGGGAGCACGATCCGGCGCCGGACCTCGCGGGCTACAACGTGTATCGCGCCGTCGCCGCCGCCGGTCCGTTCGTGAAGGTCACGCCGCTCCCGCTCGGACGAACCTCGAGCTGGGCGGATGCGGACCTGGCCCCGCTCGCGCGCTACTACTACGAGGTGACCGCGGTGGACAGCTCGGGGAACGAATCGAGCCCGAGCGCTCCGGCTTCGGCGAGCACGGGTCCGGCGGATCACGGCGGCTTCCCCGCGTTCACGCGCGAGACGTCCGAGACCCCGGTGGCGGTGGCGCGGGCGAGCGGCGGGGGCATGGACATTCTCGTGGGTGGCAACGTGCTTCACCTGTTCCACTCCAACGGCACCGCGCCGGTGGATGCCGATGGTTCGAGCGCCACCCCGGGCGACTTCACGACGCTCGGCCGATTCTACCGGGGCGGAGGATCGTTCGCCGACCTCGACGGCGATGGCGGACGCGACGTGATCGGCGCGACGTTCACGTCGAAGCAGCTCCTCGCGTTCGATGCCCAGGGGGTACCGCGCCCCGGATTCCCGGTGCCGTTGCCTGACCCGATCTGGTCGAGCGTGGCCGTCGGCGATTTGAACGGCGATCAGCACCAGGAGATCGTGTTCGGATCGCTCGGGGCGGCGCTCTACGCGTTTCGCGCGGACGGCAGCGAATGGCTCGACGGCGACCTCAACCCGGCCACGATCGGGGTGTTCAAGACGCTCGGGAATGGCTTCAACACCGGCACTCCGGCGCTCGCCCCGCTGCTCGGCCCCGGGCAGCTGGCCATCGTGTACGGCAGCGCGGATGGGTTCCTGTACGCATGGAAGCCGGACGGAACGAACGTGACGGGGTTCCCGGTCAATCTCGGCGCCCCGATCCTCGGCTCGGTCGCGGTCGGACGGCTGGATGGGCCCGCCGGGCAGCTCTCGATCGTGGTACCGGTTGCCGACGGCTCGATCCACGTCCAACTGGCGAACGGAGCGAGCCGCCCCGGGTTCCCGGTGTTCCTCCCGCCCGCCGGGATCGGCCAGGGATCCTCGCCCGCGCTCGCCGACATGAACGGCGACGGATTCACCGACATCGTGCTCGCCTCCGGCAACGGGCGCGTGTACGTGTTCGACCGGAACGGCGCCGCCGTCCCGCCATGGACGGCCGCCTCGCGCTTTTCTTCGCTCACGAGCGACGCGACGATCGCGAGCCCGGTGGTGGCCGACATCAACGGCGACGGCGTGAATGACGTCGTCGTGGGCGACGAGAACGGATCGCTCGCGGCGCTGAGCGGGGTGACCGGCGCCATGCTGCCGGGATTCCCCATCACGATGTCCGCCGAAGCCTCGGGCACGCCGGCCTTGTGCGATTGCGACGGCGACGGGATGAGCGAAATCGTCACCGTCGATTTCGGCGGCACGGTGCACGTGTGGGACTACGACTTCCCGTTCTCGCCCGCGGGCCCTGCCCCGTGGCCGCAGTTCCACCACGATGCCCGGCGCACCGGCTTTAGCGAGACCACGGACGCGGTCGGCGTCGAGCCGGCGCTGGACGTCGCGCCCCGCACGCTCGAGCTTGCCGCACCGCATCCCAACCCGGTGCGTACGGAACTGCAGTTCGCCTTCGGCGTGCCGATCGAGCAGAACGGCGCCGCGCTCGAGCTGGCGGTTTACGATCTGGCCGGCCGCCGCGTGCGCGTGATCGCGCAGGGCCCGGCGCGCGCCGGCCGGAGCACGGCCCGCTGGGACACGCGCGACGCCGTCGGGGCGCGCATGCCGAGCGGCGTCTACCTGGTCAGGCTGAGCAGCGGCGCGCAGACGCGGACGCGAAAAGTCGTGGTGCTCCATTGACGTCCGGGCGATCCATGGTGGCCGCGTGAGCCTGCTCCTTCCCCAAACCCGCGTCGGCATCGTGCGATCGGTGATGCCGGTGAGCATTCACGGCGACCGTTATGTCGACCTCGTGATCGCGCTCGAGGGCAGCACGGACCCACCCGCGGCCGGCCGCGTGGGCGCGGCCGACTGCCCGGACTCCCTCGCGCCAGGCGAGCGCGTGAGCGTGCGCTTTACCCTGGGAGTGATCGTTCGGGTGGCGCGGGAGGCCGGGTAAGTAAAGCTGCCCGGGCGCGGCGAACCTGCGCGTGGCGGTGTTCCACCGATGTCGCTTTGCGCCGGGCGTTGCACGAGCGTTCGCTTCACGTTGGACGAGATCGTTCGCGTGATGCATGAGGCCGGCTGGAGTGTCCGGGGGCGCCGGGTCCGACACCCGCTTATTTGTTGAACCGGATCTCCAGGCAGTCGCCATCCTGCACGACGTAGTCCCGCCCCTCGAGTCGCGTGCCGCCGCGCTCGCGGGCGACCGCTTCCGAGCCGGCCTCGAGCAACCGCGCGCTCGGGACGACCTCGGCGCGGATGAACCCCTTCGCGAGGTCGGTGTGGATCTCCCCCGCGGCGTCCACGGCGTGGTCGCCCTGGCGCAAGGTCCACGCCCGCACCTCGTCGGGACCGACGGTGAAGAACGAGATGAGGCCGAGCAGCCGGTAGCACGCGCGGATGACGAGCGAGAGCCCGTCCTGCTCGATTCCCAGCTCGCGCCGGAACGCGTCGCGTTCGTTGGCCGCGAGCCCCACGACCTCGCGTTCGAGATGGGCGGCGATCCCGACGACCAGCGTGTGAGCCCCGGCGGTCGGGAGCGGGCCGGCGGCGCCCTCGCCCTGGTTCACCACCACGAGCAGTGGCTTGAGCGTCAGGAACTGGAACCCGCGAAGCAGCTTCGTGTCCTCGGTGTCGAAGGTCTCCCCGCGCAGCGGCCGCTCGGCCTCGAGCCCGGCCTTGAGGCGGACCAGGAGCGCGTGTTCGCGCTCGCCCTCCTTGCGGCCGACCCGGATCTCCTTGGCCAGCTTCTGGAGCCGCGACTCGACGATCGCCAAGTCGTTCAGGATCAGCTCGCTCTCGAGGTCGCGCAGGTCGCGCGCGGGATCCACGCCGGCGGCGGCCGGCACCGCCGGATTCTCGAAGCTGCGGACCACGCCCAGCAGCGCGTCGCAGTTTCTCACCCCCGAGAAGAGATCCGGGCCCTTCGCGGCGGCGCGGGCGCTCGTATGCCCGACGGCGACGGTGTCCACGAACTGGATGCGGGCGTGGGTGATCTTCTTCGGCTTGTAGAGCACGGCCAGCCGGTCGACGCGCTCGTCGGGCACGACGATGACCGCCACCTGTTCGCGGCCGGAGGTCGCGGCCGATTGCGCGCCGGCGCCCTGCACCAGGATTTCGAACAAGGTGGTCTTGCCCGATTGCGGCAGACCGAGGATGCCAACGCGTTCCATCGAGGGGGGTCCGGGGGAGCGACAAAGAACCGCCCGCGGCGGGAATCGCGCGGGCGTCTGGGTGAATCTCGAGCCGCGCAGTGTAGAAGCCGGCGCGCGGACGGGTCAATCGGCGCCCGGCCTTGCCCGTCGCGGTGTTCAGAGGCCCGGCGGCAAAGCCCGCGGCCGCCCCGAGGGGCGGCCGCCAGGAGACCAACTATCGCGTTGAGTTAGGTCGCTCCAATCAGCGCAGGACCGCGACGCGCGTGAGCGTCGTCGAGCCCGACTGCGAGGCGCGCGCGAGGTAGAGCCCGGGCGGGAGCCCGACGAAGCGCAGGCTCCGCTCGCGCGCGGGACCCGCGAGCGTGCGCTCGGCTCGCACCCGGCCAGAGACGTCGAACAACGTCACGCGCACGTCGCCCGCGTCCGCCGCATCCAGCCGTAGCTCGAGCGCGTCCCGGGCGGGATTGGCCACCGGGGCCAGGGCGAGGCGCGGCCCCGCGTCGCGCGGCACCGCCAGCACGCCCAGTCCCGCGTCGAGCGCCGCCGCGTAGACGATGCTGGCGCCGGTCCGCCGGTCGTTCCATGCCGTGATCGCGCGACCGGTCGAGACCAGGTCGATCGCCGGGAGCTCCTGTGCGGTCCCGTCGGTGCACACCGCCGTCCCCCCCGCGGCCCAGTGCGCGGTCGGGTCACCGGCGGCGTTCAGGTGCTGGGCATAGAGATCCGCCTCGCCATCGCGTGCGTCGAGCCACACGGCGAAACAGCCGCCGCTCCCGTCGCGCGCGAGCTGGACCGCGGTCTGGTCGCCCGGCTGGTCGCACAGCGCGCGCCCGTTCGCGACGAAGCCAGCGGCGAGCGTCCCGTTCGCGAGCAGGTGTGAGATGTAAATGTCCGTACCGCCGAGCATCAGGTTCCGCTCGTCCACCCAGGCGAACCACGCGCCGCCCGCATCGTCGCTCGCGATGCTCGGTGCGTATTGCGCGCCGGCGACCATGGCGATCGTCTTTCCCCCGCCCCAGCCCGTGGCCACCGCGCCGGTCGAGAGCAGGCGCACGGTATAGATGTCGGACCCCGTCGGAATGTTCTGATCGTCGCGCCACGCGATGATCACACCGTCCGCACCATCGCTCACCGCGACCTCCTCCATCTGGTCGCGCGGCGCGCTGGTCACCACCCGGTGCGCGGGGAGCCACACCGGGTGACCGGTGCCATCCACGCGCACGGCGACCATGTCGATGCCGGTCGCCGAAAGGTTGATCTGCGGCAGGAGGATCACAGCGATGCCGCCGTCCACGCCGCTCGGCACGGCTGCGAGTCGGTCGCCCCCGAGGGTGGCCGTGACGCCGTTGCTGAGCGAGAGCGGCGTGAACACCTCCGTCCCGGCGCCGGAGGGGCTCACGACGGTGGCGAGCAGGTTGATGCTGCCGAGCGCCTTGCTCAGGATGAGTGCGCCGCCATCGCTGCGGGACACGACGTTGAAGACGTTGTACGAGTAGCTCGGCTTGAATCCCGGGTACGCCGGATCGGCGCCGAGCGTCGCGCGCTCGCGTACCACGTCCTGCGGCGTCGAGGTGGTCCCGAAGTCGGCGAAGGCGAGCACTTCGCCCTGCGGTGCCCTCAGGAGCCGCGAGGGGCCCGGCGGGTTCGTCTGCGCGAGCGAACCCGCCGGGGTCATCGGCAGCGGGCTCCAGTCGGGGTGGCGCCCCGCGGACGGCAGCACGCGAGCCACGGCGATCTCGGCGGGGAACGAGGCACTTCGATAGGCGATCTTGTACCCCACGTAGGCGCCGCCCGTACCGTCGGCGAGCACGCCCGCATGGCTCTCGTCGGCGAGGTGGGTGTCGGAGACCGGCGTGCCGGCCGTGGCCGTCTGGGCGTGCGCGCTGGCGGCGGCGAGCAGGATCGACGCGGTCGCGAGGGCGGCGGGAATGCGGATGCTGGCCATGGGAACACGCTCCTTTCCACTCGGCGCGGGAGGCCAGTCTCCCCGCGTGCGACCCCCGGCGTCAATGGGGATCGTCGGAGCGCGGCCCACGACGCGCGCCATGGGACCGATTGGTGCCACGGCGTTCGGCGACGAGCGTCGCCCATCCAGCCCCGACCGAACGTCAACGCCGCGCCCGCCCGCGGGCGAGTGACCCCCTCCGGGCGCTGCGAAACCGCTTCGGCTTGAACGGCAGCGCCTCGTCCGTGAACGTCCGGTAGTCGGCGGTCAGCTCCTCGCCCTTCCGGATCCTGCGCAACGTTCGGAAGCGGCCGTTTTCGTCCGCCTCGACATTCGGGCGGTCGGAGTGGTTCAGGTACCAACCGACCGACAACATGTTCAGGCTCGGCGGCACACCGATCCGGTCGCCCGAGACCATGCCGAAGTCCTCGTACAGCTGCCGGATCGCCGCGGGCAGGCGGCGCACCGTGGCTCGCGACACCCACACGACGCGCTCGCTCTCGCCACGAAACACGTAGGTCCCCGCCGGGACGTCCCGGATCGCGCGCACCCCCACGCCGTGGTTGCGCGAATACCCGATGCGGGCATAGACGCCGTCATGCGGCGATGGCCTCTTCACCCGCGCTACCCCACCAGCAGCCGTGCCACGATGGCGTCGACGTGGAGCGCGGTCGTGTCGAGCAGCGGGACGCCGCCGATCTCGGTGGCGCGGAGAAGCAACGGCAACTCGGTGCCGCCGAGGATCACAGCCTCGATCCCCGACTCGCGGCGCACGCGGTCCACGAGCTCAACGAACCGTTGCCGCGTCTCGTCGCGGAAATCGCCCTTCAGGAGCTCGCCGACGTAGCGCTCGTGCACCCAGGCCACGTCGGCACGCTCGAGCGGCACGAGCGAGAGCCCATGCCGGCCGAATACCGTAGGAAAAAACGCGCCCTCCATCGTGAAGCGCGTCCCGAGCAGCAGGAGGCGCGTGAAGCCGCGGCGCCTCGCCTCCCCGGCGCAGGTCTCGACGATGCTGATGAGCGGGACCGGGGAGCCCGCCGCGAGGTCGTCGAACACCAGGTGGGGCGTGTTCGCCGTGAGCGCGGCGAAGCTCACGCCCGCGCCGACCAATCGCTCGAGTGACGCTCGGAGATACGCGAGGAGCCCGGCCCGGTCGTGTTGCACGAGGCGCAGCCCCATCTGCACGTCGAGGCTGTCGATGACGATCGAGGGCGCACTCCCCGGGCGCTCCCGCTCCCACCGCTCGAGGATACGGCGGTAGTAATCGATCGTGGACTCCGGACCCAGTCCTCCCACCAGCCCGACACTCGCCATGCGTTCAGCCCCCTCCATGCCGACGCGAAGCGCCGAATCGTCGGCGCGTGGGTCGCTGCGTGCGACGTACGGCCGAGCCTCTCGGCGAGCGGCGTCAGTTCTGAACGATCACCCTCGTGGCGCGCGCCGCCGCGCCCTGCGTCACCCGGGCGAAGTACAGACCCGGCGCGAGCCCCGACGGGATCGGCAACTCCACCGACCGCTTCCCGGCGGCGGCGGAATCCAGCTCACGCGAGGACACCTGCCGGCCGGCGAGGTCGATCAGCTCCACGAGCGCCCCACCCGAAGCCGGGAGCACGAGCTGCAGCCGCACGAGGCCGTCCCGCGCGGGATTGGGAGTCGCGCGCACGGCGAAGTGGACCGACGCGGGGTCCGTGCCGACGCCGGTCGTCTGCGAGGAGACCTCCACCGAGATCGCGTCGATCCCCCACGATTCGTCGCCGCCGCCCTGCCATTGATCGGCCGCGGGCCCGGAGAGCGCGCTGATCGTCCAGGCGACCACCACGGAGTCCGCCGTGTGCGGCAGGTCGAGAAACGCGGGCTCGACACCCAGGTCGTAGGCGCGGTCGCGGGCGTAGTAACTGCCGAGCGAGAAGCCGAGTTCCCTCCCCATGCTGAGGATCGCGCCGGGCGGGGCGGGAGAATAGGTGGTCGTATCCGCAAGCGCGAGCGAGAACCGGTTGGCGAAGCGAAGGTTGCCGTCGACCGAGATCTGCATGATCTCGGTGCCGTCCCATGAATCGATGATCGCGAGCAGGGACTTGACGCTCAGGTGGTCGTGCGCGGGCAGATTGCGCACGGTCAACGTGGTCGGGAACAGCGTGACGCTCGTGTAGTGGAGGAAGTTGCCGCCAAACCGGCGGCCGACGGGGCCGAGCCCGGAATACCCCTGCACGCCTTCGATCACCGCCCCGGGCGCCGAAAACTGCGCCGGAAGCCCGGTCTCGAAGTCGGTCGAGAAGACCACCACCGGTGGGTCGGCGAAGCACCGGGGCGCGAGCACGAGGACCGTCAGGACCGCGAGCAACGAAGCAAGGACGACGCGGGACATGGTGACCTCCGGGACCGGTGATGCGGCCACGCGCCGCGCGGATCGCGCGACACGAAACACTCTAGTCGTGAATCGAGCGGAACACTTCCTCGACGTGTCGGGTGACGAGGCCGATTTCGAGCAGCGCTAGGTGGTGCACGCGCTCGATCGCGAACGAGCTCTCCGTGAAGTCGTCGCCCAGCACGTTGCTCTCGAGATGGCGGGCCAGGAGCGCTTCCGCGGCCGCGGCCTCCTCGTTCGAGAACACGAGCCGAACGTTCTGGACGCGCTGCTTCGCGCTCCGGTACCAATCCGCCAGCGGATCGCCGGGCTCCTCGAACGGTCGCACCAGGTCGGCGGCGTAACGCCGGAGCGGCTCCAGGTCCGCGCCGAGCTTGATGAACATTTGCGCGAAGTAGCTCTGCACCACGAGCCACGTCTCGAGCGAGTCGATGTGCTCGGCGAGCGATTTGAGGATCGCGAGCGTGCCATCCGGATTGGCGGCGTCGATCTTCGCATAGAGCCGGGTGGCGAAGCAGGTGCCGAGGCTGACGTTCGGGCCGAGCGCGATGAGCCCGTCGATCTTGACGCCGGCCGCGGCGTCCTCATGCAGCATGCGCAGGAGCTGGTCGGCGCCCGCCGAGTGCCCGACGAGGAGCGTGCGCCGGGGCCGGCACTCGGCAACGATCTCGCGCAGCAGCATGCGCAGCACGCGCGAATGGTCGTCAAGCCCCAGGGTGGGGCGGCGCTTCTCCTCCCGCCCGAACCCGACCAGCGTGACCGCGACGGCGCGATGTGGTGAGGCGTTGAGGAAAAGCTCGAACTGGCCGCCGTCGGCCCCGAGCCCGTGCAGGAACACCACCAGCTGGTCGGACTGGACCTGGTTGTCGACGTAGGTCACCGGATAGCCCACGAGCCGCGGATTCCGCTCGGCGAGCTGGCGCACGTGCCCGGCGGTGAGCACGAACTCCCGCTGGCTGAGCGACCCGGCCGAGCGACCCACGGCCACGGGTTCCGCCGCCGGCCAGCGCAGCGCGAGCGCCACGTCGTGCGCATTCTGCCAGCGCTGCTCCGGATCCTTGGCCAGGCAGGCGCGGAGCACGCGGTCGAGGCCCGCCGGCGTGAGCGGCGCAAACTCGGTCGTCGGGCGGGGTTGGTCCTTCATGATCGAAGAGATCAGCGAGGCCGGTGTCGATCCCTCGTACGCGCGTCGCCCGGTGGCCATCTCGTAGAGCACGCAGCCGAGCGCCCACAGGTCGCTGCGCGCGTCGGCCTCGTAGCCCTCGAGCTGCTCGGGCGCCATATAGTGGCTCGTGCCGACGAACGCGCCCTCGGCCGTGAGTGGCGTCGCGATCGTCGGCGACTGCGACATCGGCCCGGGCCCGGAACCGGACGCGATCCAGGCGCCTCCCGGGCGGCCTTCGCGGGCGAGCCCGAAGTCCATGAGCTTGGCCCCGGACTTGGAGAGCATCACATTGCCGGGTTTCAAGTCGCGGTGCACCACGCCGGCCCGATGCGCACGGTCGAGCGCGTCGGCGATCTCGGCCCCGAGCCGCAGCACCTCGGCGATCGGGAGCGGGCCGCGGGAAAGCCGGTCCGCGAGCGACTCGCCCTCGACCAGCTCCATGACGAGGTAGTCGATCTCGCCCTCCCGCCCGAGATCGTGGAGCACGCAGATGTGCGGGTGGTTGAGCCCCGAAACGACGCGCGCTTCGCGCTCGAACCTGGCGCGGGCCTGGGCGCTCTCGGTCAGGTGCGAGGGGAGCACTTTGACCGCCACATCGCGGCCCAAACGGGTGTCCCGCGCGCGATAGACCTCGCCCATCCCCCCCGCACCGACCGGGGCGAGGACTTCATAGGGGCCGAGACGGGTACCGACGGTCAGTGGCATCGGGAGATTGTAGCGCACCGCCGACGCCACCGGGGAGCAGGAATCGAGTGAGCTTCGCGGTCGCCGTGAGCTTGCACGAGCGGGGCTAGGACTCCGTCGGCGCGCCGGTCAAGTCGCCGGTCACCCCCCGGCCGGGGCTGGCTCCGCTCGCGAGGCGGTCGTTCCACCAGGCTTCCGCGAGCTCCTCACTCCACGGGTCGGGGAGCGGAAGGACGCGGAGCTGGCGAGCGAGCTCGCGGGCGTCCGCGGGTCGCTGTGCCGGCTCCTTGGCGAGGCAGCGCAGGATCAGCGCGTCCAGCTCGGGCGGCATCCCCCCCGGCGCGTGAAGGGATGGGGGATCGGGTGGCTCGTGCAGGTGTTTCGCGATGACGTCGTAGACACTCGAGCCCTCGAACACCGGCCTTCCCGCGGCGAGCCAGTAGGCCACACAGCCGAGCCCGTAGAGATCGGCGCGGCCGTCCAGCTTCTGCCCGAGTGCCACCTCGGGGGCCATGAACTGCGGCGTTCCGACCGCTTCCTGCGGAAGCGTGAGCCGGAGCTCGGGCACCGATGGCGCGAGCGGGTGGGCCACGATGCCGAAATCGAGCACCTTCACGAAGTCGCAGCGATTGCCCGACCGGCACACATAGATGTTGGCGGGCTTCACGTCCCGGTGGATCAGGTGCTTGTCGTGTGCCTCTTCGAGCGATTCACACACCTGTGCCATTAGGTGCACGACGCGCGCGGGGGGAAGCGGTCCGAACGAGCGGATGAGGCGATCGCAGTCCATACCGTCGAGCAGCTCCATGACGTAGTAGAACGTGCCGTCGTCGGTGACCCCGTAGTCGTAGATCGCAACCGTGTGTGCCGAGCTCAACGAGGCGGTGGCCCGCGCCTCGAGTTCGAACCGCTTGAGCACGGTTTTCGTCTCCTGGGGGTCGGAACTCGCGATCGCGTCCGGCCGGATGAACTTGATCGCGGCCTGCCTTGCGAGCAGGTGGTGTGAAGCCTTCCACACCTCCCCCATTCCCCCGGCGCCGAGACGCTCGATCAATCGATAGCTCCCCAGCTCGCGTGCGCGCGAGACATCCGCGCCAAGTGCATACACGACGCGCGCGCCCACGTAGCCCAGCATCGCGCAGATCATGTACGTGAACACGTGGTGGAGGAAGAACATGGACGGGGACATGAGATGCGAGAGCCCGGCGTGATGAAGGGCGAGGCCGATCACGACGGGCGGAGCGGACGCCGCGCCGATGAGCGCGAGCAGAGCCCGACCGGGCGGTGCGGGGACCACGACCGCGAAAAACACCATCCAGACCGCGACCCACGACGGCGAGATCACGTGCAGGACGATCGGCGCGGCAGCCACCACCGAGACCCCGAGGTACTGAGAGAGGGCAATCCCGTAGCTCGCCGCGACCTCGAACACGAGGCCCAGGTTCACCTTGGTCTCCCAGCTCAATCGTGGGCTGGCGACGAGCGCGGCGACGACCAATCCCGCGACGATCGAGGCCGCGGTCGCCGCCCAGTCGATGGGATCCTGGAACTTCTCCCGGATGGAGCCCAGGAACAGCGGCGGACCGAAATCCGCGAGGAAAAACGCCAGCGCGTAAAGGAGGGCGATCACGCGAAGTCGCCGGGTCGCCTGAAGCCGAAGGTCGCGGGGCAGATGCCAGCTCGTGCTCAGTCCCGTGGAGGCGCCGGCTCCACCGTGTGGATCGAACAGGCTTCGGTCCGAGGCTTCCCGACGGGTTCCGTCGCGGTCCTTCGACTGGGACAAGATCGTGCCCTCTCGCCGGATCACTGACATCGCCGCGATCAAGGCAATCGCGCCGCGAGCCTAACCTCAGTCCCGGCGGCAGCCAATGCGACCTTCCGGCACCCCGAACGCCTGCGTGCGCCCGCCGGGGGTGGGGGCGTGTGGCGCGGCCGCACCCGCCTCGTCGTTCTCGCTCAACCCGCCCTGGGTGCACGCCCACGCCGGTGCTAGCCTCGATCGAGACGGGCGCGAGATTCTTCGGTACCGGGCACGCGCGGGAGAATCGGGCTGGCCGGTCGGTGGATGGGTCCTCGAAGCGCCCGACTCGCGGAAGGAGGCCATATGACGTGCACGAGAATCATCCTCATCTTGGCCGCGGTGACCATCACGACGGGTGCGATCGCCACGAGCGCCGTGGCGAGACCCCGCACCGACTTCACGAACACGCCCCTGATCGCCACGGCGTCGCTGGGCATCACGACCGCGCCGAATTCCAACTCGACCGGGAACAGTGAGCCCGCGATCGCCTTCGGCTCCGACGGCACGATGGCGGTCGACGGGCTGGCGTGGCTCCCGTTCCAGGTCAACCTTTGGAAGGGAAGGTTCGGCTCGACGCCATCGTACTTCGGCGCGATGGACACCGATCTCCAGAACGTCGGGGCGGGCCGGAGAACGCTCGGCGACGAAGACGCGGACGTCGAGATCACGTCGTCGGGCACGACACTGCTCGCCGATCTCGACTTGATCACGAACAAGCAGTTCAACTCGGCCCAGCTCGGCGTCAATGTCACCCGGTGCCCCGCCGGGACGACATTTCCCGGGGCGTGCACGCACGCCTTCCTCGATGTCTCCGGCGCGGACCGCCAATGGATCACCTCCGCCGGCACGAACGCCTGGGTGTCGTACCACGACGCGCAGTCGAGCACGTTGATCCGCGTCAAACACTCGACCGACGACGGCATGACCTGGAGGAACGCCGGCTCGCCGATTCCGGGCCAGGGCGCGGCGACGGGCGACGCGACGTTCAACAACTCGGTCGGCCCGATCGTCGCCGACCCTTCGACAGGTGTCGTTTACCAGTCCTATGCGGCCGGCGAGCCCCAGACGAAGGGCTCCAGCGCCAACTTCAACAACATCTACGTCTCACACTCCACCGACGGCGGCGACCACTGGAGTTCGACGCGCGTCTTCCACGCCGCTCCCTTCGTTCGTCTCAACAACTTCTGGCCGTCGCTCGCCGTCGACCCGCTCACGCACGCGGTCCATACGGCTTGGACGGACACGCATGGCGTGTGGGTGTCCTCCTCGACGGACGGCGGCTTCTCGTGGTCGGCGGCGATCAAGGTGTCTGCCGTCAACACGACCGTGATGCCGTGGGTTGCGGCCAGGAACGGCAAGATCGACGTCGTCTACTACGGCTCGACGGCCTCGTCGCCCGGCCAAACCGACGCGGTGTGGAACGTCTACGATTCCCAGTTCAGCGGTGGATCCTGGGCGGTGAAGCTCGTCAGCAATACCCCGAACCGCGTGGGCCCCATTTGCCTCGAGGGCTCGGGGTGCGTCAACAACACGAATCGCGAGCTGCTCGATCTGTTCGAGGTCGCGGAGGACCCGATCTCGGGCAAGGCGGCGGTGATCTACACCGACTCGACGATCGACACCTGGATCGACTCCTCCGGCGTCACGAAGGAGTTGCCCGAGATCGTGCTCGCGTTCGAGTTGTGACCTACCTTTAGAATGGAACCAGCTACTTGCCACGGCGCCGGCGGAGGGATGCCCTTTCCCGCCGCCGGCGCCGATCCTCATAGTTCTCGAACGATGAATTCCATGCCCCCGGCGTTGGCTCGGATGGGCGAGTGCAACGTCAGGATGAGGATGTCACCCGGCGCGAGCGCGGCGCCGTCATCGAAGCTCGTGATCGAATTGGCGTGCGTCGGCCGTGAAAGAAGCGCCGTGATCGGCCCAGCCGGCAGGGCGATCTTGCCGCTGATCGACTGCCGCGGCGCGAGTTGCGTGCGCCGCAGCGCTCGGGACGCCCAGTAGTCCCGGCTTTCCGCCAGGCTCGCCATCGTGCGCTCGTGGGTCTCGTCCGCCTGGCGGCGCTCGATCGCCTGGTCCAGGTCGCGTTTCTCCTCCGCATCCTGCTCCGCCTTGGTCTTCGAGCCCGCCCCCGCCACGTCGACCACCGCCTCCGCCAGGTCCCCGACGGCTTCCAGCATCTTGCCGTTCGCGTGACCGGACTCGAGCGCCGAGCTGACCTTGTCGATGCGCGCGAGCTCGGCCTCGGGGTCGACCGCTGGAAAGGGCTTCTGCTGAGCCGGCCGCAGCTCCCCTCCCGAGCTCGCCAGCGTGAAGTTGAAGTCCTGGGGCTCGATCAGCAGGGTCGAGTCCGAACGGTTGACGACCGTCACGTCGAAGACGAGATACATCCCCAGGCTGCGGTCGAACGAAGCCACGACCGACACCCCGTCGGCCTCGTGCCGCACGAGTTGCTGCCCCTGGAACCACGTTGCGCCGGGGTCCCGGGACGTGAGTCGGAGGATCGGGGCCGGCTCGCATCCGGCCGCCAGCAGGATAAGCACGAGGCACGCAAGTTTTCGCATGGACCACCCCTCGAGACGGGAGCCGGGAGCATACAAATCACATGCCACGGGTCGGTCGCGTCGATCTCGCGGCATTGGCGCGGCAGTGAACCGGGTGGTGCCGGCGCGCGCCATTCGCGGTGTGGCGGGAACGCCACGGGTGGTATCCTCCTCGCGAACGGGAGGTTCCCATCCTCATGCACGAGCCCCTTCGAACTTCGCCGGTGCCGCGCTGGCGGCGGCCCTTCCTCACGCTTCTGGCGCTCGCGTGGATTTCCGCGGCGGCCGTCGCCCGCGCCGCCTCCTGTCCTGAGAATCAGATCGTGTTGACGGGTGCGAGCGTGGTTTCGGGCCAGCCGGCGTTGGACCTCCTGGGGTTGAACTCGCACGGGAGCTACGATCTCAAGAAAGGGCAGCTCGCGAGCAACGTGAGCTTCAACGAGCCGGGATTCGCGGTCAGCTCGGTGGCGACGGAAGATGAATACTGGGTCGTCGGGCTCCCCGCGGGAACACCGCTCGATTTCACGGCCGGGCTCGCGATCTCGGGCTCCTGGAACGTGTTCCCGGGTGTTCCGCAGGGCGACTTCACCTGCGCGGCCTCCATCGCGACCGATTCGGACTCGGCGGGCTTCGCGATCCCCAACGGGAGCTGCTGCCATGGGAGTATCTCGCAGCCGCTCGCGATCCCGGTGCACGCCCTGGCGTCGGCACACTTCCGCCTCCGATTGCGGCTGGCCTCGCAGGACTACCGTGGGCGCGTCGATCTGGCCGGACTCCTGAGCTTCACGGGCGTGCCCGCCGGGGTCGCGGTGGTGAGCTGCCAGGGCTACACGAGCGACGTCACCGACGTGCGTCGATCCACCTGGGGCAGGCTCAAGTCCATCTACCGTTGAGAGCCGCCGAGAGCCGGGGCAGCCGCGGCACTCGACCTGGCGCTCCGGCACGCCCGGCCCGTGACGCACCTCGCCCCCCGCGAACGATGGTTCGCGGGGGGCGAGGGTGAAGCCGGAGCGGTCACCCCCGAGCCGGCGTGGTTCGACGTCCGCCGGCGCGAGATGTGCGCTCGGATAACCTACATGCGGGTGGGAAGCGTCGTGACCGGCTGCGCGCCACCCCCGATGGGGATGATCGCCACATTGGAGTCCAGCGTCACCGCGCCGGTCCGTGCGAGCAGGCGGCCTTCCACCGAAGCGAGGGTCGAGACGGTGATGGAGGCCATGGCGAGGATGTTGCCCTTGAAGACCGAGCTCACGCCCAGCGTGGCCGAGCTGCCGACCTGCCAGATGATGTTCGCCGCCTGCGCGCCGCCGGTCAGGATCACCCGGCGACCCGTCGTCGTGACGAGCGTGGACGCCATCTCGAAGATGAACACCGCGTTGGCGTCGCCCCTGGCGTCGAGCGTCAAGTCGCCCGAGGAGATCTCGAGCGAGGAGGTCGACTTGTATACACCCGGCGCCAGCGTCAGGCCACCGAGGTTGCCGGCGACCATGATCGCACCGACGCTGCGGCCCGCGGCGTCGTTATACGCCGTGGTGAGCGCCAGCTGCGCCAGCGCCGCCGTCGGATCGGCGATGTGCAGCGTCCCG
>DATDEX010000285.1:0-5057 GCA_036522895.1 Candidatus Eiseniibacteriota bacterium | reverse complement strand
GAGTGACCCAGCAGCTCCTGCGCCTGGCGCAGCGCGTCATGCGTTTCCTGGTCGACCGTGGCTTGCAGAGCGAACCGACCGGGCGAGAGCGGTGACAGCCTCCCGCGAGGCGGAGCGGCAGTAGCTGTCGCAAGTGGCTCCATCGGGACGCCCTGATTCGGCGCATGCGATGGAACAACTGGTTCCGGAACCAGTTGCATCGTGGGCGCTGCCGCCGATTCGGTGGACGACAAAGTCTCGACAACCGCGGTCGCGACCGGTCGCATGACGGTCGGCAGATCCGGCTTTGGGAAGTGACGAGCGAGCAGGAGATCGATCCTGACCTTGGTCTTGTGCGAGGCCTCGGCGATGAGCGCGTCGGCCGTCTGGGTCGTCAGGTGCGGCGCCAGCAGGACCACGGCGGTCAGGTGAAGTCGCCCGTCCGCCACCGCCGCAAAGACAACCGGGAACTTCCTTGCCGTCCGTGCCGCCCGGATGCGCATGTAGGCCATGTCCTCGGACATATGCAGCTCATGCAAGGAGTACAAGTACATCGACTCGTACGCCGCAGCCCGGTAGAGCTCTGGCGCTCGTCCACTTCGGCGATCTGGGCCAGCATCGTGGCGGTGGTGGCACGGTCCTGCTTGACGCTCGCTGCCAGGTCACGAAGCAACGCGTGATCGGAGAGATGCGAAAGTGAGAAAGCGTTCATGACAAGACTCCGCGGCTAGGGGTAGTCGCGGGGGCAGCATTGTTTCTACCATGAGCCTTCGCGGGCTCCGTGCGTGCGCAGCAGGCGCGCGCCGCGATTCGCCACGACAACTTTGCGCCCCGAGGCCCCGCGGCATCGCGAGCGCCGAATCCTCGTGGGCTGGAGCGCGATTCGAGACCTTGCCGCGGATCGCGACTGGCAGACCGCGGAATCGCGTCAATTGAAATCGCCAGCCTCGCCGCGAATCGTCGCGTCACTCTGCATAAGTTTGCGCGGTGAGCGCACACTGGTCTCGACCCGCGGCGGGCGAGCGGCAGACCGGCCGCCTTTGCGATCGAGGCATGCTTTCCGCTGCCCACTCGCACAGCAGCCAAGGATCGAGGCCGCCCGTCTCCGCCATCGCGCGAACCCCGCCCCTCCGCGCCCCACCTGCACTCAGGCAATCACCTCGCTTGCGCGCGCTCAGCCGACCCGTCTAGTCTGGTTCGTCCTATTCCCATCCGGGTGTGTGCGCCTGCCTCACGAATGCCACGCGCGAACCTCGCGCGGCGCCCCTTCACCCGGGATCCGGAGCGGCCATGTCGCAGGCTTTCCACAATTACATCGGCGGCCAGTGGGTTGCCGCGCGCTCGGGCAAGGTGTTCAAGAACCTGAACCCCGCGACGGGCGAGACGCTCGGCGAGTTCCCCGAGTCCGGCCCCGACGATGTCGACGCCGCCGTCCAGGCCGCACGCTCCGCGCTGCGCGCCTGGCAGCTCACCCCGGCGCCCAAGCGCGGGGAGATGCTGTTCAAGCTGGGTGCGCTGATCGCCAGCCGGAAAGAGGACCTCGCCCGCGCCGCCACGCGCGAGATGGGCAAGATCCTGATCGAGACGCGCGGCGACGTGCAGGAAGGCGTCGACATGGCCTACCTCGCGGCCGGCGAGGGCCGCCGGCTCTACGGCGTCACCACGCCGAGCGAGATGCCGAACAAGTGGGCGATGAGCGTGCGCGTGCCGATCGGCGTCGTGGGCGTGATCACGGCGTGGAACTTCCCGTTCGCCGTGCCCACGTGGAAGATCTTCCCGGCGCTCGTCGCGGGGAACACGGTGGTCTTCAAGCCCTCGGAAGAGACGCCCGAGATGGGCTGGCACCTGGCCCGGATGCTCGAGGAAGTCGGACTCCCGCCGGGCGTGCTGAACGTCGTCCACGGCAACGGCCCGAACGTCGGCTGGCCCATCGTCCAGCACCCGGGCATCGACGTCGTGTCGTTCACCGGCAGCAACGCCGTGGGTACGCGGATCGCCACCGAGGGGGCGCGGCTCGGCAAGCGCGTGTCGCTCGAGATGGGCGGCAAGAACGGTGTCATCGTGATGGACGACGCCGACCTCTCGCTCGCGGCCAACGCCGTGGCCTGGGGCGCGTTCGGCACCACCGGCCAGCGCTGCACCGCCACGAGCCGCGTCATCGTCCACGAGCGCGTGCACGACGAGCTGGTCCGGCTCGTGGTGCAGCGCGCGCAGGCCCTGAAGCTCGGCAACGGCCTCGACGAGCGCGTCGAGATGGGGCCGCTCGTCAACGCGAAGCAGCTCGAGCGTGTCTCGGGCTATATGAAAGTGGGCGTCGACGAGGGTGCCAAGGTGCGCGCAGGGGGGGCCCGGGCCGCAGGCGAGGGCCTGGAACATGGCTTCTTCTTCCAGCCCACCGTGCTCACGGACGTCCAGCCCGGCATGCGCGTGGCGCAGGAGGAGATCTTCGGGCCGGTCGTGAGCTTCGTGCGCGTCAAGTCCCTCGAGGAGGCGATCGCCGTCAACAATGCGACCCCGTTCGGGCTCTCGTCTTCCATCTTCACGGCCAACGTCAACGCGGCATTTACCGCGATGCGCGATCTCGCGACCGGGATCGTGTACGTGAACCACGGTACGACCGGCGCCGAGACGCACCTGCCCTTCGGCGGCACGCGCGGCACCGGCAACGGCCATCGCGAGGCCGGCCACACCATGCTCGACGCGTTCACCGAGTGGAAGAGCGTCTACGTCGACTTCAGCGGCAAGGTGCAGCGCGCGCAGATCGATAATAATTGACCCCGAAGGACTGAAACCTGGAGCGGGTCGAGGGCGGTCCGCTCGCAAGCCGGCGACGAAGTGAGGAGCGAGTCGTATCGGAAGATACGTCGCAGCGACGAGCGAGGAGCCGGCGCAGCATGCGGACCGCCCTCGACACGCGGGATCGAGGGAACATGAATCTTCACGAGTACCAGGGGAAGGAGCTCTTTGCCCGCTTCGGGCTGCCCGTGCTGCCCGGGCAGGTGGCCGGTTCGCCGGAGGAGGCGCGCAACATCGCCGACTCGCTGGGCGGGACCGTCGTGATCAAGGCCCAGGTCCAGGCCGGCGGCCGCGGCAAGGCCGGCGGCGTCAAGCTCGCGCACGACGCGGCCGAGGCCGAGGCGAAGGCGCGCGAGATCCTCGCGCTCACGATCAAGGGTCTTCCCGTGCGCAAGGTGCTCGTCACCAAGGCCGCGGACATCGCGAAGGAGTACTACTGCGCGATCGTCATGGACCGCGAGAAGAAGGCACCGCTCGTCATGCTCTCGGCCGAGGGGGGCGTGGAGATCGAGGAAGTCGCGCGCACCGCCCCCGAGAAGATCGTGCGCTTTCACATCCCGCTCGAGGGCCTGCGCCCCTACATGGCGCGCAACCTCATGCGGCCGCTGTTCAAGGACTTCGCGCAGGTGACGCAGGCGGCCGAGATTCTCATGCGTCTCGCGCGCGTGTACCAGGAGGCCGACTGCTCGCTCGCCGAGATCAATCCGCTGGCGGTCACGCCCGAAGGCAAGGTGCTCGTGCTCGACGCCAAGGTGATCCTCGACGACAACGCGGACTTCCGGCACAAGGACTGGGAGAACTGGCGCGACCCCGCCGAGGAGACGCCGGGCGCGCGGCTCGCGCGCGAGAAGGGCCTGTCGTACGTCAAGCTCGACGGCGACATCGGCTGCATCGTGAACGGCGCCGGGCTCGCCATGGCGACGATGGACCTGATCAAGCACTACGGCGGCGAGCCCGCGAACTTTCTCGACATCGGCGGCTCGTCGAACCCCGAGAAGGTCACCGCGGCGCTCAAGATCATCACCAGCGAATCGCACGTGCGGGCCATCCTGTTCAACATCTTTGGCGGCATCACGCGCTGCGACGACGTCGCGAACGGGATCGTCGCCTCGCTCAAGGAGTCGCCGCTCGGCGTGCCGCTCGTGATCCGGCTGACCGGTACGAACGAGGAAAAGGCGCGGCAGATCCTCAAGGACTTCGGGCTCGGCGCCACGACGAGCATGGACGAGGCCGTGCGCATGGTGATCGAGAGGGCGCAGGAGGTGGGCGCGTGAGCATCCTGATCGACCGCAACACCCGGCTCATCGTCCAGGGCATCACCGGCCGCGACGGCGCGTTCCACACCCAGCAGATGATCGCCTACGGCACCAAGGTCGTGGGCGGCGTGACGCCGGGGAAGGGCGGCACCGAGCTCCACGGCGTGCCCGTGTTCGACTCGGTGGCCGAGGCGGTCGAGGCCACGAAGGCGAACGCCACCGTGATCTACGTGCCGGCTCCGTTCGCCGCCGATGCCGTGCACGAGGCCGCCGACGCCGGCGTCGCGTTGATCGTCTGCATCACCGAGGGGCTTCCCGTCCGCGACACGCTCGGCGCGTTCCACAAGGTGCTGGCGCTCCGCGGGGCGGACCATCCGCTCGGGCGGCCGCGGCTCGTGGGGCCCAACTGCCCCGGGCTCATCACGCCGGGCCAGTCCAAGGTCGGCATCCTGCCGGGCCACATCTGCGCGCCCGGCCCGGTGGGCGTGGTGAGCAAGAGCGGCACGCTCACGTACGAGGTCGTGAAGCAGCTCACCGACCAGGGCCTGGGCCAGAGCACCTGCCTCGGGATCGGCGGCGACCCGGTCATCGGCACCGATTTCATCGACGCGCTGACGCTGTTCGAGGCCGACGGGAAGACCGAGGCCATCGTCCTGATGGGCGAGATCGGCGGAAACGCGGAGGAGCTGGCGGCCCAGTTCATCCGCCGCCACGTCACGAAGCCCGTGGTGGCGTTCGTGGCCGGCCAGACCGCCCCGCCGGGGAAGCGCATGGGCCACGCGGGTGCCATCATCTCCGGCGGCACGGGTACGGCGGTGGAGAAGATGGCGGCGTTCGAGGCGGCGGGCGTGCCGGTCGCACGCATCCCGTCCGAGATCCCCGGGCTCGTCGAGGAACTCCTCCAGCGGCGGCGCTCGCGCACCCGCAAGAACGGTAAGAACGGTAAGAACGGTAAGAACGGCAAGAACGGCAAGAACGGCGCGGTCAGGCCCGCGGCGAAGGCCCAGGCGAAGCCGTCGGGCAACT
>DATDEX010000284.1:0-5113 GCA_036522895.1 Candidatus Eiseniibacteriota bacterium | reverse complement strand
GGGGGCGCCGAACGCCACGGCCGCGGCCGCGAGCGCCGCGAGCGAACTGCCCTGCCGGCGCGCGCTCATGGGTACATCACCAGCCACAGCACCGGCCAGACGAGCACGACGAAGTACCAGAAGAGCTGCACCGCGCCGAAGCGCGATGGCTTGAGCCGGCCGGCGAGCAGCGACACCCAGCACGAGGCGAGGAGCCCGAGCGCGACGATCGCGTGCAGCGCGTGACAGCCGATGACGAGGTAAAAGAAGCTCCCCACCTGGCTCGACGTGAGCGTGAGCCCGTGCCGGAGGAGCGCGGCCCACTCCATGCCCTGGAGGCCCACGAACAGCGCACCCAGGCCGAGCCCGAGCGTGAGCGGTGTGCGCGCGGCCTCCGGTCCGTCGCGGCGGAGCGCCCGGTGCGCGGTCCACACGAGCGCGCCGCTCGCCAGCAGGGCGAGCGTGTTGACGGCGGTGCGCTCGAAGGGCAGCCGCGGCTGCCCGACCGGAGGCCAGGTCCCCGGCGCGGCGGAGTCACGCGTGATCACGAACGCCGAAATGAACCCCGCGAACAGCATCGCCTCGGTGAGCACGAACACGGCCATGCCGATCAGCGCGTGGTCGGTGAACCGCCGCCGTGGCAGCGGAACGATGAGGTCAGGGCTTGCCATGCTTCGCGCTGCCCTCTGCCTCACGCGGCTTGGACGTCGTGAAGCTGTGGTGAAACCCGGCGTCCTTCTTCCAGTTCTCGCCGCTCCCTTTCTCCACGTCGGGCGCGAGCGCCCCGTAGAGCAGCACCATGAGCGCCAGCGCCACGCCCAGCATCCAGTGGACGATCGGCTTCTCGACGTCGAGGTGCATGAAGTTCTTCGCCACCATGTACGCCTTCACGAGCGCGACCCCGAACGCCGCGATGAGCGTGACCCAGCGGATCCCGGCCATGGGGCCGAGCACGCTCACCATGAGGAGCCCGACCAGGATGGCCCAGATCTTCACGTAATTGCGCTCGTGGCCATGCCCCGGTGCGGGGGAGTGGTGTTGCACCTCTGCCGGTGCATGCGCGGACATGCGGTCTCCTCGGCTAACGGCGGCTACTTGGCGATGTACAGGAGCGGAAACAGGAAGATCCAGACGATGTCGACGAAGTGCCAGTAGATGCCCACGTTTTCGACGCGGTGCAGGTCCTGGTTCTTCCGAGCGCACGACGCGACCCAGAGCATGACGCACATGCCGGCGATCACGTGGAACGCGTGGAGGCCCGCCGCGGTGTAATAGTACGACCAGAAGCCCCCGGATTGGAGCGTGAACCCCTCCCGGATCTCGTGCGTCCACTCGAAGGACTTGACGATGAGGAAGACGAGCCCACCCAGGCAGGTGAAGTAGAGAAACCTGGCGGCCTTGGGGCCGTTGCCCTTCTCGGCCGCCTGGTGCGCGAGCACGGCCGAGAGGCTCGAGGAGAGCAGGACGAGCGTGTTGAACGCTCCCGCCCACAGGTTCGTGTAGGCCGCCTGCTCGCCCCATTCGACGTGCGCCAGCCGATGCATGAGGTACGACACCAGCACGCCGCCGAAGATGACGATCTCCGAGAGCAGCACCCACCAGACGGCCAGCCGGCCCGTCGGGATGCCCATGCTCGCGCGCTGCGTGGCGATGGTCTTCACGCTCATGGCCTCATGTCCTCTCGTTCTGGGGCCAGTAGTCGGTGTCGCGGCCGGGGACCGCGTACTCGTACGGACCGCGGTACACGGTCGGCATCTCCGGCCAGTTGCCGTGCGGCGGCGGCGAGTCGGTCGTCCACTCCAGCGTGTTCGCCTGCCATGGGTTCCGCAACGCCTTCGGGCCCCGGATCAGGCTGTAGATGAAGTTGAACAGGAACACGAACTGGAACAGCAGCATGATCACCAGCGCGACCGTGGACGTGATGCGCAGGGACTGCATCCAGGGCGTCGCGAGGTCGGGGAAGTTGTTGTAGTCGTAGATCCGCCGGTGCTCGCCGTTCAGCCCCAGGATGAACATGGGGATGAAGATGAAGTTGAACGGGATGATCGTGCCCCAGAAGTGGATCTTGCCCAGCGTCTCGTTCATCATCCGCCCGAACATCTTCGGAAACCAGAACGTGAGCCCGGCCATCGAGCCGATGATCGCGATCGGGTAAAATGTGTAATGGAAGTGGGCGACCACGAAGTAGGTGTCGTGGAAGAAGATGTCCGCGCCGCTCGCGCCGAGGTAGATGCCGGTCACGCCGCCGAGCAGGAACTCCACCAGGAACGCGAGCGCCCACAGCATGGGCGTCGAGAAGCGGATCGAGCCGCCGTAGAGCGTCGCGATGTAGAGGAAGCACATCTCCGCGATCGGGATCGAGATGAGCACCGTGGTGACGGTGAACACGTTCGCCATGCGCGGGTCGATGCCGGCGATGAACTGGTGGTGGGCCCACACGAAGAACGACAGCACGCCCGTCGCCACGACCGTGTAGATGACGGTCTTGTACGCGAACATCTTCTTGCGGGCGAACACGGTCATGATCTCGGCCACGATTCCCATGGCGGGCAGCAGCACGACGTACACCTCGGGGTGGCCGAAGAACCAGAACAGGTGCTGCCACAGCACCGGATCGCCGCCGCGCGCCGGGTTGTAGAACCCGGTGCCGAGGTTCTGGTCGAACAGCAG
This sequence comes from Candidatus Eiseniibacteriota bacterium, assembly GCA_036522895.1. Classification (GTDB taxonomy): domain Bacteria; phylum Eisenbacteria; class RBG-16-71-46; order RBG-16-71-46; family RBG-16-71-46; genus JAIOPA01. Next base: position 2,464 of record DATDEX010000284.1, on the reverse strand, counting down.
CATGACGGCGCCGGCGATCAACGGGCCGACCGAGGCCATGAACAGCAGGCTCGCCACGACGATCATCCACACGACGAGCGGCACGTCGAACGCCTTCATGCCCGGGGCGCGCGCGTTCATCGCGGTGACGATGAAGTTGATGCCGCCGAGCAGGAACGCCACGAACTCGAGCGCCACCGCCAGCACCCACATGCTGCTGCCCATGGGGGTCAGGTTGTACTTGGGCGTGGAGGACAGCGGCGGGTACGCGGTCCACGCGCCGCCGAAACCGCCGCCCGGTACGAACAGGGACGCGAGCAGGATGAGCGCGCTCAGCAGGAAGATCTGGTACGAGAGCCGGTTGATCCGCGGGAACACCATGTCGTCGCAGCCGACCATGAGCGGGATCAGGAAGTTTCCGAACCCGGCGATCAGCACCGGCATGGCCACCCAGAAGATCATGATGCTGCCGTGATTCGTGATGAGCGCGTTGTAGGCGTCGGGGGAGACGTGCCCGAACAGCGGCACGTTCATGCCGGGGTAGGCGATCTGCATGCGGAACACGTACGCCATGAACCCGCCGACCATCGCCAGGAACATGCCGGTGAACATGTACTGCATGGCGATCACCTTGTGGTCAGTGGACCAGCAGTACTTGATGAACCAGTTCGTGGAGGCTGCACCGTGGGCGCCGACGCCATGGAGGCCTTCGTCGTGCGGTGCCGCGTGCGCGTGCTCGGTCATCGGGTCCCCGTCAGTTCTTGGCGCCCGCGGACAACGCGGCGGTGGAGTCGGTGGGTGTGGCGCCGGCCTCGGCGAGCGCGGTGTGCTGCTGCATCCAGGCGGCATGCTGCGCCGGCGACTCGATCACGATCCGCGCGCCCATGAGACCGTGCCCGATACCGCAGATCTCGGCGCACAGGATGTCGAACTCGCCCGTCTTCGTGGCCTTGAACCAGCCCGTGATGTCGCGACCGGGATCCGCGTCCTGCTTGAGCCGGAAGACCGGCACGAAGAAGCTGTGCACGACGTCCTTCGATTCGAGCAGGAAGTGGTAGGTCTTGCCCACGGCGACGTGCAGCGTGTCGCTCGTCCACACGTCGTCGGCGGTGTCGAGCACGCCGTCCACGCCGGAATGCTGGAACGTCCACGTCCACTGCTGTCCCACGATGCGGATCGAGTCGTCCGGCGGCGGCATCGTCTGCTTCACCTTCACCCACACCCGCACCGCGGCGACGATGATCACGACGTCGCAGAGCAGGATGAGCGTGTGTGGGATGTTGATCCAGCGCTTGAGGTGGGGCTCCTTGCCGGTGATGTACTGCGACTTCACCCCGTCGCGCGCCCGGAACCGCCACATCAGCCAGAAGAACATGACCTGGGCCGCCACGAACCAGACGCCGGTCAGGACGGTCACCAGCACCACGAGCCCATCGATGTCCCCGGAGAACGTCGAAGCGCTCGGCAGGCTCAGGATCATCGCTCCCCCGGCTTCAGCGGATGAACAGGAACACGGCGCCCACGAACAGCACGACGCCTACGATCGTGAAAATGAACGTGTACCGGGCGGTCGTATCCGCCCAGTCCTCCTCGAAACCGTCACCGGCCATGGGCCGCCTCCGTCACTTCTGCAGGGTCCGGATGTAGGAGACCACGTTGCGCATCGCCGTGCTGTCCGCGAGCGTCTGCGACATGGCCGCCATCTGGCCGCCCATCGTGTCGTCCGGGTGCGTTCCGCGCATGCCGGACTTGAACTTTTCGAGCTGCCCCACCATGTACCAGTCGTGCTGGTGCGTGAGCGGCGGGGCGCCGAGCGTCTCGTTGCCGTTCCCGTCCTCCTTGTGACACGTGATGCACACGTTCTGGTACGTGTCGCGCCCCGCGCTCGTGTCGGCCAGCGCGAAGCTCGGGGGCGGGACGCGTCCGGGCAGCGAGGCCACGTACTCGGCGACCGACTCGAGGTCGCCGGCGCGATAGAGCGAGCGCGCCATGGGACGCATGCGGGCGCCCTCGAGATCCTGCGGCTTCGCGCCGCGCATCGCGCTCTTGAAATTGTTGAGCTGGCGCTCGATGTACCAGCGCGGCAGCCCCGCGATCGCGGGTGCCCCGAGCGTCGCGTTTCCCGCTCCGTCCTTGCCGTGACACGGGTAGCAGGTCTCGAACTCCTGCTTGCCCCGGGCGAGCCCCGGTCCGGGTGTCTCGGCACAACCGGCGAGCAATGCGGCCGCGTAGAGCGATGCGAACGCGACGAACAGGGCCTTCCGTGACAACGCTGCCTCCGGAGACGGGTAGGGGTGGCGCGTACGGCCCGCGCAGGGAACGGCTGGCCGCGGGTGATTCCACGGCCCCCGCGGTCCCGCCTGGATCCGGACGAACCGCCCTTATACACGAACAGGCGGGCGCGCGGCAACCGGATCCGGGAGGCAAACCCAAGCGGTGAAGGGAGTAAGCAGCGGGTCGGCCGAGCCGGCGGCGCGCCCGAGAC
>DATDEX010000283.1:0-6912 GCA_036522895.1 Candidatus Eiseniibacteriota bacterium | reverse complement strand
CTCCGCCGCGCGACGCGCCCGCGCGCCGCCAGGCCCGGCCGATCCGTCGCAGCGACTCGACCACGGCGAGCAGCAGCCCGACGAACCCGAGCGCGCCGCGCTCGACCCAGGCCGCGATGTAATCGCTGTGCGCCTCCTTGGAGCGGAACGAACCCGGACGCTCGCGCTCCCCGATCGCCACCGACTGCTCCGCGCTCCCCGCCGGGCCGATGCCCAGCGGGTGGCTCTCCACGGTTTCCTCGAGCTGCGCCCAGATGCGCTCGCGGCGCTCGGTGCTGCGCGACGCCCGGCCCACGAACGTCTCCGCGCGGAGCCGCTCGAGGGGGCGGTCGGCCCAGTGGAGCTCGTGCTGTGTCCACGCCGCGACCACGAGCACACCGAGCAGCACCGCGAGCGCGCCCCAGGCGCGGGCCGGCGCGACCCCCCGCGCGAGCGCGCGCGCCACCGCCCACACGACGAGCCCGGCCGCGAGCGCGACGAGCCCGCCGTTCGACTTGGTGAGGAGCAGCGCCACGCCGAGCAGCAGCAGCGACCCCGCGAACGCGGTCCGCGTCAGCCGGCCCTCGAGGCTCAGGAGCAGGAACACGCTCAGCACCAGGTAGTCGGCGAACATGTTCGGGTTGTAGAACGTCGCCGCCCAGCGCACGCCCCGCGCCGAGACGAGGCCCGCCAGCGCCGACGGCCCGCTCCGCGTCGCCGCGACCAGGCAGGCGAGCGCGATGGCATCGGCGACGAGCACCCAGCCGATCCGGAACCGTTCGAGCGCGCCGCGCCCGGACCACAGGTTCACGAGGACGAGGAACCACAGGTAGAGGTACGCGTCCTGCGCGAGCGCGAGCACGCTCGCGCCCGGAGCGGGCGCGCTCGTGAGCGCGAGCAGGCTGCCCGTGGCGACGAGCAGCACGGGCAGCGCGAACGGCAGCCGGAGCGCGGGCCGGCGCACCGCGACCGTGATCGAGAACGCGACGATCGCCGCGGCGTTGAGCGCGTCCACGAACGCAGTCTGGGCGGGCCCCGCCGGGACCACGATCGGGGCGAGCGCGATCGCCGCGAGCAGGTAGGCATCCCACGCCCGCCCCCTGGCGGCGCTCGTGATCCGCCCGGCGGGCGCCACCCGTGCGGCGACCGCCGCGGGTCCGATGGTGACCGGCTCACGCACCGTTCGCCCCTACGTGCGCGCCGTTCAACTCCTCGGCGTGGCGGCGAAGCTCCTGCGAGGGCACGTCCGACGCCGCGCGCGAGACGAGCCGCCAGAGCCGCTGGAACTCCTCCGGCCGTCCCACGGACCCGTGCTCGCGCACGCCGAGGTCCACGGCCTTCAGGATGCGCGCGTGCGGTGTCTTCCACACGACCTCGTGGTCGTTGAACAGCTTTTCGAACAGCCGCTCGCCCGCGCGCAGCCCGGTGAACACGATCGGAACGTCCTGATCCGGGCGGAGGCCGTACTGCCGGATCAGCGTCCGGGCGAGGTCGAGCACCCGCATCGGGCGGCCCATGTCCAGCACGAACACCTCGCCGCCCTCGCCCATCGCCCGCACCTCGAGAATCAGGTGCACGGCTTCGGGAACGGTCATGAACCAGCGCGTCACGTCCGGATGGGTGACGGTCACCGGGCCACCGCGCTCGATCTGCTCGCGGAAGAGCGGCACCACGCTGCCGCTGCTCTCGAGCACGTTGCCGAAGCGCACCGTGTGGAAGCGCGTCCGCGAGCGGCGCGCGATCCCCTGCACGACCAGCTCGGCCATGCGCTTCGTGGCGCCCATCACGCTCACCGGCTCGACGGCCTTGTCCGAGGAGACGAGTACGAACGTGCCGACGCCCCCGCGGTCCGCCGCCTCGGCGAGCGTGCGGGTGCCGAGCACGTTGGTCCGCAGCGCCTCGGACGGATTGTGCTCCATCATCGGCACGTGCTTGTACGCGGCGGCGTGGAACACGCACTCCGGCCGCGTCTCCCCGAACACCTCCGTGACCCGCGAAGCGTCGCGGACGTCGCCGATCACCGCGAGCATCGGGACGCGCGGGTGTCGCGCCCGCAGTTCGCGGTCGATCTCGTAGAGGCTCCGCTCGTGCTGCTCGAACATCACGAGCCGCGCCGGCTCGCAGGCCGCGAGCTGACGGCAGATCTCGGAGCCGATCGAGCCGCCGGCGCCGGTCACCAGCACCGAGCGGCCGCCGTACGATTCGCGGAGGCGCTGCGGATTGGCGTGAACCGGGTCGCGCGGCAGCAGTTCGTCGACGTCGAGCTCGAGCGACGTCGCCCGGGGGCGGCCGCCCAGCGGGTCGGGCGCGTCGGAGACGATGCGCACCGGGCGATCGGCGGCGCGGCAGCGCCGCGCGAGCTCCCGCCGCCGTCCGTCCGGGATCGCCGAGGCCACCATGAGCACCTCGTCCGGAGCGGTTGCGGCCAGGATCTGGTCGATCTGGTCGTACGCGCCGACGATCGGCACGTCGTGGACGCGCAGGCCGGGGAGCGAGTGCTCGCTCCCGACGAGCCCCACGAACCGGTAGGGCTGCCGTGAATGGTGCATGAGGTCGCGGAGGATCCGCTCGGCCGCCTCGTTCGCCCCGATCACCAGCACCCGGCGCGCCACGACGAGGCTCCGCCCGAGCTCGCGATGCATGCGCCGCAGGAGCCGCGCGCCGGCGAGCGCCATGACGCCCAGCACGGCGTCGAGCAACAGGACGGAAAACGGGATGGGCGGGAGCGGCGCGAGCCGGAGGAGCGCGAGCGTCGCGGTCGCGAGCGTCACGGAGGCCAGGATGTTCGCCATCTCCTGCATGCCCACGAATTGCCAGACGTCGCGGTCGAGGTGGAGCGGGCGGAGCCAGAGCACGCGCACGACCACGACGAGCGGCAGCGCCGCGAGCGCGGCCCGCACGCCCTCCGGCGAGGGCCAGCCGCCGAGGCGGAGCCCCCACGCAGCGAGCCACGCCGCCGCGCACAGCAGCGCCTGCGCGAGCGTCGACAGCGCGCGGTGGTGGCGGCCGAGCCGCTCCAGCACGCCGTTCTCCTCGCGCGCGGGCTGGAACAGCGCGAACACCGTGCACATGACGAGCCACAGGTCGTAGGCTAGCGTCGCGCGGCGGACGTAGTGCTTCGCGAGCCGGAGCTTGTCCGGGAGAACGCACTGAACGTACGCCGCCTCCGGATCGGCGCACGCGCCGAGGACCTCGGACTCGTGCCGGTAGGCGATCGAGGCCAGGTCGGTGAGCCCGGGACGGACGGCGAGGATCTCGCGGTACTCGTCCGGGAAGCGCCGCACGTAGCGCCGCAGCTCGGGCCGCGGCCCCACGAGGCTCATGTCGCCGAGCAGCACGTTCACGAGCTGGGGCAGCTCGTCGAGCTTCCAGTTCCTCAAGTAACGCCCCACCCGGGTGACGCGCGGGTCGTCGCGCAGCGTGATGGCTGGGCCCTGTTTCGCCGCGTCGGGCACCATGGTGCGGAACTTGAGCATCCGGAACGGCCGTCCGCCCCGCCCGACCCGCACCTGGCGGAAGAGCACGGGTCCCCCGTCGTCGAGCAGGACGAGGACGGCGACGAGAATCCCCACGGGCCACAGCAGGAGCAGTGCGGTGGCGGCGACCAGCACATCCAGGGAACGTTTCATGTCCGGGAGCCCTCGAGCGCTTCACGGACGGCGGCGACGACGTCGTCGACGTCGCGATCCGTCATGCGCGGGTAGATGGGGAGTGACACCACCTGCTGCGACGCCGCCCATGCATTCGGGAAATCCTGCGGCTGGTACCCGTAGCGCTCGCGATAGAACGGCTGCATGTGGAGCGGGATGAAATGCACCGAGACGCCGATCTCGAGCTCCGCGAGCCGGCGCACGAACGCGTCGCGATCGAGCCCGGCCGCGTCGGGATCGAGTCGCACGACGTAGAGGTGCCAGGCGTGGCCGTTGCCCGCGCGCACGACCGGCAGCCGCAGGCCCCGCACGTCCGCGAGCGCCGCGTCGTAGCGACGCGCGATCTCGCGCCGGCGCGCGTGGAACGCCTGCGCGCGGCGCAACTGCTGGAGTCCGATCGCCGCCGCGATGTCCGTGAGGTTGTACTTGAAGCCGGGTGCCAGGATCTCGTATCGCCACGAGCCGTCCCTGCGGTAGCGCTTCCACGCGTCGTGGCTCATGCCATGGAGGTGCATGAGGCGCATGCGCGCGGCGAGGTCATCCCGCTCGGTCACCGCCATCCCGCCCTCGCCGGTGGTGAGCGTCTTGGTGGCGTAGAAGCTGAAGCAGGTCACGTCGCCGAGCGATCCGATCCGATGTCCGTCGTATTCGGCGGGCAGCGCATGGGCGGCGTCCTCCACCACCGCGAGCCCGTGCGCGCGCGCGATCCCGAGCAGCAGCCGCATGTCGCACGCCTGCCCGGCGAAGTGGACGGGCACGACCGCCCGCGTGCGCCGGGTGACCCGCTCCTCCACCTGCTCCGGGTCGAGGTTCAGCGTGTCCGGCTCGCAGTCCGCGAACACCGGGCGCGCGCCGAGGTGTTCGATCACCGCCGCCGTGGCGGCGAACGTCATCGGGCTCGTGATCACCTCGTCGCCGGGCTCGACGCCCACGGCCTCGAGCGCCAGGTGGAGCGCCGCGGTGCAGGAGTTGACCGCCAGCGCGTGCCGGGCGCCGACGTAGGCGGCGAACTCGCGCTCGAACGCGTCGACCATCGGCCCGGTCGTGAGCCAGCCCGAGCGCAGGCAGCGCACCACCGCCTCGATTTCCTCCTCGCCGATCGACGGGAGGCTGAACGGGAGGAACTCGGTCCGGGCGGGCGCACGCACCGCGGCTTCCCGGGTGACCGCCGTGAGCGGCGGGGCCGCAGCCGTACTCACCGCACCCCGCGGGCCCGCGTCATGCCGTGCGGGCTTCACGTTCGGCTCCCGGAGAGCGTGTGGCCACGTCCCGTGACCGGCACCCGGTAATAGGCCGAGAGCCCGGACTCCCTCGGCAGCACCGCGTCCGTCAGGACCACACCGAGGATCCTGCCGCCCGCGCGCTCGAGCCCGTCGATCGCGCGCCGGATCTCGGCCGCCTCGAACCGCCCCGCGCGCACCACCAGCAACACCCCGTCCACGGCCCTGCCGAGCGACGCGGTGGGCGTGTGGAGCGCCGCGGGCGGGGCGTCCACCAGCACGACGTCGAACACGCGCTCCAGCCGCTGGAGCAGCAGCTCGAACGGCACCGCGTGTCGCGCCGCCATGAGATCGGCCGCGCGGCGGCCGGCCGTGAGGAGCTTCAAGTTCGGCCGCGACGTGTCGCGCAGGTAGCCGGGCACCTGGCTCGAGAGGAACGGGTCGCCGAGGTAGGCGCGCACGTGTCCCGTGATCGCGCCGGCGATGCAGCCGCTCTCCGGCAGCGACGCGTCGTGGCCGCAGCTCACGGCCCGGTACGGCTCGACCGGCTCCGAGAATTCGCAGCGCGCCTGGCGGAGGCCGATGAGCCGCCGCAGCCGGTGGCTGAATTGGGCCTGCAGCACCGGCGCCAGGTCGGCGGCCGCGATCGCGCCGAGCGTGCAGAGCACGTCGCCGAGCGGGCGGCCGGTCTCGAACTGGACGACGAGCGCCTGCTCGCGCTGGGCGGCCGAGATGCGGCCGTTCGCGACGAGCAGCTCCCCGAGCCGATGCGGATCGCCCTCCGTGTACTCGGCGATGCTGCTGAGCGCGCCCTTCACGAAGCGCAGGGAGAACGCCTGCATGGCGTCCGCCACCCGGAGTTCGCCGGTGCGCTGCTGGGCCCGCAGGAGCTCGACCCAGTCGCCGAGCCCGAACTGCGCGGGCGTCTCGTGCGCGAGGTCGACCCAGTAGAGCTCCTCGAGCAGCTCGCCGAGCCCGTACTCGACGCCGAGACCGAACGCGCGGTGGAGCGTGGGCTTGAACGCGTCGGCGTCGACCAGCGCCACGCTCGCCTGCTCGGCGAGCGCGAGCGCGGAGCCGAGTGCCGCGACCACGGAACTCTTACCCTCGCCGGAGCCGGCGCTCGTGACGAGTAACTTTCGGACCCCCTTCGCGGCGAGCTCGCTGACCGCACGCGCGAGCGACTGCCGCGGAATGCTCTCGAACCGCATGGATGGTTCCTCTTTCTCGGGCGTGTACTCGGGAGCGGACTGGGGTCCGACGGGTCACGCGTTCCTGGGCACGATGCCGAGAACCGGCAGCTGCAGTTCCTCCTCTACGTCCTCCGGGGTGTCGATGGTTCGCCGGCCCGAATACCGGTATGTCGCCAACCCGCAACCCATGAGGCCGCCGGCGGCGAGGCAGGCGGCGAGATTCAGGAGCCGATGCGGGCGGATCGGTTGCGGCGCGAGCGTCGCGCTGTCCACGATCTCGACCGGCGGCGGAAGCGGGTCGGGCGCGGCCGGGGCCGGGTCGGGCAGGCGGCGCTCGTACACCGCGAGCGCCTGCTCGGTCCGGCCGAGGTCACCGCGCAGCGCGGCAGCGCGGGTCGCGAGCGCCTCGTGCTCGGCGCGCGTCTCCGCCACGGCGCGCTGGAGCTCGCGGTCGACGCTCGCCTGCAGCACGGCCATCTCGGATTGGAGCGCGCGCATCCGCGGATGCATCGCGCCGTAGACCTGGCGCGCGGAGGCGAGCTCCATCTGGCGCTCGACGAGCTCCTGGCGCAGCGCGCCGAGGCCGGCGCTCTCCACCGGAAGCACGCGGCCGTCGACGAGCGAATCGCGCGTCCAGCCCGCGCAGCGCTGGAGCCGCGCGCGGGCGACGGCGTCGTCCGCCTCGGTGCGCACGAGCTGGTCCGTGAGGTTCGCGACGCGATCGTCGAGCTGGCGCAAGACCGCCTTCACCGAGACGGTGTCCGCGAGTGAATCCGCGAGTGCTTCCGGCAGCTGGGCGGCGGGCACGATCGCCGCCAGCTCCGGCGCGCCCGGCGAAGGACGGCTCGCGGGGGCGGCGGGCGCGGGCAC
>DATDEX010000282.1:0-2754 GCA_036522895.1 Candidatus Eiseniibacteriota bacterium | reverse complement strand
GCTCGTGACGGCGGCCCTCGCCGCGCGGCGGCCGCGGGCCGCGTTGCCCGGCGCCGCTGCCCTCGCCTGTCTCGTGCTCGGTGCCGTGGTCGTGACCGGCATGCTGCAGGTGCGGGGGATCGAATGCTGCTGGCCCGCGGTGCGGGCCGGCCGGATGCCCCGGGATTCGTCCCAGCTCAAGGACGCGCTCGCTGTCGCGGTGACCGAAGCGCGGCGGCTCGCCGGGCGTGGCATGACGGCGGCCCTCCTCTCCCGCGGGGCGGCGTTCGCCGAGCTGCGCGACGCGGTGGTATCGGGCACGCGCACGCGCGGTGTCGAGCGGGGCGTGGTGATTCTCGCCCCCGACGGCGAGCCGCTCGCCTGGGCTGGTCGCCACCGCTTCGTTCCCGTACGGGACACCGCCGAGTTGCGCGCCGTCATCACACCATTTTACGTGTCGCTCGAGGCCCGGCGCCAGACGCCGGGCGGCGGCAGCGCGGTGGGCAGCGTGCTGCTGGACGCGGCGCCGGCGGTGCCCGACCGCGACCACGCCCTGAGCGCGCGATTCGCAGCGGCCCACGGCGTCGCGCTGCGGTTCTATGCGCCCGGGCTGGCGCCGCGCGGGGACGACGTGTTCGACTTCTGCCCGACCAGGTGCGAGCCCGGCGCCACGCTGTTGAGTGTGCAGCCGGCACCGCCCACCCAGAGCGACGCCAAGCTCGCCGCGCTGGGCGCCGCGACGGGACGTGCCGGCGCCGCCCTCGCGCTCGTACTGCTGCTCGTGTTCGTCACCGCCCCGGCGGGGCGGTGGCGCTGGCTGGTGACGGTCGCGGCCGCGTGGACCGTGTCGCGCGCCATGCAGGACTCGACCCGCTGGGCGGGGCTGTTCTCGCCCGCGTCGTTTTATCGCCCGATGCTCGGCGGATTCAGCTCCTCGGCTGGCGCGCTCACCGCCCTCGGCGTGGTGCTGCTGCTCACGGCGGCGGCAGTATGGCGCCGCGGTTTCGCGCGCCGCTGGTGGTCGCTCGCCGGTGCGGGCCTGCTGGTGCTCGCGGCGCCTTACGTTGTCCGCTATTTCGGGCGGGGCATCACGCCACCGGCCGGCGGCGTGGGGTTCGCGCTGTGGATGTCGTGGGAAGTGGCGGTCGCGACGTCCGCGATGGCGCTGGTGCTCGCCGCCGCGGCGCTGGTGCGCGGCACCACCGAGCCACGGCGCCTCCCCTGGATCTTGCCGGCGGCGTGCGCCTGGGCCGGCCTGGCGGCGCTCGCGGGCCTGTGGTTGTGGAATCCCTACGGGGCGTGGCCCGAGTGGTACACCTTCGTCTGGCTCCCCGCGCTGGTGGGCGTACTGGTCCCCGCGCCCCGGCCCTGGGCGGTGCTGGGCATCGCGACGGTCGCGGGAACGGCGGCGGCGCTCGTCACCTGGGGCGCGGCCGTGGAGGGCCGGCTCCTGCTCGCGGAGCGGGACGCGCTGGGTTTGGGTGCCGTGTCCGATCCGCGTGCCGCGTCGTTGTTGGAGCGGCTCGGGGCTGCGCCACCCGCCACGCCGCCGCGCACGGCTGGTGAGTTGTACGCCTGGTGGCTCGCGTCGCCGCTCGCGGCCGATTCGTACCCGGTGAGCCTGGCCGTGTGGCATCGCTCCGGGGAGCCTGCGGCGGAGATCCGGCTCGCGAGCGTCGACCTGCCGCCGTCGCTCGTCGCCGCGTGGGTGCGCTCACCGCAGACGGCACGCGGTCCGCGCGTGGAGCAGCTCGACGGTAACCCGGGCAGGTACTACGTGTTGATCGCGCCGCTCGCGGGCGGCGACGTGCTGTCGGTGGGCGTGGGCCCGCGCACGCGTCTCATTCCCTCGGCGCGGGTCGCGCGCTTCCTGCAGGGCGAGGCGGGCGTGCTGCCGCCGTACCAGATCACCCTGTCGCCGCCGTCGGCGCCGCCCGCCGCCCCGAGCTCCCGCGTGATCTGGACCCGGCAGGGCTGGTCCGCGCGGGGCGAGCGCCGCATCGCGCTCCCGGGCGGCCTGCGTCACGTCCATCTCACGGTGGACCTGCGCGATCCGTGGGCACTCCTGGTCCGGGGCGCGCTGGTGGTGGTCGTCGACGTGGCCCTGCTCGGGGGCTGCTGGCTCCTGAGCCTCGCCCTCACGGGAGGGTGGCGTCCGCAGCTGCCGCCCGTCCTCGCGGCGCTGCGGACGAGCTATCGGGCGCGTCTGGCCGTGGCGCTCGCCGGGTTCTTCGTGGCGCCGCTCCTGCTGCTCGCCCTGTGGAGCTTCGCACGCCTGCGGGACGACGCCCGGCAGGACGGCGACCTGCTCATCGGACAGACGCTGCGCGACGCGGCGGGCACCGCGGCCACGCTCGCGTCGGAGCGGGGGGCCGCGATCGGCCGGTCCATAGTGGAGCTCGGCAACCGGCTCGATGCGGATCTCTGGCTGTATCGCGACGGCGTGCTCGCCGGCATCAGCGCCCCGGTGCTCGGCGAGCTCGGCGTGGTCGATCCGTTGCTCGCGCCCGACGCGTTCGTGCGGCTGGCCTTGCGCGACGAGCTGGAGCGCACCGCCGACAGCCGGGTGGCGGGCCGCACCATCCGGGTCGGCTATCTCGTCGTCTTGTCGGAGTCGCCTCAGGTGCAGGAGGTGCTGGCGGCTCCGCAGCTGCTCGACGACGAGCGCGTGCGCCAGCAGCAGGAGGACCTGGCGCTGGGGCTGGCGCTCGCCACGCTGGCGGGGCTCGTCGCCGCCGTCGGCGCCGCCCGCCGCCCCGAGCTCCCGCGTGATCT
>DATDEX010000281.1:0-4317 GCA_036522895.1 Candidatus Eiseniibacteriota bacterium | reverse complement strand
CTCACGACGCAGAGCGTGGCGCGGGCCCCGGCCGCGCGGGCCCCGGCCGGAAAGCGGTCCCGTGCCGCCTGACCCGGCCGGAATGACCCGCCCCACGCTCTGCGTCGTGAGCCCGTGCTTCAACGAGGCCGCCGGGATCCGCGCGTTCTACGCCGCCCTCAAGGCCGTGCTCGTTTCGCTCGACGGGCTCGATCATCGCATCGTGCTCGTGGACGACGGCAGCACGGACGCCACCCTGGCCCTGCTCGACGAGCTGGCCGCGGCCGACGAGCGGGTGCGGGTCTACTCCCTCTCCCGGAATTTCGGGCACCAGATCGCGCTCACCGCCGGCTGCGACGTGGCGGAGGGCGACGTGCTCGTGCTCATGGACAGCGATCTCCAGCACCCGCCGGCGCTGATCCCGGCGATGGTCGAGAGGTGGCGTGCGGGCGCGGAGGTCGTCTCCGCGGTACGCCTGCGCACCGCGGACGCGTCGCTCTTCAAGCGGGTGAGCGCGCGCGCGTTCTATCGGCTCCTGAACGCCATCTCGGAAACGAGGATCGTGCCGGACGCCGCGGACTTCGTGCTGCTCGCCCCGCCGGCGTTCGAGGCGCTGCGCCGGATGCCCGAGCGCCACCGCTTCCTGCGCGGCATGGTGTCGTGGATCGGGTTCCGGCGCGAGTTCGTCGAGTACCAGGCTCCGGCGCGGGGCGCGGGCGAGTCGAGCTACACGGTGCGCAACATGATCCGGCTCGCCTCGGACGCGCTGTTCTCGTTCTCCACCGCCCCCGTCCGGCTCGCGACCCGGCTGGGGCTCGCCGTGGTGGCGTGCGGCATGCTCTACCTCGGCTACATCCTCTACACGCTCCGCGCCTACCCGGGCCGGATCGTCCAGGGTTGGAGCTCGCTCATCATCGTGGTGCTCATCCTGAGCGGCGTGCAGATCGTGTTCATCGGCCTGATCGGTGAGTACATCGCCCGCATCTTCGAGGAGTCGAAGGGCCGGCCGCTCTACCTCTTCAAGCGGCAGCCGCCTGGGGAAGCGCGGGGCGTTCGATCGGATCCGGCGCGGGCGCCCGACCCGCGGTGACCGCCGGAACCTGCATCGTCTGCGACGCGCAGGCCTGGTCGCCGCTCTACCGCGGGCTCGTGCGCTGCGAGCGGTGCGGGTTCGTGCGGGCCGCGGAGATCCCCGGGCCCGGTGAGGTCGCGCGCCTCTACGGGCCCGAGTACTTCCGGGGCGAGGAGTACGCGGACTACCTGGGGGACGAACCGGTTCACCTCGAGAACTTCCGCCGCCGGCTGGAGCGGATCGAGGCCGTGGCGGGCCGGCTCGAGAGCATCTACGAGATCGGCTGCGCGTACGGCCTCTGGCTCCGCGTCGCGGCGGGGCGTGGCATCCGGGCGGCCGGAATCGACATCTCGCCCGAGGCCGTGCGCCACGCCGCGACCGAGCTGGGGCTCGACGCGAGGCTCGGCGCGTTCGAGGACGCACCGCTCACGCCCGGCGCGTTCCAGGCCTACTGCCTCTGGGACACGCTCGAGCACCTGCCGCACCCCGAAGCGTACGTCGCGAAGATCGCGACGCTGCTCCCGCCGGGCGGCTGGCTCTTCCTCACCACCGGCGACATCGGCTCCCCGCTCGCGCGCCGCGAGCGGGAGCGGTGGCGCATGATCCACCCTCCCACCCACCTCCAGTACTTCTCGCGCGAGACGCTGGCGCGCTTCCTCGCCCGCCACGGCCTCCGGGTGACGCACGTCGAATCGACACCGATGTGCCGCAGCGTCCACGGCACGCTCGAGGGCTTGAAGCGCTTCGGCGCCGAGCCGCTGCGGACGTTCGCCCGCGTGGCCGCGCGTCTCGTCCCGCGTCCGCTCGCGATCCGGATGCGCTTCTCGGTCGACCTGGGCGACATCCTGCTCGCTTGCGCCCGCAGGGAGAACTCCGCCGGAGCCCTCTCCGAAATCTGACGATTTCGCGTCGCTGTCCAGGACTCCCCCTCGCCCACCTCAGGGCAAATCCCTGATACCGGATTCCGTTCACCCCCCCATAGCGGGCGTCCCGCATTTCCGGCGACCATGGAAACGTCGCTGAAATACGAACGTGCGGAACGCGGGAGACGCCGTTCGCATCGAGTGAAGCTTTCGCGAACCAGGGAAGTTCTCGACGCCCCGGGGCGGGACGCGGGCCCGGGCGGCCGCTGGACGAGGAGGCACTCGATCCGTGCTACTGCATTTCATCCGCACCCCGAAGCCGCGCAATCCCGTTTTGGAAGAGCTCTACGCGCAGCTCTGCCGGCGCCAGTTCGAGGTGAGCGAGGGGATCCCCGAGCGCGAGCCGGTGGACCTCGACGCGGGCCCGCGCCACGATCTCTACGTCCTCAAGGGGCGAACGAAGCTGGCGCTGAGCTACGCGGGCATATTGGAGTTGCAGGGCGCGCGGGTCCTCAACCCCTACGCCGCCTGCGCGACGATCCTCGACAAGCTCGTGGCGACGGCGCGGCTGCGCCGGGCGGGGATTCCGGTGCCGCGGTCGTGGGCCGCCGCGGACAAGGCTTCCCTCGCGGAGATCGCCGCGGGGGCCGGGTTCCCGCTCATCGTCAAGCCGTTCGACGGCATCGGGAGCCGGGGCATCACCGTGATTCGCGACATGGACGGGCTCGCGGCCGTGCGCCTGACCGACGAGCCCGTGCTGGTACAGGAGTACGTCGACGGCTGCACCCGGCGTTACAAGATCCACTGCGTCGGCGAGCGCGTGTTCGCGACCTGGAAGCCGTTCTCGCTGGGAGGCGTGCACGACCACTCGCAGCCCTGCGACGTGGGTGACGAGGTGCGCGACCTCGCCCGGCGCTGCGGGCGACTGTTCGGGCTCGGACTCTACGGCCTCGACGTGCTGTTCGGACCGGGCGGGCCCGTCGTCGTGGACTTGAACTCGTTCCCCGGCTACGGCGACCTGCCCGGCATCGCGACGGTCCTCGCCGACTACATCGAGGCCTACGCGCGCGGTCAGATCGTGCTCCCGGCCGCCGGAGCTCGTTTCGAGCCGAGTCTTCAGTGCGGCTGAAATCCACGAATCCGGCGCTGATCGCACTCGTCGCCGAGGGCTTCCTCATGCGGCTCGGCTTCGGGATCATCTCGTTCGTCGTGCCGCTCTACGCGCGCCGGCTGGGATTGAGCATCGCCGAGACGGGCCTGCTCCTGGCGATCACCGGCATCGTCAAGGTGGCGCTCAAGCCGCTCGCGGGGTGGTTCTCCGATCGCGTGGGGGCCAAGCGCGGGCTGGTCGCAGCGCTCTCGCTCCGGAGCCTCGTCTCCTTCCTGTTCGCGTTCTGCTCCTCCCCCTGGCAGCTCTACACGATTCGCACCGTCCACGGCCTCTCCACGTCCCTCCGGGATCCGGCGGTAAACGCGCTCATCGCCGAGAACGGCGACGAGAACGCGATGGCTTCGGCGTTCGCCTGGTACTTCACGGCCAAGTCGCTCGCGAGCTCGCTCGGCAAGGCGGTCGCCGGGCTCCTCCTCACGCTGACCGCCTCGAACTACACGGGGGTGTTCCTCATCACCTGGGCGATCTCGAGCCTCACGCTGCCGGCCATCGTGCTGTTCGTTCCGGGCGCGCGCCGGGAGCTGGAGCGGGCGCGTGCGGCCGCGCAGCCTGACGCCGCGCCTGCCGAGCGCGGCGAATCGCGGGCACGGGGCGGCGGGCCCGGGATCTACCGTCGTGCCGCGGGCCTCGTCGGGCTGGGATTCCTGATCAGCGTCACGGCCTCGATGATCGACCGCTTCTACCCGATCCTCGCGACCGAATACGCCCACATGACGCCGGCACGGGCGGGCATGGTCTACCTCGCCTCCGCGCTCGTCGCGGTCGTGTCGGGTCCGTTCTTCGGCTGGATGTCCGATCGCGTCGGACGAAAGCCCACCGTGGTCGTGCGGAGCGCCGCGAACGCGGGTTCGTCACTCCTCTACCTCCTCGCCCCGAACGCGGCGGGCTTCACGGCGGGCAAGCTGCTGGACGACGCCGGCCGGGCCGGCTTCCGGCCGGTCTGGGGCGCGCTCAAGGCCGACGCCTCGCGCGTCCACCCCCGCCAGCGCGCCCAGATGATGGGCGTGATGGACGTGGGCGACGACGCCGGTGACGTCTTCGGCCCCATCGCGGGGGGACTGCTCTGGGACGCCTGGGGGATCGTGGGACTTCTGCTCGCGCGCATCGCGGTCGCCGGCCTGACGGAGCTCTACGCCGCGGCCGTCCTCTGGGCCCGGCGGCCCGAGCCCGTGGCGGGTTCGGTCCGGCAGTTGCCGTTCAGGCCCTGGGCGCGCCGCCCGGGGGGCGGCCCG
>DATDEX010000280.1:0-5333 GCA_036522895.1 Candidatus Eiseniibacteriota bacterium | reverse complement strand
GGGCGAGCGGCGGAGTCGCGGGGCGGGTGCGCGGCAGTGGCGCGGCGAGCACACCGGCACCGACGCACGCGCCGAACAGCGCGAGCGCGGCGCAGGCGTGGACACGCGCGACCCACGCCGAGTGATGCGCTCGGGAGAGGGGAGTCACGGTGAGGCAAGTTTACGCGCTCGGAACCGGCCGGAGCCAGTCCGAACGCGGCGCCGGGCGCGCTCCGACGCGCGAACCGTGCAGACCGCACGGGCCCCCGGGGGCGCGACCGGGCAGCCGGCGGCGTTCGGCGACAGGGGAGTTTCACCTCCCACGCGGGCGGCCCGGCCGACCCTCGGGCTTCCCCCGAGCGAGCCGCGGGGCCGGCGATCAGGTGAATACCCCATGCTATAGTGCCGGTCCTTCGAACACAGGGAGCCGCGAGTGAATCTCGATTGGCGCCGCCTCAAGGCGGTCGTCCTCGAAAGCGATGACTGGGGGTTGTGCGCCTGGGTCCCTGACGACCGCGCGCACCGTTCGCTCGCTCCACTGCCTGCGTTCCGCACCGCCGCGGGCCTTCGCTACGGCCGCTCGACGCTCGAGACCGCCGGCGACGTGCACGAGCTGACCCGGATCCTCCTCGCCTGGCGCGGCGGGGACGGCTTCCCGCCGATCTGGCAGGCCAACACGATCGTCGCCAATCCCGACTACGACGCGATGCGGCCGCCGCTCTTCGAGTTCGGGGAGCTGCCGCTGCTCGCCGTGCCGGAGTTTCCCTCGCGTTGGGCCCGGCCCGGGATGTGGGACGCGGTGCGCAAGGCCGAGGCGGAGGGCGTGTGGTGGGCGGAGCTGCACGGCCTGCATCACCTGCCCGAGTCGGCCTGGCTCGGCGCGCTCCGCCGGGGGCGGGACGACGCCCGCCGCGCGCACGAGCAGCAGAGCCCGATCGGCACCGCGGTCGACTCGAGCGGTGAGTACGACGCCTCGGAGCCGCGGGCGCTGCGCGCGGCGAACCTCCGGAAGGCGGTCCACGCGTTTCGCGTCCTGTTCGGTCGCCTCCCGACCTCGTTCTGTCCGCCGGACTATCGCTTCGACGACTGGCTCGAGGAGGAAGCCGCCTCGCTCGGTCTCACGACCCTCCAGGGAAAGGCCGAGCAGGCGGGCCGCGCGCTGCCCCCGGTCCGCCGCCGCTGGCTCAAGCGGCGCTTTCCCCACCACGAGGGCACGCGCTTCTACCTCCCGCCGCGGATCGCGTTCGAGCCCTGCGGCGATCCGGCGGCCCCCGGCCGGCGCGGGCTCGAGGCCGCGTTACGCGCCGCGCGCGAGGCCTGGGACCACGGCCAGCCGGCCGTGATCGGCACGCATCGGATGAACTACGCGCACCTGGACCCCGCCTGGTCGCAGGCGGGTCGCGCGGCGCTCGCGGCACTCCTCGAGCGGCTGTGCGCGGACGGTGCCTCGTTCCTCACCGATCACGAGGTGCGCCAGCTCGCCGAGCGCGAGTGGTCGGTGCGCGAGCTCGCGGGGCGCGGCGTGCTGCTCCGGAACTACGCCGCCCCGCGCGAGAGCCTGCGCTTCGTCGCGCCGGACGGCGTCAGGGGGGCGCTCCTGCGCGGCCGGCAGGACGACCCCCGGGCCGAGGTGAGCCTGGAGCATGGCCAGGTCGAAGCGCGCGTCGACGTGGGCGAGCACGTGCTCGAATGGACGCACGCGTGAACCGACCCCCCGCGGCGGGCGAGCGCGGGCTCTGGCGCCGGATCACCGCGGGGCGCACGGGCCGCTTCACGCCCTGGAAGTTCAACTGGCTCGCGAACCACAAGATCATCGCCGCGCTCGAGCGCGTGCGCGTCCACGCCCGGGGCGACCTGCTCGACGTGGGCTGCGGCTCGAAGCCGTTCGCGCCGCTCTTCGCGGGACGGGTGCGCCGCTACTGGGGCAGCGACCTCGCCGCCTCGCGCTACCTGGGCGATGCGCGGCCCGACGCCTACGCGACCGCCGAGGCGCAGCCGTTTCGCGCCGCGGCGTTCGACACCGTGCTCGGGCTCTCCATGCTCACGTATCTTCCCGAGCCGCTCCTCATGCTCCGGGAGGCCCACCGGGTGCTCAAGCCGGGAGGAGCGCTCATCCTCGAGTTCACGCAGATGGTGCCGCTCCACGACGAGCCGCACGACTACTTCCGTTTCACCCGCTACGGCGCCGAGTGGCTGCTCCGGCGGGCGGGGTTCGAGCCGATCGAGGTGGTGCCGATCGGAGGGCTCTGGGCGCGCGTGGGCCTTTCCACGATCGCCGCGCTCGGGCGCTGGAACCGCGGCCCCACCCGGGTCGTCACCGAGCTCCCGGTGCGCGTGCTCTACGTAATCCTCCAAACGGGATTCGAGCTCCTCGACCGGCTCTTCTTCGATCCCCGCGAGGTGCTCGCGCACCTCGTGGTGGCTCGGAAAGCCGATTGACCGGTAGCCTGCGACCATGCGCTCCCGACTCCCCGCCCCGGCCCCGGTCGTCCGCCTCGTGCCCGAGCTCGTCGAGTACGCGGCCGAGCGGAACGGCGAGCGGCCGTTCCTCCTCCGCCACGCGGCCGGGGGATGGTCGGGGTTCACGTTCGCGGGGGCGGCCCGGGCGGTGCGCGCCTACGCCGCGCTGCTCGAGCGCGAGGGCGTGCGGCCCGGAGCCCGGGTGGCGCTCCAGAGCGACAACCGCCCCGAGTGGGGACTCGCCTACCTGGCCGTGCTCGCGACGGGCGCGGTGGTCGTGCCGCTCGATGCCCAGCTCAAGGACCTGGAAGTGGGGGAGATCCTGGCGTTCGCCGAGGCGACCCACGCCGTGGGTGACGCGCGCCACCTGCCGGTGCTCCAGGCGGCGCGCGCCGCGCGCCGGCCCGGGCTCAAGCTGGTCTCGCTCGATCCCGAGCGCGGACTGCCGCACTGGGAGGAGGCGCAGCGCGAGTTCGCCTGCGCCCCCGCGAGAGCTCCCGCGGCGCATCCGGACGATCTCGCCGTGATCATCTTCACGTCGGGGACGACGGGGCAGGCGAAGGGCGTGATGCTGTCGCACGCCAACCTCCTCACCAACGTCGAGGCGGTCGTGCGCATGTTCGAGTTCGGCTCCGGCGATCGCTTCCTGAGCATCCTGCCGCTCCACCACACGTTCGAGAGCACCGCCGGGCTCCTCTGCCCGCTGCGCGTGGGCGCGAGCGTCTGCTACGCGCGTGGGCTCGCGTCCCGCGAGCTGCGCGAGGACATGTCCTCGAGCGGCGCGACGGTGTTCATCGGCGTGCCGCTCCTCTACGAGAAGCTCATGACCGCGATCCAGAAGGGCATCGACGACGCGCCGCTCTTCGCGCGCATGTTCGCGAAAACGCTGCTCGGCGTCTCACGCGCGGTGCGCCAGACCACCGGCCTGCGCCTCGGCCGCACGCTCGCCCGGCCGCTCCGGCGCCGCGCCGGGCTCGACGGCCTGCGCATGTTCGTCACCGGCGCGGCGCCGTTCGCGCCGGAGGTGTTCTGGCGCTACGTCGACCTCGGCTGGCCGATGCTCGAAGGCTACGGGCTCACGGAGACGTCGCCGGTCGTGTGCGCGAACCGGCTCCCGCATCCCACCCCGGGCGCCGTGGGCTGGCCCATGCCGGGCATCGAGGTGAGGATCCACGATCCCGATTCCGAGGGCGACGGCGAGATCGTCGTGCGCGGCCCCAACGTGATGCTCGGCTACTGGCGGCAGCCGGAGCGCACTGCGGAGGTCGTGCGCGACGGCTGGTTCCACACCGGGGACCTCGGGCGCGTGCAGCCCGACGGCCGCGTGCGGATCACCGGCCGGCTCAAGAACATGATCGCGACCGCGGCGGGCAAGAAGATCTACCCCGAGGAGATCGAGGTGCAGCTCTCCAACTCGCCCTACGTGCTCGAGGTGGTCGTCGTCGGCGGGCGGGACGCCCGCGGCGAGCGGGAGGAAGTGCACGCCCACGTCGTCCCCAACCTGCCCGCGCTCGAGGAGCTCGCGCGCTCTCAGGGCCGCGCCTGCGACGGCGCGTTCGTGGAGGGCGTGCTCCGGGCCGAGGTGGACGCGCGTTGCGAGCCCCTCGCCCCGTACAAGCGGGTGAAAAAGGTGATCGTGCGCGACGTCGAGTTCCCGAAGACCACCACGGGAAAGATCCGCCGCGGACCCGCGGTCGAAGGCCAGCCCGGCTAGGGCTTCACCGCGAGTCGGGGGCCTTCGTCGCGATCCGCTCGTTCGTCCACACGACCCCGTCGCCGTCCTCGAACTCGAGCCGGTGGCGCATGAGGATCGGGCCGTGGTTGAAGCCGCCGCCCACCCAGTGCCGCTCGCCATCGATCCCGTGCACGTTCCAGTACAGCTCGAACGGCCCGTCGCGCTCGGAGCGCAGGGCCAGCCGCGTCGTCGCCCCGGGTGCGATCGACTCGATCGCGAAGTCCTGGCCGGCGACCGAGATCCGCACCCGTTCCAGCACGCGCGCGGAGTTGTTCATCACCACGATCTCGTGGGTGCCGCGGTGACGAAGCTCGTTCTGGTGCTTCCACCCGTACCAGGCCGCCGCGGCGACGAGCGCAAAGAGCAGCAGTCGCTTCATGGGATCCCTCCCGATCGTTTCGTCCCGTTCCAGGGTCGGGCGCAGCATAGCCACCCCGGCCGTCCCGGTCACGTGGCGCCGGGTGCCGGTCTAGTCGGTGCCCGGCCCCTCGCCTCGCAGACCCTTCGCCTCCTCCGACAGCAGCACGCCCGCCGCGGACGATTCGGGCGTTCCGCGGAACGCGCGGTAGAACGTGAGTGCGGCCGTCAAGTAGAGCGTCGCGGTGAGGTAGAACGGCACCGCGTAGCCGAAGCGCTCGATGATCACGCCGGCCATGGTGGCGCTCACCGCCCAGCCCAGGTTCCACAGCATGTTGTTGAGGCTCGTCGAGCGGGCGCGCAGCTCGTGCGGGAGCACCTCCATGACGAACGCCTGCAAGAGCGGCGTGGACGCCTGCATGAACGTGGCGCGCAGCCAGAACGCGCCGACCGCGACGGGCAGATGGCGTTCGCCCCCGAGCGTGACGAGGAACGGCAGCGAGAGGAGCTCGGAGGCCACCGCGGTGCGCAGCTTCCCGAACCGGCGCGCGACCGCCGGCGCGGCGAGCGCGGCCACGGCCGTGAACACCTGGGCGATGCTGAAGAACGTCCCGATCTGGGCGCTCGTGCACGTGAACCGGTTCTTGAAATAGAGGTTCATGAACGGGATCACGAGCCCGGCCCCCGAGCCGATGAGCGCGGCGTTCAACGCGATCGGGAAGAGCCGCCGGGTCTCGTGCGGGGCGGGTGGCGCGGCCCCCGGCACCGGCCGTGGCTCCGCGAGCCCGCGGAGCGCCAGCAG
>DATDEX010000279.1:0-134447 GCA_036522895.1 Candidatus Eiseniibacteriota bacterium | reverse complement strand
TGCCGCTCGCCACCGCGCCGCCGCCCGCCAGCCGCCGCTCGAGCGCTTCCAGCCGCTCGAGCAACGCCGCCACGGACTCGGCCGGCTCGAGCGTCGCCATCTGCAGCACCGCGGCCTCGAGGTGGACGAGCGGCTGCGGCGAGTCGCGCATCGGCCACTGGCACTCGGAGGCGAGCCGCATGAGCCGCAGCAGATCGGTGTCGGCCCAGCCCTCGCCCTGCTGCTTCAGCCGCGCCAGGTCTTCGTTGCTCGCCGCGACCAGGTCGTGGCCGCGCTCGGGATCGACTTTCAGCACGAGCACGTTTCTGAAGTGCTCGGCGAGTCCCTCCGCCAGCTCGCGCGGGTCGACGCCCTTCTCGAACGCCGCGTGCAGCTCCTGGAGCGTCGTCTGCGGATCGCGACCCAGCACCGCGCCGGCGATGCGGAAGTAGGCCTCGTGGTCGGGGATCCCGAGCACGCGGCGAACGAGCGCCTCGTCGACCTCGGATTCGCCCGCGGAGACCACCTGGTCCAGCGCCGAGACCGCGTCGCGCATCGAGCCCTCGCCCTTGTGGGCGATCAGGAGCGCCGCGCCGTCCGTGAGCCGGAACTTGACCCCGTCGGCGGCGGCCGCCTCGCGCTTCTGGATCTCGAGCAGGCGATCCGCCACGCGCCGGATCGGCACGCGCGCGAAGTCGAACCGCTGCGTGCGCGAGCGGATCGTGTCGGGGAGCTTCTGCGGGTCGGTGGTGGCGAAGATGAACACCAGGTGCGCCGGCGGCTCCTCGAGCGTCTTTAGGAGTGCCGCGAACGCGTCGCCCGAGAGCTGGTGCACCTCGTCGATGATCACGACGCGGTGGCGCCCGCCGGTGGGCGTGAAGCGCACGCTCTCGCGGAGCTGCTGGACGTCGGCGATCCCGCGGTTGCTCGCGCCGTCGATCTCCAGCACGTCGAGCGAGACGCCGGCCGCGATCTCGGTGCAGCTCGTGCATTCTCCACACGGCTCACCGCTGACCTTGCCCTTCGCGGTCGCGCGTCGCTCGCAATTGAGAGCTTTCGCGAGAATCCGCGCGCTCGTCGTCTTCCCCACCCCGCGGGCACCGGTGAAGAGGAACGCCTGCGCGACGCGGCCGGACTCGAGCGCGGCCACGAGCACGCGCGAGACGTGCTCCTGCCCGACGAGGTCGGCGAAGACCTGCGGCCGGTACTTGAGCGTGAGCGCGCGATGGGCCATGGGACCGTGCCGCCTGCGGTGCGGCCCCGCGGGCGGCGTCGCCGCGCCCGGGAGGCGTTGCCGCGTCAGGAGCCGTTGCCGCGAAGGGACGTCGCCGCGAGCGGGCGTCGACGCCGACGAGAGCCGCCAAGGTAAAGGGCCAGGTGGTCCAGCGGCACACCCGAAGGTTTGCTTACCGCTGCTACCTTCCGGTCCTGACGGGGTTCACAAGTCCGGGTTGCGCTGGGCCTGGCCCAACTCTTCAAGGGAATGGTGGAGATGATCGGGATCGAACCGACGACCTCCTCGTTGCGAACGAGGCGCTCTCCCAACTGAGCTACATCCCCACCCAAACAGGTTCGCGCCCGCGGTCCCCACCGGCGCCCAGAAGGCGCGCGGGACCGGCCACGGGCGACGAGCGCGGCGGATACTAGCAGGCCGCGCGGGTCGGTCAAGCGGTGCGGGCTACGCCGAGGCGCAGGCCTCGCAGCGGCCGAACAGGTAGAGCTCGTGGCTCTCGAGCGCGAACCCCTTCGGCGTGCACTCCCGGAATTCGCTGCTGCACGCGAACAGGTCGTAGACCTTGTTGCACGCGTTGCAGCGGAAGTGGTGATGGTGCCGCATGCCCGAGCGCTCGTAACGCGGCGCCTCGCCCGGCAGCTCGACCTGCGAGATCGAGCCCTCGTCGAGCAGGCGCTTGATCGTGCGGTACACCGTGGCCATGCCGAGCCCCGGCGCGATGGAACGCGCCGCGGTGTAGATCTCGGGCGGACTCAAAGGTCGCCCGGAATCCTCGAGAACCTGATGGATGGCCTTGCGCTGCGCCGTCGTGCGTTCCATTTGGCTTCTCCGCTGAGCTTGGACCGGACCAGTTGTCGCGCGGACCCACGCGAGATTGTAGGCGTCCGCGGGCGTTGGGGCCACTCGGGTTTCGGTTGAACCCCCGCGGGGCCTCGCCGGGCCCCGCTCGACTTCCTTTGAAGATGGCGGAGAGAGAGGGATTCGAACCCTCGAGGCGGTATTAGCGCCTACACGATTTCCAATCGTGCTCCTTCAACCACTCGGACACCTCTCCACGAGATCTGTCGCTGCGTCCTCCGGCTTGCTGGCCGGAGCCGCGTGCCGCGACCAACTCGCGGAACGAACGCGAGTTGCCACGGGTGGAACGCGCGGGAGCCGAGCGGGCGGCCACGCCGGCTCCGAGTCCGCAACGAAAAACCCGCCGGAGCCTAGCGAGTCACGGGCCACGCTTCAAGAGTGGCGAAGGGTCGCGCTTGACGGTGGCGTGACGAATGGCGCGGTCGCGGGCGCGGGGGTAGGCGAAGGGGGCATGAAGCGCGACCGGCGACACCGGGCAGCGCGGACCGCGAACGTGGCCCGAGCCCGTGGCCGGCGGGTCCGACCGCGCTAGTCGCCCTGCTTCCCCCCGAGCGTGGGTGCGAACGAGAGCGTGAGCGCCCAGCGCGGCGCCGAGCGCTTGTCGCAGTCCTTGAGCTCGCGCTTGATCGCTTCGATCGTCGCCAGGATGCGCTTGCGCACACGCTCGTGGTGAGTGGGTGGCACCGCGAGGAGCATGCGGAGCGCCACGGGCGCGGTCGTTTTGGTGAAGCCGCCCGGCCGGGCGAGGGCCGCGGCCAGCTCGGCGCGCGCCTCGTCGAGCACGAGCGTCGCGACCCCGCGGAACGCCGCGCGCGAGGCCGGGGTCACGCCCTGGCGACTCGCGATGCCGATCCGCTGCTTCGCCACCACGAAGTACTTTTCGGTGGTGCCGCGCACCTGCCGGGTGCGCTCGAGGTGGAGGATCCCCGCCCGCTCGAGCGCGTTGACGTGGTGGTAGAGCCGCGTCGGCGGCTCCCCCATGAGCGCCGCCACCTGCATCGTGGTGCGCGGCGTCCCCGCGAACATTTCCACGAGCTTCAACCGGAGCGGATGGGCGAGCGCGCGCAGCTCCTGCGTGAGCCGCCGGCGCTCGGCGGCGGCGCTGGCGGTGCGGGTTCGCGGGCGGCGGGCGGTCGCCGGGGTCCCGGCGGCGGGCTTCGCGGCTGCGTTCGCCTGGCGGGCGGGTCTGGGGCTGGCGTAAGTGCGTGGCATGAGGCCGCCAAACTAGCGGGCCAGAGCCCTCTTGACAACCGGGACCATTGTTCATGATACTTTGAATAATCGTTGTGGCTCGAACAACCAGGACCCGCGGAGGCACCCATGCCCGGCATGCTCGACATTGCGTTGATCGCCCTCTTTTCGGCCGTGTGGCCGCTCGTCGAATACTTCGTGCTCTGGCCGCGCCACGTGCGCGCCGTGGACGCCGGCGACCCCGGCGCCCGCTTGCGCGCCTACACGCGCACGCTCGTGGAGGAGTGGCTCCTCGCCGCTGCCGTGGTGGCGGTGATGCTCGGCGCCGGCCGGTCGCTCGGCGTGCTCAACCTGGCCGCACCGCACGGCTGGCGGCTCGTGTTCGGCGCCGCGCTCCCGCTCGCGTACCTGGTACTCATCGTGGTGCAGGGCCGCGCGCTCGCCGGCCGCACCGAGTCGCTCGCGAAGCTCCGCAAGCGGCTTGAGCCGCTCCGCGCGCTCGTGCCGCACACGGCCGCCGAGTTCCGGCTCTTCGTGCCGCTCAGCGTCACCGCCGGGATCTGCGAGGAGTTCCTGTTCCGCGGCTACCTCGTGTGGGTGCTCCGCGCGTGGATCGGGCTCTACCCCGCCGCCGCCGCGAGCATGGTGCTGTTCGGGCTCGCGCACGCGTACCAGGGCGTGAGCTTCGGCGTGCGCGCGTTTTTCGCCGGCGTGGCGATGGGCGTGCTGGCACTCGTGACCGGCTCGCTCCTGCCCGGCATGGCGCTCCACGCGCTGATCGACGCCGGCTCGGGGTGGATCACGTACATGGCGATGCGCGAGCCGGCGACGGGGGCGACGGCGGGGTCGGCGGCGTGAGGATCAGGTCGTGAGTGCTGGGTGGCTCGCGATGTGGCTCGTGGTGACGATCACTTGGTCGGCGCCGGAGTGGGGGGCCTGAAGGCGTAGACGAGGAATCCGCCGATAGCCAGCGCGGCAGCGGCGGCGAGGCGCATGAAGGGCCGCCCCGCGCCTGACCACCAGTCGAGGAGCGCGAGCGAGCGGGCGACGCCGAACCAGGGCGTGGTCAGTCCCGCGATTATGACGACTGCGCCGATGGCGAGGAGCGTCCGCGGGGCGCGTGATGCTCGGGCGGCGAGGATGAAGAAAAGCCCGAGCGCGATTCTCAGGGCGGCGATCGCGTAGAGGCGGCCTGGCGTGATCAGCGAGCGACCGAATGCGATGAGCCGATCGGGGGCCGCGACCGCAATCGCGCAAGCAATGATGACGAGTACGCCGATGACGAGGCCGAGCAGTCGCATGGCGGCTCCTTCCGGCGCGATCCAACGGGAAGCTGGCGGAGAGGGAGGGATTCGAACCCTCGATACCCTTACGGGTATAACGGTTTTCGAGACCGCCCGATTCAACCACTCTCGCACCTCTCCGCCGGCGTGTTTACACGAACTTACGGGGTTCGTGCAAGCGCCGCGGAGGTTGCCTGCTACTGCTCCTGCTACTGCCAACCGTTGGCAACAGCTCTTTCGACCTCTCGTTTCACGCTCTCATCGCTGATGCGTGCGTACCTTTGGGTCATCACAACCGTGCTGTGCCCGAGCAACTGCTGCACCGCCGCCAGTGAGACCCCCGCCTCCAGCATCCGGCACGCGTAGGTGTGCCGCATCTGGTGGGCGTGGAACCGAGAGATCCCCGTGGCCCGCCGGACCATCTTGGCGAAGCCCCAGGGGTTGATCAGCGGCATGAGCCGCCCGATTCTGAACCGGAGCTCCCCCGCCAGCACTGGATGCAGGGGTACCCGACGCATCTTGCCGCTCTTCGTGTGGTGGACGATGAGCAGGCCGTTTTGGACGTCCGTGCTCTGCGCCCGGATGAGTTCCCCCCACCGCATCCCGGTCCCAATCCCGAACCGGGAAATGAACCCGTACGGGTTGGGCAACTTGACCACCTTCTCGACTTCCTCGTCTGTGAGCCGGTCCGGCGGACGCTCTTGCAGTTTCGGCATGACGCGCCGGGGGAAGTTGACCCGGTCGATCAAGTCCGAGTCGACCGCCCAGTACATCAGGCACCGTAGGTCCGACATGATGTGCTTCACGCTCGCCGGCTTGAGGTGTCCGTCCTTCTCCAGCCAGAGACGGTAGGACCGGACATCGTCCTTCGTGACCTCGGCCAGCGGCCTGTGACCGATGAACGGAACCAGATAGTCCCGGAGCCGCTGCGCAGTCATGACGTGATCACTCACGGCACGCCTCGTCTGGACGTATTTCTCGAACCACTGTTCGGAGGCCTGGCGAACCGAAAGCCGACTCCGTGGCATGAACCCACCGGCCCGGATCGTCCTGAGCTTCTCGCAGGCCTGCTCGTAGTCCGTCCCGAGCGACACCCACTTGTCGCGACCTCCCTGCTGGTCACGGAAGTAGTAGGACTTCCTTCGCTTGAACATCCCTTGCATGAGCCTCGGCATTAGCCCTCCTTCCGCTGCCGGACCCACGAAACGATGTCGCCGTAGTCGAACCTAAGACGCGTTCCAATGCGCACGCAAGGGATGCGTCTCTTTGCGACCCAACGCCTTACCGTCTTGGCATTGACGCGGAGGTAGGTTGCGACCTGCTCGATCGTGAGGAGCGGGCGGAGCCAGGGAGCCGGTGTGATGTGAGAAGGATCAGGGCTCGACGCGTTCGCGGAGCCATCGGCGATGTTCACTCGGCACAACTGCGCACAGCTCATGCAATCTGCTGATTCGCCAGATTCCCTGGCAGCAATGAAGGCACTCTTGTTCATCTCAGCCTCGTCAATCTGCGTTCATGTCGAAGTACTCCTTTCTCGTGATCGAAGGGTTTGTGTGGGTGCGTTCTTGCGTTTCGTGCCGAGCGCCCCGGTGGAGTGGGGATGAGCAGCGCATTCGCCTATCGATAGGTAATGGCTGCCGTCCCCGACCCCGCACGGGGCTAGAAAGTTAACGGTCCGCATGCGTGCGTCCAAGCAAAATCGTGGGCCTGATTGTTCAAGTCAGGGCCGCGGCGCAGCGACGTGCGAGAAGCGTCAGAGACTGGTGTCGGGAGGCTCGCAGTGTCGACCCCGCCAGGACCAGCCGGCTCGTCAACTGCGCTTCTGCCCGACCCAAGGGGGCGTACGTTGGGTGTATCGGAAGAGCGGTTTTGCCTGTAGCGAGGGTGTACCTCCTCGTGATACACCCTTGGGCCAGCCAATATCCTGCTGGGAACGAAGTTGGCCGCCCGAAGGATCGCCCGGCTCTCGGCTTCATTCCTGTTGCCTCGACCTCGTGCACGGATGCGGTGCCAAGCAGCTCGCCAATCGGGCGGCTGGGAGGCCGCCGAGATGGCTAATCATCGCGCTGCGTCCGCGGTCACCGGAGGTGTGTTTCCCTTCCGGCTTTGCCTGCTCGGGCTTGCCTTGGCTTGGCTGATTGATCATCTGCCGGCTCCGTGGCGGCCGTGGCTCGTGGCGGGCGCTATCGGCGTTCTGGGTGGCGCCTACTACTTCAGCAGGTATTACACCCCCGTCCCGACCTACGCGCCGAGCGGCGCACCGGTGTTGCCGCGTCGTCCATGGCTTCCCGGTGCGATCGGATGGGCGATTGTGTTCTGGGTCACCGGGCTGCTCACTACCCCCACCCTCGTGCAGTGGGCCAGCGCGTCGGATCTGTGGCTCAAGCATCTCTCCGACACCCCGCCCCAGAGCTTCCTCCTGCTCCTCATGATCCCGGTGACGTTGGCCGCGGCGGCGGCAGTCTTGGCGCTCCGGGTCTTCGTCGGCTGCCTCGTTCTTGCCCAGCGGTATTACCTCTTGCCGGTTCTTGGGTTTCTCGTTGGACTCGAACCCAGGATCCCTTCGTCGATCTTCGTCAAGACAGGACAGCTGCTACGCGGAGCGGCGGTCGATACGGGAGTCTCGGCGGTCGAAGTATTCACCGCAAAGCGGAGAGGACACCGGCTGTTCGCGCTGGCGGTCGTGCTGGTAGCAGTCGGAACCTGCGTCTTCGTCTACCGGTTGAGTTCTCGCGTGATTCCGCGCACCGATGCACCGGTCCAACAGGTCGAGCGTTTCCGGCCGACGCCCCAGTGGCGACCGGCTGCGTCGGACATCGCGCGAGACTTCGGCAGTGAAGTCACGATGGTTGAAGTGGAGCACGATCGCGTTTCTGTCACGTTGCACTTCAGCAACCGCGGCGACCGGCCATTCCCCCTGGACATTTCAAACCACACGACGCTGCAGCGGGTGCGCGAGCAGACCTACGCATCGCGCTGGGCGTTCGTGTCCGGTGACGACAAGCGCACGCCACTCTCCCAGGTTGTGATGGTCGCACCCCATGGCTCTTCGGATGGCACGCTGTACTTTGCCCGTCCAGAGGACCCTTACGAGCAATGGATGCTGCAACTGGAGATCATCGACCGGAGCGTGGCTCGACATGGCACGATGTACTTCGATCTGACAAGAAGCTCGCCCTGACACACGGCAGGGCGAGGGAGAACGATGGATGCGCTAGCAATCTAGGCCACTCCGTGGCGCTCACGTGCTTCGCGGTAGTGCGAGCGGAAGGTTGGCATCGAGCGTTCCGCGCGTGCTGCCAAGTAGTCGAGCAGCGCGCGCGAGTTGGCTTGGTGGTACGCACGCCAGGCGCGATGGCGTTCTTCGAAGGGGGCGAGTCGTTCGCGCGCTTCGCGCTCCGCAGCGGCAAATATCTCATCAAGCATCCGAGACCTCCTGGTGAAGGTGGCGGGGCTGGCGCTCCGACGTGGAGGGTCCGCCCCGGGCCCGCATCAGGACCGCTAAGTCTATGTCCTGTAATAGATTATGTCAAGAGGCCCACAATGAGTGACGAACCTCTGGTGTGGAAGAAGTTGGGACGATTGCTTGGCGGTAAGAAGGACAAGGAAGCCGAGCGAGCAGCACTTCAGCTCAGCGGTGGTCTTCCGAGCGAACTGAC
The DNA here is from genome assembly GCA_036522895.1 of Candidatus Eiseniibacteriota bacterium. Taxonomy (GTDB): domain Bacteria; phylum Eisenbacteria; class RBG-16-71-46; order RBG-16-71-46; family RBG-16-71-46; genus JAIOPA01. Next base: position 126,243 of record DATDEX010000279.1, on the reverse strand, counting down.
GAAACTCCTCAACGACGACGACCACAGCACTCCGGTCCTCCTGCACAAGATCCAAGGCGTCATCAAGCGCCAGCACCTCAAGGTTGACACGTCAATCCTTGAGGCGTATGCCCGCAAGATCAACGCCGGCAAGAATGTGATCGACGCCATTACCGCCCTGCGCAGTTCTGCGCACGAGGCAGCGAAACTTGATCTGCACCTTCAGCGCGACGAAGAGTTAAGCGCCGAGGAGCATGAGACCAAGATCCTCGAACAGGCGGCTGCGCGTGCAAAGCTTCGCGGGACACTCGATCAACACGAGACCGCTCGACTCGAGCAGGAACTTGCGCGGGTTCGACTCCAGAGACGGATAGCTGCTACCCGCGTCCGGCCCCTCGATGACGACTTCGAAGTGTATGCCCGCCGGGAGCTGGAACAAGTCGATGATGTCTTGGTGCCGCTCGCCAAACTAATCAGGGAGACCGAGACCCGGGGAGACATCAGTGACGGCGCCAAGCGGGCCAACATCGAATGGCTGGAAGAGGTCGCTGCCGAGATACTGCAACGGAAGTCGAAGGGCTGAGGCGGCACGGTCCATGCCAATGACGAGTGGAGCTGGTCGACGGCTGCTCGACAAGCACATCGCCGCAATACGGACGTTGAAGCCCAAGCCGCCGGAGTCCCCAGCCGACGGCGTGCAGCTTGGAGTGGGCGCGACCTCACGGCAGCCAGTCTGGCTCGACCCGGAACTCCGGACGCAGCACGTCTACATCATCGGCAAGTCGGGCAAGGGCAAGACCACACTGCTGCGAAACCTGATCGCCCAGGACCTGCAGCTGGGCCACGGACTGGCCGTCCTGGCGCCGGACGACGAGCTCTACCGTGATTACCTCTTGCCATCCATCCCCGAGGACCGCATCCGCGACGTGATCTACGTCGATCCAGGGGATCTGGAGTGCCCGGTTCCGCTCAATCCGCTCCACCTCGCGAAGGAAGAGGACCTCCACGAGAAGGTGGACGAGACGTACCGCGCTTTCCTCCGCCTGGTCGAGGGTCAGGGAGAGTCGGCCGGGGCCCCGCGCATGGAGCGTATTCTCAGGATGACGCTCCAAACTCTGATGGCGATTCCGAACCGGACGCTGCTCGACATTCCGCGCCTCCTACGCCGCAATCCCGAGGGCGACAAGTTCCGGGCCTGGGCGTGCGAGCAACTCAGCGACGAGTTCCTCACAACCTTCTGGACCGAGGACTACCCGGCCTTCGATAAGACTGCTCACCAAGCCGTGATGAATCGCCTCGATCGTCTAATGACGCCTCCGGTCCGGCGGATGCTTTGCACGCCAGGAGCCTGCCTCAACTTCCGCGAGGCGATCGACTCGAAAAAGATCCTGCTATTCCGGGTGACCTCCAAAGCGCTCAAGGGCGCGGGCAACGCCCACATGGTCGGTCAACTGATCGTGGCGAAGCTGAAGCTGGCGGCGACCAGCCGGGAGGACGTGCCAGAGAGCGAGCGCCCATTCTTCCCCGTCTTCATCGATGAGTTCCAGCACTTCTGCGCCGGGTCTGTCGAGGACTACAGCGAGATGTTCTCTCGCACCAGGAAGTACCGCGTACCGCTGACGGTGGCGCATCTCGAGACCGGCGACCTGTCGGAGCCGCTACTCCGTCACATTCTCGGGACGGTCTCGACGCTCGTGTTCTTCGCCACTGGCGCATCCGACGCCCGCCGGCTCTGTCGGGAGATGGTTTACCGCCGCGAGTCAGACGCAAAGCTCGTAAGTCTGGATCCGAACGAGGTGGTCTACCTGTCGCGCGGCCGCGTCTACGCGCGAATCAACGACCAAGTCCTGCAGGTCGAGACTCCGTCTGCGCCGGCACGCGGTACCAATGAGCGTGCCAGGCAAGTCGTCGAAAGCTCCCGCCAGCTCTACGGCGTCTCAGCCAAGACAACCCGCGTCGCTCCGCTCTCAACGGCCATTACTCGAGCGACGCCTGTACCGCTCGAGGGCATCGATCCGGGAGACGTCTTTGGTTCGTAAGTCTGGCAAGGACGGCGCAGTCATCTTGACCGAGCGCGACCACGAACTGCTCGTGTCGCTGCTGAAGTACCGTTACCTGTCCACCTCCCAGGTCCAGCGGCTCTACTTCCCGTCGGAGCAGACGGCCTCGCGCCGGCTACGACTGCTGGAGACGGCCGGGTTCATCGCCACGTTCACGACAACGGCCAGCGCAGACCGTCTGGCCTTGCTCGCACGCCGAGGGGCGGAGGTCGTCGCCGAGCGGCTGGCCGCTCCCCTAGACAGCCTCGGGTGGGACGCCCGGCGCGAACAGCCCAAGGACTACTTGTTCATCAAGCACTTCCTTGCCGCCTCCGACTTCCGGATTACGCTTACGCAGGCCTGTGCCGAGAGACCGGACGTCCGGTTACTCGGCTTCATACCAGAGCACGTTGTCGACGGTGCGGCAGGCGCCGACCTTAAGAAGCACGTCCGCGACGTCACGACAGACGCTATGGACCCGAGACAGAAGATCTCCCATGCGCCCGATGGAGTCTTTTCGCTACAGCGGGGAGAGTCCAGTGCGCTGTTCTTTCTCGAGGTCGACCGAGGCACCGAAGTGCTGAGCAACCCGGACCGTGGCGTGCTCAAAACGACTCGCTTCTACCTCTCGTCCCTCGTCAGTGGAAGCTACCAGCGCTACCAAGGAGAGTTCGGCGTGGCGAAGCCATTCAAGGCGTTCCGAACCTTGTTCGTCGTTTCGTCGGCAGAGCGACTCCAAAACATCCGTCAGATCTGCGGCACAAGCACCTTTGACCCAGAACACGCCAAGCGGTTCCTGTGGCTGACGACAGAGGACGCGCTCACCGATTCCGCTTTGCTTGCTCGCGGATGGTTTTCGCTCGATCCGGCGGACTCGCGGCGGTACTCGATGCTTCCCACCCCGGGTCACGAACCGTCGTCCTTGGTTGGTCAGACCATTCCTGGCTAGACCCGGTTCCGGATAAGTTGGGTCAGGCGGCCGCGAAGCTACGCAACCGCTAGTACAGGCACTTCTGAAAGCTAGTGAACATCCTGCCCGACACAACCGTTACACGAGAGTGTGCAACGTCGAACAGTTATAAGAGATGTCGCTAACTGTCTTGTTTGCGGGGGTACAACCCCCGGACGCACCGCAACAATTACCGGCGGGCTACTGGCACTTTCACGATCACCCAATCGGCGACGGATCGGCCACGATATCGACCGGGCACGAATGTCCATTTCCGCAAAGCCTGGCGAGTAGTGGTCGCGACTGGCGACTCCGGATCCACCTGGTCACAAAGGCGCACATCCAGGATTGCGCCATTTCTGTCTGTCAAGACTGCCCAGCGTACAGTGGTCGGATCCCCCGTCGAGCATGCGCTGCAAATGGCCGGTGGGCCCGCAACCGCACTCGCCCGGTCCGTCAGATTGTCTTGGGTGAACTCCTCCGGGCCATCAATCGGAACCAAGAACAGGTACCCATAGCGATAACGCTGACCGCGGCGAACAGTCTCGAGCCGAGCCGGCTCGCTGCGGCTCACGATCGTCGTGTCTTGTCGAACGTCAATGCCTTGCTTCCACTCGCCCTCGTCCACACCGAAGCGGCCACGCTCGATTCGTACCGAGCGCCGGATCTCGTAGCGTCCTGGATGAGCTGGTCTCACGGTAAGGGACCAGTGAAGTTCGCCGCGCGGAATCGGCCCGCGGTACGTGGTATCACCGGAGATGACTTCCCAGCCCTGAGGCAGTATCAGCCGAGCCTCAACCGTGCTCGAATCTGGTGGATAACCCGCGAAGTCAAGCAGCATCAAGCCGAGCTTTACCGGCAGGCCAACTCGCGGAGGTTCACTAAACCTCGCCTCCAGCACGAACAACGCCTCGCCCGGTTCCTGACGCGGGGTCGCCCCACTAGTCCCAAAGCACATTGCGGCAGACGCGACAGTCGTGAGCACGGTCAGTCGCCACCTCATCATTGCCTCCTCACCGTAGCAACACGAGCTTAAAGACCTGGTCGGTCCCCTTGCCGGACAAATGGCCATAGTAGATGCCCGCTGGGAGAACTCGTCCGCGATCCGAGCGCCCGTCCCATGGCACCAGCAACTCCCCGGCGTCGACCGGCCCCTCCATAAGACTGCGAACTACTTGCCCGCCCACATCGTATACCCTCAGGGTAACTGTGCCGCCTCCCCCGGGCGGTACACGCAACGCAATCCGCGCGCGCCCATAGAATGGATTTGGCCGGGCCTCCACCCTTCCCCAGCTAAGGGGGTTGCCACCACTTGTGACGCCGACGCTCTGCGCACACGCGCCGTGTTCGCAGTACACCTCGTTCAACGCCTCGAACAATGTCGGTTGAGTCGCTCCGCTCGCATACCGCGGCTGGTAGACAACGTAGAATGAGTCCGCCGAAGTCATGTGAGTTGCTCCGGGATTCTTCACGGCATCCCAGACAGCCGCAGGCGTACTTGTCAGACGGTCCGCGTACCTGTCCCCATTTGGGTTGTCGTTCGCGGCGTCGGCAATATCCCAAAGGATTCCGGCATTTGGTATCTCCCAGGTCGGCCCTCGCTCGTTAGCATTGACCGTCACTCCGCTCACTGAATCCCAGTACGTCCCGGACTCAACATCAATCCTCTCCTCCGCCGTGCAGCCCAGCGAATCCCCCGTATTCACCAATACATTTCTTCCGAGCACTTGGGCAGCGAAGTACCATGCCCACCCCTCCGACCATGCCAATTCGCGCGACGGCGTGCCATTCACCATCGCCTCCTTGAAGGCGGCGTGACTCAGGCTCGTTCCTGGTGGGAACGTCGGCTTGAAACCGAACGCATCTGCAACGGCGTGCCCATACTCGTGCAAAATCACAGCGTCATCCCAATCGTCCGGCCACAATCGTAATCCACCCAATGCATAACACGAATAGTCGCCTTGAATCCACAGCCGCTGTGGCGAGCCCGAAACGTATGCTGTTACAAATCCCTCCCCTGGGCTCCATCTGATATCCACGAATGGAGGCGTCGCCCCAAGTGCGCGGACATAATCATAGCCGCGCAGCACGGTCGCATAGAGATGCGCTGCGGTCGGTAAGACGTACCCAGACGGTTTGACCGTCCCGAAGGAGTATGCACCGTTCGGGATGTCCGTTACAGTCGGCGATTGCCAAAACCACACTGGAGCTGGATCGCCCGCGTAGGCGTGGACTGCCGTCGCGTAAGAACCAAGGCACGACGCGCTAGCGTCCACGAAGACTCGCGCGTAAAGATCAAGTCGCCCTTGATCCCCGTCCGTGTCCTGATTGGGAATCGTAACCGGCCCAAAATGTCCTGTTGCATCCGTGTTCAGATCCGCGACAATGTCTTCGCCGTTGGCAGACCCCGGTGTTCCCGGAGGATCCACATCTACCAGCACCACGTGGGCACACCGCATAGGTGTATTGGGGCCAAGCAGTGAGTCGTCGTACGCGAACACCCCGGACACTGTAACGGTGCCGGAAGTCCAATTGACGACGGAGCTCGCCGTTCGGTTGTTTGCCTCGGACGACTCATTTGTAATCGCATTCGTAGCATCGACATAGGCATACATTGTCCACGGGACAGCAAGCGATGACGTCAACCCTTGCACCACGTAACTCTCTGAGGCCCCAGGGGCGAGGGAGAACGACGGGTGGCTGTCGTCGTACCCCAGTTGGCCCTGAGTGGGCGCTGATCCAGGATTCTTGTAAAAGTAAGTGTAAAAGGTTCCGTTCGCCGTCCCGGTCCCCTGGTTCTTGATCGTTACCGTCGCGCTTATCGTTGATCCCACGGCAGGGAAGCTCGAACTCGGCACCACACTCTGCACGATCAGATCCGGCGGAGGAGCAGGGTTCCAGTAAAAGCTGGAGGAGAACGTGTTATCACCCTCGTTGGACTCACCAACGGTCCCCGAGGGATCAATCGTCATCTGCAAGGTGTGCGTGCCAGGAGTCTGGACGGTGTAGGACCAATCCGGGCTGTACCAGTAGGTTCCGTTCGTCAGGCTAGCGACGTGGTTAGAGCCTATGTAACCACCGTCGAGGTAGAAATTGACATCGAAGCCGGCAGCGGACGCTACACCATTGTTCTGGACCGCCCAATCAATGTAGGTCGGCTGTCCGGCATAGAGTGTGCCGGTCGTAGATGTAAACTGGATCGAAGACGGCACAATCGGCCCGCTCCATCCAGAGGGTGTGTAGTACGTCAGGTTGGGCTGAAGAGGATCGCCGCGCAGAAGCACGTCGTCGACAAAGGCCCCGACGTCGGTGTTGCTGAAATCGCTGAAGAAGCGAAATTGAAAGGCGAAATTGTCGGCGCTGTGCGTCGCGTTCGAGATTGTCACCCCGAGCTGCGTCCAGTCGCCCGACCCCGAGTAGTTACCGCCCGCCTGAATCCAGCCGCCGCCAGTCGAATACGCCCACCAGAAGTAATCGTAGCTCGGTTCGGTTTGGTACTTGAGGTAGAAGAGCGCGTCATAAGTTGAGTACCCGCTCATCGGAAAGTATCCTGGATTTTGCACGTAGGCATCTTGATCGTCAACATACTGCGTACATGATGGAAAGTCGCCGGACAGATTGCCGTTACAAGCTGCGCTCCAGGCTCCGCTGCGAATCCAAGCACCGCAGCCACTCGATCTGTCGCCCCAGTAGTCGTGGCCTGTGTTGGGGTTGAGATCACCGGTGGACCAGTAGGTACCAGGCACCTGATTTGTCTCGAAGCCCTCACTCCAAATTGTCACGGTCTGTGTTGACGATACGCCGTCGACCACCATGGGCCTAGGTGGTGGCGTCGGTAGCCAAGGGGTACCGTCGCGTGTCGGTTCCGCTGGCTTCACCGGCCAGGAGTCGCGAACGTCCGGTCTGTGGATCGGTTGGGGGCTGTTCTTGCCCCAGTAGAGCAGTCCCGCTCTCTTCATTTCTGGCAGCTGCCGGTACAAGACGCGCGTCGACAACGTGTAGGGAGCATGCCCCCGGACTCCGATGCCCAGGCGTTCCAGCCTTGAAGCGTCGAGCGAATCATTGACCTGAACCATGATGTCCCGCGGCTCGTTGCCATGCTTGGCAACCATTTCCTCGAGGTATCTCTGGTGCGCCGTGCGCATCTCCTCGTCGCTCATCGCCCTTACGAAGTGCCATTCCCGGCTACCGGGGTCCTTGCGCATTGCGCCGCCGGCCACGGGACGGTCAACCGGCCAGGGTCTCTGGTTGAGTCCGGTGCCGGCCAGCGTCGATGTGTCAGGCGCCTCAGGAGTGGGAATCGGGGCTATCGCCGGCTGACTGTGGATTCTATCAGGCTGGCTGTCGCGAGCGGGCGTTTGGGCGGCTGAGGTGGGGGTCGTGCTAAAGAAACACGCCGCGAGAACGAGCGCGACGATCTGACGCATGGGTGGCCTCCGTGTTTCTTGTCTGGGAGGAAAGAGGTTCGTCAAGAGTTACTTCACCACCACGATTCGCATGAGTCGGGATCCACGCGCACTTGCGACGCGGGCAAAATAGATGCCGCTTGGCACCCGTTGACCACTGGCATCTCTCAGGTCCCAACGGTAGCGGTGCAGGCCACTGCCGAGCGCCCCACCCTGTTCGAGCTGGCGTACCGCCCGACCGGCGAGGTCATAGATGCCGAGGTGAATCATCTCCGGCGATGGGAGCGACACGTCGAGGCGCACTTCACCAGTTGTCGGGTTGGGATGCAGGAGCATCCAGAAGGCAACGGCTGAGGGAGTCGGCGGCGCCGTAGCTGACCCCCACCAAGTGGTGTCCGCACCGGCCACCCCAGAGAGCTTGGCGTCCCCGACGTTCCTCAGGGTGTCAACGGAGCCGTTACCATCGAGCACGGCGACGGAGGCGATCGCAAATTTGCCGGGCGGCGCGGTGTCACATGAGGCCGCGGAGAACCAATACTGGACACAGGTCTTGGTGCCGTCGCCAGGCGCGTAGCGAATGCTCCAAGTGTAGCTGGAGTCCCCGGCAAATGGCCCGCCAGGAAGGCTGTCGTTTCCCGCGCCGCAGGATTCATCCGGCGCGCCAGAAATCATCGTGTAACAGGCGCCTACCGAATCGTAAGGTGCCCAGCGCAGCGACACCGCCAGCGACCGGATATCAGGTACGCCGGCAAGATGGAGGTAGAGCGGGAACGGCTGGGCGACCGGTTGGGAGAGCACCGGCACCTGACCGGCGACATCCCACGTCAGATAAGCAGTCCCGCCGGCATTGTTCCCGGCCTGCACAGTCGGGAGCCATGCCAGATAGACGACGACAGCGACAAGCAGTGCGCGCGTGCGACCCATTTCAACCTCCGTGCGTTGTATTGCGCGTTGGGCACTGACAGACGGCGTCGTCCCGCCTCGCGCGGGAAGCGGCGATCGGCGCCTAGCCCACAGGCCGCACGATGAGCGGCGCGTTGAGTGCAACGTTGTTTAATGGCCGCCACTGCGGGGCGGTTTTCTCGGGCGGGCGGAATACGGGGTAGGCGACTTCGGATCGCCCGGCGTGGATCGTTGCGATTTCACTGATCCCGCCCCCCTCGAATCACGGTCGCCGGATCCCCAGAACACCAAGCTGTCGGCGAGCAGGCGCGGAAGCTGGCGATAGAGGACGCGGACCTGAAGCGTGCAAGGCGGAGCGCAGCTCGAGGCGATTCCGAACCGCGGTAACCTCCTCAAAGCAAGCGAGTCGGGGATCACGAGTTCGATGTCCCGCGGTTCGCTGCCGTGAAGTTTCAGGAGGTCAATCTGTTGTTGCTGACCAAGCCGCTGCATCTCCGCCTCGGGTATCGCTCGTACAAAGATCCAATCACGTCGTCCGGGTAGCTTCCGCATCACGCCACCTTGAACAGGGCGATCAATCGGCCAAGACTTCGTGTTGAGCCCCGCTCCCGTGACCATGGAGGTGTCGCTGTTTGACGGAATCGGCGCGACCGAGGCCTGGGCGCTCTCGGGTGCAGCCCCGCCGCTCGTGGATTTGTCGGCCGAGGCCTCCGCCCACAAACCCGCCATCAGCAGGGCGATAAGAATGCCTGCAGCCAAGTTATGCACGACGTTGGGCTTCCTTCCGAGATCTAACGTGCCGTGTCGAACTGATCGGTCAGGTTAGCTACTTATGTAGACTCTGGTCTCATGCATCCAGGCTGCATGAATCCGTTGGCGAGCACATGAGACAAGCGCAAAATGTGCCAAGCGCTATGCCCTTGTTAGAGACGATCCTATCCTGCTAAGCGGGGAATCGCTCTACCTGAAGCTCGGGCCTGGACAACGGCTGATGTTCATCCGCGTTCATTTCCCAAGCCAGTCACCAGAGCGTTGAAGCCGCCGAGATGGCAGACTCGCAATCACTTCTGTCAGGCGGTACTCGATGCTGAGATACAGGTGACTCCTGCCTGTGCCGCTCCACGCCTAGCTGGGGAAGAACCCCGGAGCGCACGGTCATTGCCTCGAGGATGGAGAACTGGCGGCAGCTGCGTCCCTGAGAGGGGCACCATAGAGCGCATGTGTGACAAGTCAAGTCTTTCTCATTCTAATATATAAGTGAACAGAAGATTCTTATCCGATGTGCTACTGACCCGGCCCTTGAGGTGCCCATCCCGGATCCTGAGGCGGAAGGCAGTAGTTTCTTTGTGCGGAGCCACCTCGATGATTGCAAGTGATTGCTGTCGCCAGACTTGACTACTGGCGAGTCACCACCTGGGGGCATTGCGTCGGACGGAAGCGACGCAATACCAGCTCTGCCGCTTCGCTCGAAACCACGCTCCATGAAGAGAGGCCTGTGCATTTACAGGAATCGGCCAAGTTGTTCCGATCGCGGCGCCGCCGAGCGTTGGCCGGGCCGTACTGTGTGCCCCTGCCCTAGTCGAGGAAGTCGAAGCTCAGGTCGCGGCGCTGCGCCAGCGGTACGTACTCGAAATCGAGCGTCTTGCGTTGACAGCGCACACGTCGGTGGCACAACCGCCGCGCCCACCGCCGTGGTTGCCTGGCAATCCGGGCTGATCGGGAGCCGGGAGCGTGTGATGGTGTGGCCCGGCGGGGCCCGGTCCCTCAGTTGGTGTTGACAATCCAACCAATTCGTCAGCGCAGTCCCGCGAAGCGGTAAATCCGCCCGTCTGGCAGCGGCCGCCGGACGGTGATGTCCCAGCTCTGGAGGAAGTCCTTGCAGGTCTGCCCCGGATCGTCTGCGGGCCAGAAGGTGTAGGGCACACCGGGCGGGAGCACATCCGGGGGAAAACTGGTGACGCCCGTGACCTGACACCCCCCGGCGCCGATGGAAACACAGACAGTGCAATCGAGGACGAAGAGGCTCTCGGCGGGCGTGAAGTTGAACGCGCAGCCCAAGCTCTGGCTGTGCCCAGGCGCAAACCGGTCCACGGCGTAGACGAGCAGCGTGGCGGAGGCCTGGCCCCCGTGCCCATTGCTGACGGTGACGAGGACCGAATCGTTCCCGATCCGCGTGGGGGTGAAGATCGCACTCGTCGACGTCGAGCTTCCCGCCGCCACGGTTCCGCCCTTCGCCACGTACGCAAAGGTCAGTTGAAAGCCGCTCGGATCCGTGGCCGTGGCGTGCACCGTGCAGCTGTTGTCGGTCAGCATCCGGATGGAATCGGCGGCCACGTTGAGCGTCGGATTGCCGCTACCGCCTCCACCACCAGGAGTTGTGGGGCTGCTGCTGTTCTTCGAGCATCCAGCGGCGACGGCAATCCCGAGGATCAGAAACACGTGGCGGGTATTCATGGCGACCTCGTTTCTGGTGGTTGGACGGCGGGAACTTCGCTACCGGGCTGGACGATCCACGGGGAGCGCGCGAGCTCGCGAAACACGGCGACGCGGTGCCGGTCGGTGATGCGGGCATAGATCGACGTCGAGCGGATGCTCTGGTGGCCGAGGTGGTCCTGGACGAACTCGAGGTTGACGCCCGCGTCGAGCAGGTGGGTGGCGATCGAATGCCGCAGCGAGTGAGTCGTCAGGTGTGCGGAGAGCCCAGCACGCTGGCGGTATCGAACGAACCGCAGCTGGATCTGCCGGCAGCGGAGCGGTCCGTCTCGGCCGGCAAAGAGCGGCGCCTCGGGCCCTCCGGCAGTCCGGGCCAAATGGGCACGGAGCAGCTGAATCGTCCCTGCGAAGAGGATCTGCTCGCTCCAGACGCCGCCCTTGAGGCGGCGGACGAGCAGTCGTCCGCGAGTGAGGTCGAGGTCGCCGCGAGTTAACAGCAGGACCTCCCCCACGCGCAGGCCGTGGTGGTACATCAGCACGAATAACGCCCGATCGCGCGGGTCGGCGATCACCGAGAAGAAGCGCTGAACTTCACCCTGCGTGAGGTAGCGAGGTGGGCGCTGATGGGAGTGCGGGAGGATGGACAAGGTGGGGAGATCTAGGATCGCCGCCCCGACGTCACTGCGCGTAATAGCAGAAGCGCGCAGTGGGTAGCGATCGCCCGCAAACCGGGCGTCTTTGTGTCGGGCGACGGGCAGCCCCGGGCCCTTCAGCGACTCGGGGATCGGCTCAAACGCAGCAAGGATTGGGGGTATCGTGCCGCGGAGCCTTGGAGTGCGCGCTTCTGCTAAACGGCGCACTCATTTCAAAGTAGCTCCGGCATCACCGCCCGTCAATACCTTCGAGCTCTCTTCATCACCCGCAGGACGGAGGCGGCGGGGTCCTGCTTCGAGAGCTTGCACTCCCACAAGACGACGACGCTCCACCCTGCCCTATTCAGTTGGCGGCGAACTCGACGGTCGCGCCGGACATTCGACGCGAGCTTCTGCTTCCAGTAGGAACGGTTCGCGACCGGGTACAGCGGCCGACATCCGTGGGCGTGCCAAAAGCAGCCGTTGACGAAGAGGGCGATCCGTTGGTCGGGGAGAACAAAGTCCGGACGGCCCGGCAAGGTGAGCCCTCTACCAATCCGCACCTTTAGAGCCCGGAGCGCGTCCCGGACGGTGGCCTCGGCCGAGGACGTCGACCGCACCGCCCGCATCGCCCGTACCCGCTGCTCGGGAGTGAGGTTGTCGCGCGAATTCACAAATACCTGACTTGTAGCCGACGCACGGCAGCGGTAATCATTTCGTGTTTCTCGGAACCGCGAAATGAATAACACGTTGCTGTCAGCGGCTCCGGATCCCTCAACGGAAGGAGGTGATCGCGCGGATGTACTACTTCGAGAAGTTTCCGGGTCGGGACCGCCAGTGGTACTGGCGGTTCATGTCCCCCAACGGCCGGGAGATCTGTCGCTCCACGGACGGCTACGTCAACGAGGCGGACTGTGACCACAGCATCGATCTCGTGAAGAAGCAGGCTCCGGGTGCGCAGGTCCGCCGTCAGGCGGCCTAGCTCCCGACCGGGGGGAACGGGGGTCGGAGCCGGCGTACCCGCGCCGGCTCCTCCCCCACAGCAAGTCATGTTCACCGAAGGACCCGCGCACCGAATCGAAGGAGATGCTATGAAGGATGGCACCATGAGCGCAAGGGGGCAGGAGGAAGCCGAGTTCGATCAGCCGCCTCTCGTCGGGACCGAGGCGGATCAGAATGACGTCGTGATCGGCCGGGTCATCTGCGAGCGCGAGTCTCCGAGCCTGGACAAGGTGCTGTTCCGGCTTCTTCCCGGGCAAGACACGACCGCCGGCCGGGTGTTGGGAGTCCGGGGAAAGCAGATTAATGGCCCGAGCGTCCTCACGCTCATTCGGGTCGAAGGCGTGTGGGAGCAGAACCCGCATGAGGACGCACTGAGCTCGACGGTGAGCGACGTGATCCCGTTTGAGACCAGGTACGCGCCAGAGGGCCAGTCGACCGTCATCTATCGCGCCGCCTCGGCCGATCCGCTCGAGGAAGTGGTCTTCAAATTGGACGGAAGCCTCGACCGAATCGAGTCTGTCGAGACCCTCCCCCTCTCGGGCAGTCCCGTGGTGGTCGTGCAGCCGGGGCTGATCGCGCAGGCGCTCAATTTTGCGCCCGACTCGCAGAGCGGCCTTGAAGTGGGAACGATTCATGGATTGCCCGACGTGACCGTGCGATTGCGCCGCGATGTGGTGCAAACGCACATCTTCTTCTGCGGTGGAATCGGACGCGGCAAGTCATATGGCCGCGGCGTCGTGGCCGAGGAGCTCTGGAGTCATGGCGTCCCGCAGATCAACATCGACCCCTTGGGTGAGATGGTTGATGCGACCACGAGCCTCGGTGGCACCAATGTTCGGCCAGGCGACGGCTTCAGCCTGCCGCTTAGCGCTCTCCAGCCGGACGAAATCATCGATTCGATCCCCGCCATCAACAAGGGCACGAATATCGAAACACTGGTTCAGTTCGCCCACGAGTCGCTGCTCAATCAGGTGCTGCGCGGTGGCAAAGAGTTCGGCGTCGACGCGCTGATCGCCAAGATCGAAGAGCTGGCCCCGGCGCTCGAGATGAAAGCACAAACTTTCCGCCCGGCGATGCTCCGAGCGCGCAGCCTGGAAAACATCCCGTACATCGGCGCACCCTTCGATTGGGAGCAGGAGCTCACGCCCGGCAGAATTATCAACATCGACTGCCGTGGCCTCTCGGTGTCGGACTTGCGGCTTATCGCCGCGGCCGTGGCGCGCGATATCCAGCGACTGGCGCGCGCCCGAAAGATTCCCTTCGTGGTCTTGTCGATGGACGAGGCACACCTCATCGCCCCCAACGATGACAAGGTGGTCACCACACAGGTCCTGCGCGAGATCGCGCGCATCGGGCGCCACTACCGGATCGGCCTCATCCTCACCAGTCAGAGCCCCGCCGACCTCGATCGGCCGCTGCTGAAGCGTCTGCTTACGCGGTTCATCTTCGCCATCGAGCCTGATCAGCTCGAATCCCTGCGCGGCGTGTTTTCGGATGCCCCGGAGGCGATGATTCATCGGCTGACCAGGGCGCCGATCGGCACGTGCGTGCTGAGCGGCGTGTCCGAGACGGTCAAGCACGCCACCCTGGTCGACATCCGTCGGCGGCGAACGCCGGTCGGCGGCGCGACGCCTGACATTTTCGCGGACTTGGCCAAACGAGGCTGGACCGCTCGACGCGAGATTCCGACCAGCACGCGCGATGGGCAGCCACGTTCGTGAGTACGCAGATCAGCATTTACGAACGCGACGCTTGGATCGTCCGCTACCTGCAGGATGCGCCGGAGGACAAGCGGACCATCCGTGACATCTGGGAGCACGCCAAGGACTCGGCGCACGTTGAGGACGAGTCGGGAGTGGTCCAGCCTCGAGGTATAGGCGATACCGCGACGCTCCCGACCTACCACCGGACTGTGGCCAAGTTGGTAGCCCGCGGCTTCCTGCTGTCTGACGGGTCAACCGACGGTGCCGCCGCCCGGTACACCGTGGCGCCACGCGTGTCGCCGCTGACGCCGCTCTCCCAGCCTGATCTCAATCAGGCCTTGTGGGAGCTCGGACCAACCACGGCGCTGGCCTATTACGTCGATACCGTTGAACAGTTCGAGGGTCGCTCGGCGGCCGTCATGCGCCAGGCGGCCGAGGGCCTGCTGCAGGAGGAGCCGCGCGAACTGATCCTTCGCATGCTGAAGGACATAGCGCATCGTCTCGATGAGGACGTTGCCGATGTGCGCGACGCGAGCATCGGCAACGATGAGGCCCACCGGCAGAAGGTGGAACGTCAGCTCCAGGACTTTGCGCGCTTTGTGCACGGTGAACTGGGGATCAACCCGGCGGTCTGGAGGATCCCCGATCTTCCGGAGATCGAGGCGAAGCCGGTACCGGTCGACCATCGCGACGTGGAACGACACGTGGGCGCTGACGATTGGACTGCCGTGGCGGCCGAGCTCGCAGGCCACGTGTTTGGGCCGACATTCCTACACTCCCTGACGGTAACGCCGGAACCCGACCGCCAGCCACAACTGATCATCGCGGGTACCGACGGATCGAGCCACCCAGGTGAAGTGCGAGGCATGCCTGCCGCGGCCTACGCCGACGACGATCGTTTGGTTCTGTGGTTCAATAACGGTGCCGGATATGTCGACCTTCCTCCCAGCTTTCCCGGAAAGTTTCCGTCGCCCTATCACGGTATTCCGATCACGCGCGCAGCGCTGGAGGATCCAGGCAACAAGGGCATGATCATTTCGCGACCGTGGTTCCAGGACCTCGACGACGGGGAGTTCGAACACCTGAGGAAAACGGCGCTCGATGTCGTCCAGTACCGGATCGATGAGGCGCTGCTCTCGGGCATGGCGCAGCCCTATGGTGCCCACGCGGTACAAGGCGGCGATGCGTTGCCCAAGCCGCACGTGCTGCTGCGCGACGGAGCCGTGTCTCCGCAGAGCCGCGAGCTGCAGAATTACACGAATCGGACATCCTATGGAGAAATGGTCCGCGAAGGGATCCGGCTGAGCTACAAGATCCTGCGCCACGTGATGGACTCTGACCGCCGTGTGTTCGCGGGTGCGGTGAAATCGACGCAGCTGCGAACATTTTCGCGGATTCTCAACTGGTACATCCAGCGGGGATCGGAGCTGCGTTTCGGTCAGGCGATCGATCCGCACTGGGAACTCGAACGGATGGGTCTGATCAGCGACTCGGTCGCGATGACTCGGCTCTTGTGCTCGCTGTCCCCGGTGCCTGACCGGGCGCAGTACTACTCCACCTGCGTGATCGTCCGGCCCTTCACCGCGATGGTGACGAGCCTCTTCCGGGTCCACCGCGTCCGAGAGCCTGGCGATTGGCGACGCTTCTTCGAAGAGCAGCTGGCGGAACAGGTGAAGCGCTACAACCACTCGGGCTCCGGCGAGCGGCCGTGGTTCGACGGTCGGGACATTGCCGAGGACGAGTACGTGCGCATGTGCGAGTACGCGGACTTTGGCATGTTCTACCTGGGGCGTCCCGGCGGCAGCCCACAGATTCGGTTCCCACGGTTCGAGTTTCTCGACTCGATACGCACGCGAGGCGCCGAACAACGATCCGCACGGGTGATGCACGTCGCCGACCTGATCGTTCGTGGGGTCCACTCATCCAAATGGGCCCTTGATCAAGACCACAACATCATGAGCCGGCGCCGGCTGCCGCGACTCATACCCTTCGTGATCTACGAGGCACACGAGAAGTGCAAGGTGCTCGGTCACAAGCTTATTTCGGAATTGCAGCAAGCCATCGCCGCGAACCTGAGTGCCATGAAGGGGCTGCGGGGCATGGCAGTTCCACGCACAACGATAGAGTACGTGTCTCTTCAGAGGCTCAGGAAGCAGCTTGAGCGAATGGCCAAACTGACCGTTCGGCGCGGGGAAGCGCTGGGCGATGCCGGGCCGGAGCCGACGACACTACCTCCCGCTGAGCAGCCGCGCGATGTGTCGACCAAGGACTTCAGCTAAGCGCCGGGGGAAGGCGTTGCCGATAAGCCGCTCAGCTTCACTCAGGTGCATTTCCGGCAGGACGAAGCTGTCCGGGAAGCTTTGAAGCCGCATCGCCTCTCGCAGCGTCAAGGCGCGCGGCACCGCATAGTGAGTGAAGCGGCCGGATCCTGGATTGTGAAAGTTCGTCGTTACGGTGCGGGCCAGACCGGCTGGGTGAAGCCGAGCGTAGGCCTGGCTGAAGTACTCCGCGTTGCGCGACCTACCGCCCGTGCCTGGTGGGCAGTCGCCGGGAGCGATCCGCGCCAGACGCTTGACGAGGGTCGATCGATGTCGCCAGGCAACATGGTGCGTCGGCCGGCGAGATTCTCGCCGCATTCGGCGCTGGAAGGTGGTCCGCGCCGGTCCTGCGTACTCGAGTGGAGCGTCGCCAGACAGGCCTCGACCAAGATGAAGGGGTGGGTTGGCAGGCAAGTCGTCAAGGGCTGCTGAGAGCGTCACCATCTTGCGGCGTGCGAAATGAAGTCCGGGATCGACTTGAAACGCCTGACGACCGGCAGGTGAGCTGGGTCGGAGATACCTGCCACTGCAGTAGTCGAAGACGCGTCCCTTGCCGCCGTGCGTCGGCGTCGGAAAGGACGGCGATACTTTCGCGCACCGGTGGACGCCCAACACCACGAGCCTGCGCCGAAGTTGTGGGATGCCGAACTCGGCCGCGTTGAGGACTTGCGCCGCAATCTCGTACTTCGATTCGAGCGACTGGCCGAACCGTTCAAACTGATGGGAACTCCTGAGGCTGGGGACATTCTCGATGAGGAAGAAGAGCGGCTCGATCGAGGCGATGAGTCGCCGCATCTCGTCCAGGAGCTGATTGCGCGCGTCGTCCGGGTCACGAAGGCCGGCGGCGCTGTATCCTTGACATGGCGGGCAGCCGAGAATGCCGTCGATCTCGCCCCCGGCCTGCTCCAGCAGCTCCCTCCCGGTGAGTCGGGCGCTGACAGATCGCGTGTGGTAGCGGGGCGCGTAGGTCGGGAAGTTGGCATTGAAGACCTTCGCTGCCAGCGGCTCACGATCGATAAGCAGCACGGGATCGAAGCCGCCGGCGTCCAGGAGCCCGCCCGCGACACCACCAATACCCGCAAAGAGTTCAGCGATCTTCAAACGGACCATGGTGCCAAGCTCCGGATCATGAGCGGCAGACGGCGTGCGTTCATGGCGACTTCCGTTCAAGTTGTCGAACTGCGGAGAATCCCGTTCCGGGCTGGACGATCCACGGCGAGCGGGCGAGCTCGCGGAACACCGCAACCCGGTGTTGGCCCGTCATGCGGGCGTAGATAGACGTCGAGCCCATGCTCAGGTACCCGAGGTGGTCGAGGCGCCCATTACCCGGAATGATGCCGGATCGCACCAACGTCAGCCCACCAACCCGGTTACTGATGCGGGTAATGCGGCATGAGCTCGGAGGCGCGCCACGTCATCGGCGCCGTATCCCGGGAGCTCATGACGTAGACCACGCAATCCGCTCCACCATGCTCGAAGATCCAATCCATGCACCCGCCACACGGCGTAAAGAGCGCTTCCTCTGATGCCACCAACACCGCGACGACGGTCGACACGCTGCCCGCGACGAAGGAGCCGATTGCGTTCGTCTCGGCGTGAATATCATGGGCCCGGAAACGATGCTCGAGATTGCACCCGGCGAATACCTCGCCCGCCGCGGTCAAGACAGCCGCACCGACCTTGATACCGCTGTAGGTGCGCGCGTGGTCTCTTGCGCGCCATGCCGCCAACCGTAGCTGCCCTAAGGCTTCAACGCTGATGTCACTCAAGGACGTGTCCCACCTCAGATGGCGCCGCCCGTGCGCGTGCTGCAATCTCCGCCGCCGGGCGTCACGCTCAGACGGTTATCTCGTGCGTCGGCGTCGGGTGCAGCCGCGCGCGACGTCTTTCGGCCAGTCGGAGTAGCGGCTTCGCAAGCCCCTTCCAGAAAGGATCCAACCCTTCGGTCGTCGCATTGCCACCCTCCCTCAAGACACGCTCGAGCCGGATGAACTCCTCCTTCTGCTTGGGCTGGCCGAGAGGCTCCATTGGCGGAGCAATCCTAGGCGGGTTCGAGTCGGCGATTCGCCTCACCATCTCCAAGTGCTGCTCATAGACATGCATCGAGGTGGCGACGTGCGTGTACTGGCCTAGTCCCACGCCGAGCTCGCAGGCCATCAGTTCTTGAAGCATGGTGAGCAGGTAGAGGTCGTAGCAAAGCCCCCAGATGAGGTCATTACTGCGCATGAAGGCGACGGCATGTAGCGCTCCGTCACGAATCAAAAACTGCAACGCCGTCAGGCACGGCACATCCTTGCTCGAAGCGCTCAGGTCATGATGCGGATCTGCAATTGCGAGCAGTGCCCGTCTCGAATCAGGATCGTGCTGAAGTTCAGCGCGGACGCGGTCCCACTGACTAGCACCCGCCCCGCCGCCGAAGATCTTGCGGCCATAGCAGCTTCCATGGATGGTGCGGCCGTCGTCCGAGAAGCCGCGCCACGCCTTCGCGTAATACGCGATGGCATCGAGATCGTCCGAGCCGGCCAGATGCCATGCCAGTTCACCGACGGCCAGCGCCTCGTTCCAACGTCGGTGTGTGTTGGCAATCTTGCGTGCCCGGGGGTTCGAGAGCGTGAACGCGCAAGGCGCTATCTCCAAGGTGCGGCGTCCCCGGGGCTGGACTTCACGCCCGTGGTGGACGAGCTCATGTGAGAGCCACGCTAGGACTTCGTCGGCGGAAGAAACGGTCAATCGAATCATAAGAATCCTTTGATGCTATCGCGCTTTTGGCGGTGTGACAAGGGTTTGTAGCCTCGCCACGCGTTCATCGAGCTGTTTCACCCGCTCCTCAAGTGCCCCGAGCTCCCGCGACCCGGTTTGCGCAGTGCGATCTGCGATCGCGTTGGTCTGTCGAGATAGGAGGAAGAACGACCCCAAGTTCCACATTACAAATAGGAAGCCAATTGTGCTGATGAGGAGCAAGATCGCGTTGCGTTGTCTGTCCATGACATCGTTGGTCAGCTCACGCATGATGCGGTCGGCCTGGCCCGGCACATCGAGGAAGGACGCACTGATATGTCGTGATCGGGACTTGAGGTCGTCCAAGGTCGCGGTTTGCGTATGTGCGTCTTCGCGATCTGCATCGGCTCCCGTAAGCTGGTGAAAGACCAGCCGCAGAAACGCAGTATCCCGCCGGATCCGTTGGTCGCTGTCGGAGAAGTTGATGGCGATCGTCGAGAGCTTGCCGTTGTAGCCTGGGTCGACGAGCCCTGTGTTGAGGACGAGGATCCCATCGTTGCAAAGGCTCGTCTTCGGCATTGCGTACCCCACGTACCCAATCGGGACCGTCACGGTCTGTTCCGATTCGATGAGAAATGTCTGTTGCGGTTGAATCACGACTGGGTCGTGTCGCTCCTCGCCCCGAACGACGATCCTACCGACCGTGAGATCAAAGCTGCCCGGCCGCAACCTGGGCGGAATCAATCCGTCGATGAACCCGCGAACCACAGATTCTCTGCCGGTTAACTGCACGTCCCCCCCTACGCTGGCGCCCTTGGTGGGCGGGTTTAGCTGTGAACCAGAGCTCCCAACCCTTTGCCGAAGACTAGGATCGCGCCTCCGACGACTAGTGCAAGACCGAGCATCGCTCCAAGCCAGCACCTGGATAGCCACTCTCGCGATCCGAGGCCGTGTCCGGTCGAATCGAGCATCAGAACGCGAACGCCGCCCCGAACCAGAAACAGTCCCGCGGCCAGCGAGGAAAGCCGTAGGCACAGTGTCGCCAGCAGCAGTGCGATCTGATAGTCGGTCCCATTCACTGAGCACTCCTCCTTCCATTCGAGTTGTCTTGGAGGCAGGTCGTCCGCCAAGTGTAAGCTCTTCCCGCGAGCGCGACATCTGCCACTCCCGCCAAGTACCTACCTCTGCCCGTGGCCAGGCGCATCGAAGCCTCCACCGAGAGGACCGCTTCGCCAACGCACGCTATGACCAGCTCAGGTCTCACGGGCGGCCTTCCGTTGTTGGTGAGATCGCCCTTAGCGTCTTGGCGAGCTTGTCTCCCCAATGGCCGCGACCACCCGTTGCGATGCCCGGTGCGGGTCTTCGTGTTCCCACACTCGAACGACCTTCCAACCCGCCCGTCGAAGTTTGCGGCTCGTCTCGATGTCCCGCCGGCGGTTCATCTCAATCTTGGCGCGCCACCACTCCGCATTCGACTTTGGCCATGATGCGTGTTGAGGGCAGCCGTGCCAGAAGCAACCGTCGACGAACACGACCACTCTGGCGCGGACGAAAGTCAGGTCGGCTCTTCGCCGCGCATCAGGCAACCTGCGATCAACACGAAAGCGTAGGCCGAGCCGATGGAGCACTGAGCGCAGCGCGAGTTCGCACTGTGTGTCGCGTCTGGGGGTGGCCTGCATCCGCCGACGAACCGACAACGAGGAGGCTTCAGGTCGGCTCGCCGTATGGGGGTGGGACCTCGTCAAGCGGGACATCGTCTGCCCATTTGAAGTCCTTGTGGTTCCGGCGGTCGTACGTCTTCTTGACCTCGCTCAGGAATCCCGAGAAGGGAAGTAAGCGCTGCGGCCGGCCCTTGCGTGGAGGCGGCTGCTCGATGTCGAAGAACTCCATTCGGTTCGTGGTTGGATCGGGATCGTAGAGACCGATGAATCCACGTTCAAAGAGTGCCGCGTCGTCTCCTGGATCCGTGCGTCCGACCAGCTCGTGGAGGTACTCGGCCCAGGCGCCGAACGAGGAGATGTCCGTCCCGTCGGTGCAGGAGTCGTACGGCAGGAAGAGCACCGCGACCATGACCGCGTACGGTTGCCGGGTGTGGTAGCTGATCGACTCGACCCGTAGCTCCTCGTCGTTGCGCTTCATGTTGTGCGTGTATCGCCGAGCGCGTCCCGATTTCTCCTCCGGGATGTGAACCGACTTCAGTGAGATCCCGAGTCCGAGCCCCAGTTCAGGCGTCGAATAGTTGACGTCGAGCCTGCCGGTGCCCCTCGAGCCCCACGCCGTCGACTCCAGGCCCCCCTCGTCGTGCGGCAGGATACCGCGGAAGAAGTCCCCGAACTGCTCACGCAGTCCGAAGGCAACCAGCCGAGCCATGTTGTTAGCAAAGCGAGTCGAGTACGTGTTTTTCTCGCCGCGCACTCTCTCCGGGCCGGGAAGAGGTCTCGGCTCCGATTCGCGCAAGACATCGGCAAGGGTACGGATGGGCTTGGGGGGAGGTTCGACCATTAGGCGACGGCCACCCGAAGGCCGCGCTTCACGTATCGCGCGATCGCGCGACGGAAGGCGTCTTCAAAGTTGAGTCCGCTCACGTCCATTCGACTCTTGAAGCCCGATGCCGCTCGGTACGACAGTGGCGCCAGCGGGAACCGCACGAACCGAGACAGATGCGGGGTGCGGATGCGCACGGGCCAGGTGGAGACCGAGACCGAGAAGACACGCCCCTTCGCGCCCCACGCGGCCTTGGGCCACGCCACGCCCGGCGACAGTTCCTCGAGGGTGCGAGCGCCATCGAACGGCTCTGGGTAGGCCAAACGCTCCCCCACCCACTTCGCCACGGGCACGCTCACCGCGTTCCCGACCAGCTTCCACCGGTGTCCTGGTCGGACACCGGGAACTTGAAGAGCCGGGAGCGTCCAGTCGGCCTCGAATCCCTGCAGCCGCTCGGCATCCCGGATCTCGGGGGTGGAGATCTCACCGCTCTCGGGATCCCAGATCGCTGGCGGGGATGGAATGCCAATCGTCGAACCGCCCTTGAGCGTGGGCACCGAGTCGACTGCCCACCCGAGTCCGCGAAGTCCCTCCGTCCAGTAGAATCCACACCAGAGCTCCGTGGAGAATGTGGGTTCTGTTACTCTTGAATCCTGGCCGAACAGGATCCCGCGCGGGTCCTCGCTGCGGGATGCGAGCAGGATGACTCGGTGGCGCCGCTGCGGCAACCCGAAGGCCCGCGTGTCCACTACGCGGTACGCCCAGCGAAAACGGCGCTTCTCGAGTTCGTCGACGAGGTGGCGCATGCCGCGGCCACGATCGAGGTGGAGCATGAACGAGACGTTTTCCAGGAGCAGCCAGCGTGGACCGCGCTTCCGCTGGTCGAGGAGCCGGAAGACGTGATCGACGAGACCGGAGTTGCTCCCCCGAATGCCAGCGGTCATACCCGCTTGGCTGAGGTCCTGGCAGGGGAACCCAGCGGTGACCAAGTCGACATCGCCGAGCGACTCAAGGTCGCGCACGTCTGGTGCCACCTCAAGCGAGAATCGATCGGCCAAGACCTTGGAAGCACCGGGATCCGACTCGCACAAGAGGGCGGTCACGTGGCCGGCTCGGTGCAGCCCGAGCTCAATGCCACCAATCCCCGCGAAGAGCCCCGCGATTCGTAGTCGCTCGCCCGAAGTAGTCCGCTGGTTGATGGGTTTCATGGGGCCGAAGATAGCTGCTTCTTCCCGCTGGTTCAACGACTTGCGACGCACCGGCCCGTGCGGGGTGCCACGCGACCACGGGTCGGGGCGCTCGCTCCTGCAGGCACGGAGGTCGCGCGACTGAATCAGAGCCCCGCAGACGGCGAGCGAATCCGAATGGAAACGTTCGTCGATGTGGCACTCGCGGTGAAGTACTGCAACGTACGGTCATGAGCAAGGGCGCCGCCCCACCCCCGCTTCTCCGTCTTCTCTTGCACGCGTCGACATGAAGACGGGGCCGTCGAGAATCGGACGGCCCCGGAGATTGAATCAGTAGAGTGACAACTCCTTCCGAAAGAGCGAACTGAGCCGAAGGCTCCCCTCCATCTGTGCCCGAGGCGCCCCCGCCTTCTGGATCTCGGTGAAGGCATTGAAGAGGGACCAGGCCGTGCGCGGCGCGAACTCCTCGTGCTTCGGCTCATCCCACGCCTCGATCACCTTCGGCAGACGCGAGGCGGGCGCAACGTTCGCCTTGATCGCCTCGACCATCAGGTGATGTGCATGAGCCGGCGGCAGCTCGCGAACCTTCATCGCCGCGATTTCGCCGTCGCTGCGCTGCCGCATGGCCGCCACCTGCGACAGCATCCGGTAGATCAAGTCGGGCAGATCGCGGAAGACGTTCAGCGTGTGCTTCCGGTGCATCGTCACCTCGCCCGAGAAGGCGAGGTTGTCACAGCAGAACACCCGCGAGCCGAGCGTCAGTCCGACGGCCAGGCTGCGGTCGTAGCTGTTCCGCACGCCGATGGCGAGGGCGTAGTCGCGATCGGGCGTACCGTTCGAGCAGGTGAGGACGCCGAACATCTGGCCTCCCTCCCGCGCGAGCGCGAACTGCGACGAGCGAACGGCGAGTCCGAAGCGCGGGATGTGCAGCTCAACCTCCTCGATGAAGCGATGGTACGGGACGGGGTGGTACGACTCGGTGGACTCGGGCACGAGGACGCTGGCGAGGTCAGCCTTGGTGGCATCCCAGCCGCCGCGGTGGACAACAAGTGTTGCAGGCATGACAACATTCCTTTCTTCAGTGAGGGGTCACAGTAGCTGCCGTGCGCGGAACGAGACGACGCCCCGGCTGGCGATGAGGACATGGTCGAGCACGCCGATGCCGAGCAGCTCACCGGCCTCGACGAGGCGCTTGGTGATTGAGAGATCCTCGTCGCTTGGCTCGGGGTCGCCGGACGGGTGGTTGTGAACCAGCACGATCGAGGCCGCCGAGGCGAGGATGGCGGGTTTGAACACCTCGCGCGGATGAACCACCGACGCGTTCAAGCTGCCAATGGAGATGGTCTCCTTGGCCATAACCTCGTGGCGGGCATTCAGGAGCAGGACGAGAAAGTGCTCGCGTTGTTCCCTATGGAGCTTCCGCCCAATCACGGCACACACATCGTCCGGTCCGCGGATCTGGCGCGGCTGCTTGCCGCGGTACTTCCGCTTCGTCAGTTCGCAGACATACACAGGTGCCTCTCTGCAGGGGCTGGGGTAGAAAAGAGGGCCCCAGGCGCGAACGCGTGGAGCCCCGTTGAATGGAATGAGCGATGGAACAACTGACGGGAGAAGGTGCGACGAGCCGTGGACGTTTCGGCTTCAACAGCCGTCCGTGGCCCCCGATAGCACGCGATCGACCGCTGATCGGTCCTACGCGCCCACGGACTCGCCGACACCTCCCCCGTCACCTAGCTGCATGAGCTGCTCGCTGGGCCAGGTCCCGCGCCACTGTTGGCAGTGGGCGAAGTACTCGCACTCGGTGCAGCGCCAGCTCGGGTTTGGGAAGAAGTGCTCGGTCTGAATGGCCAGTGAGACCTCACGGATGAGGCGGGCCGTCCAGCCGAGATCCTCGAGGCTCCGGGTGGTGGGATGCCGCTCCAGCCGCGGTTTGGCGGTCTTGAGCAGCATGTCCAGCCGGAGCTTGGGGATGGAACCGTGGAGGAGGAAGAAGGCGAGGGCGTAGGTCGACAGCTGCAGGTGCCGCTCGAGACCCCCCGATTCGAGCGTCCGGCCGGCCGTCTTTAAGTCGACCAGCGTCTCCCCCTCCTCCACGAGATCGATGATGCCGCGCAGCCGCACGCCGAGAACTTCCCCCGTCTCGGGATCGGCGAGATCCAGTTCGAACGGCTGTTCGACCGCGACCGGCTTCACGCCGCTGCTGGACTCGACGTAGAGCTGGAGCATCGCCCGGCCCTTCTCGGCCAGGGAGTCTCTCGACTCCCGTTCCGAAAAGACGAGCGGCTCCGTGTTCTGCGCGTACCAGTCCGCGTCGAAGACCTCGAGGACTTGCGTCAGTTCCGGGCTTCGGCCGGCGAGGCGTTCCTTGTGGAACCACTCGACGGCGGCGTGGACTGATGTCCCGAAGGCCATGGCCGCTACCCGCCACGGCCGTGGGATCTTGTCCACGTACTGGAAGCGGTACTTGAGCGGGCAGCCGAGGTAGGCGTTGACCTGGCTAATGGAGAGGACGCGAGGCTGGTCCATTCCCGCCACCGTTTCCGGGGGCGGAGGTCTGGAGCAGCTCGTCGATCATCTTCATCGCGGCGGTCTTCGTGATCTCCGTGAGCGAGCCGACCTCGAAGATCTCCTTGAGCCGATTCTCCGCGGCTTCGCGCTGGTAGCCCTGCCCCGCCATTATGCGGAACAGGTACCGGCGCTGGCCTTCGGTCATCGGCTCGGGCGAGCCGTTGCCGGTGGTGCCCCGAGGGGACCGGGCCCCGCCATTGCCGCGCGGGCGCGCAGGCGGCGCTTCATTCCTCGCAGGGCGCGAGGACGGGGGTGCGGGAGCACCCGGTCCGGGGCGTGAGGCCTGGTCCAGGCTGACGTCGTCCAACTCCTCGGAGGAGACGACGCCGCAGTTGACGGCGTCACGGAGGGCGCGGGCCTTGGCCCGGGTCTCGGCCACGCGGATCAGGTGCGGAACGAGGAAGGCATCGACGTTGCCGGGGTCGGCATCGCCGAGGCCTTCGAAGTGGCCGCGCTCCGTCTCGACCGCGGCCTTGACGATGGCGAGTCGGCCGTTCTCCTCGCTGGGTTGAAGCACGAGCGAGGTGCTGATGGACTTGAGGCCCTCCTCGTGGGCGAGCTTCAAGAGCTCGGCGTAGGCGATGGACTCGCGGGTGTCGGTGTACGGGATGGGGTGATCGGCCTTCATGGGAAGGCCTCCTGACAAGGGGCGGGTGGAACGGTTGCGGCATCAGGTGTACTGCGTGGGGAAGCGTAGCGCCCCGATGTCCTTCCCGGTAGGAAGGCGGACGCGAATGTGATGCCGCATCGTTGTGGACAACCGCCCTAGACGAACTGCGCTCATTTGCTATCGTGAGTGTATGAAGCATCGTCACACTTACAAGCGCATCCTGATCAGTCAGATCGTGCCAGACCCAGACAGCGTGCACAGCAAGTACAGCATCGCCGAGGATGACTCGGACCTCCGAGCGTCCATCCAGGAGTTCGCGGTCATGAACGGGCTGCTCGTCTGCCCGTCCGGCAAGGGGCGCTACCTGATCATCGACGGCGAGCGACGTTACCGGATCGCCCGGGACCTCGGGCTCCGTGAGCTGGAGTGCACCGTCCTGCCGGCCATGGACGCCGCCGAACGTGAAAAGGTCCGCGTGCAGCTGTACATGACCCACAAGCCACTCACGCAGGCGGAACGGGGTCGGCAGCGTCGGCGGGCGCGGCAGCTCGGGGTGACGCCTCGCGACCTGTCCCCATAGGGCGCCGCACCACGGGCAATCAAGGCGATAATAGCTCGCGGCGGCCGGTCTGGATCAACGGACCATAGCTACTACATCACTACTATGACCGACATTACTCACACGGACCAGTTATTGTGGCTTGGAAGCATGCTAACCGCCAGCGTTCTCCCCGTAGCGGCTATTGTTGCGATGCTCATCTACGGGCCCGACGTGGCCATGTTTGGTTTTCTGCTCTTCTCGAGCATTGCCGTCCTCGGCATTTGGCAACGTTCATCGGCTGGTAGTGCCTTTCTCGTCATCCTTCTTGTCATTGAGGGTTTCTATCTAGTCACCGCCGGCCTCTCCACCTTTGGACTTTCCGCCCTCTCCGGTCAGGGCTTCGGCGCTTTCGACCGCATCGTTGCCATCCTCGTTGTGGCTATCGTTCTGACCGCCGTGGCCTTGGGGCTGTTCACGACGTTTCTAAATCGCCGCCGACAACGCGCCACCCAGACCTTCCGCTAGCTACCGGAGGAACACAGCCCGCCGTACGATCTGGTGCCCCTCGGCCCGGAGCTCAACGAAGTACATGCCAGGCCCGATGCGCCGTCCCCCTTCCGCATCCCCCCAAGGCACGGCATAAGCCCCGGCATTCTTAGTGCCATCCAAGAGCGTTGCAACTCTGCGCCCGGCCACGTCGAAGACGCTCAGACTAATGCGACCTGCGCGTGGGAGGCCAAAACGAATTATGGCGTGGCCAACGACTGGGTTCGGCGCGGGAGACGCAAGCCACACCGCGATCGGCGTGTGGGCCGGTTCCACAGCCAAGGAACTCGGATTCAGGACAACCGCAACCGAATCGTTATCGTAGCGGCATTGAAGGAAAGGACTGGCCCGGTCGATGTAGACCAGCATGGAACTCGAATCACTTCGCGACGGGCGCCAGCCCACCGAGACCGTAATGGCGCCCGAGGAGTCGATATCGGCAACCTTCGTCGCGACGACGCCCGCAGGCTCTTCAAACTGGATCAGCGCACCACCGGCGGCTGCCAAGCCGACGTTCCGGACAGTGGCGACAACAGTGAGCGAGTCCTCGCTGTCGGCTACCCGTGAAATTACGACGCCAGTCGCATCGATCTGGAGATCGGGTAGAGGCTGGACGACCGCTGTCGCAAAGCTCTGTTGGTGGACTAGCACAACATCACTCTGTTCAATGGTCCCATCAAGGCGGAGGACATAGGCGCCCGATCCGCGCGCGGTTGGAACGACTGCCCCGAAGATGCCATCGCCTATCAAGCTGTCCCCATGAGCACCGTCGTCGTACAACGGCACGGGAATGGAAGACGAGTCGGGAAGCTCGAGAAGTGCGGTGATACGAGCGTCCGGGAGAGGCCCACTTGGACCGAAGCAGGCGCTGCGCGCACGAAGGCTGTCCGGTCTGAATCCGACGAGTTCGCCAGTGAGAAGGGTGTCGGCTTGGATGAAGGCAGCTGCAGAGTAGTTCTGAGCCTTGGATGGGCTGCTGGACTCGATCACCCAACGCCCATGAGCGGGTGTCCCGAACGTCAGAGCCTGCAGACCAGCCTCTGGATCTCCTTCATAGGACAACGCTCCGCTAAGGGTATCCGCCAGCGACCACCTGACGCCACTAGGGTCAATCACCGCCAGATCGAGACCACCCGCTTCGGCGGCCTGGAGGAAGGTGATCGCCTTCGCGCTGCCAACAGTGACCGTATCCCGCAAGACCTCTCCTACCGTGACGGCACTACTGACGTCAGCTGTTTGGATCCATGGCTCCGAAGGATCACCCAGTTCAGTCGCTACTTCACCCGGCTGAGCAGACGGAGAACCCGGAAGTGTGCCAGTGGTCGCAATCAAATACGCCGCGCTGATGAGCGTGGGATGCTTGAGTTCCTCAAGATTGCACCCGGCGCCGTGACCACGAAACTGCGTGCTCCCAGCAAAGTGGGTAGCCCGTGGGTGCCGGGCTGGCGCCGGGTCCAGGCCGTCGTCGGCCCGAGAATAGAATGCCTCCAGCCCACTTAGCCGACCGTTCGCGATAGACACCACACCATCATTGGGCTCACAGAGACCAACGGAGCCCTTGGCAGCCCCTGGCAGTCCGCACCATCCGCCAGTGCCGAGAATCAACCAACACTGGGTGCTGCTGGGAAGGTTCTCGGCGTAGTGACTAGGGCATATCTGAAATGGATTGAATGGGTTCGCAAGAGCGTCGTAGTGGCCGGTGTTGTTCCCATAATTCAACTGATTCAGGAACGCCGACCCAGGCACAAGGTCGTATCCGGCCTGTCCCGTCGCCAAGCAGTCAAGGCCCAGCGATGCTCGGATCTGCTTCATCCAGGAGGGTTGAAATGCCGGGGCAAGAATCATCCACTTCGCCCATTCGCTACCATGGTTTGGTGTCCCGATCATCACCAGATTGGCGACCCGCGAACTCATTCCCAGAGTCTGCGTGGCGTAGCGCGAGACAAGACCACCTTGACTATGAGCGATGATATTTAGGCGAGACTCGCCTGTTGCCGTTAAGATGTCCCTAACTCTCTGCGCAACAGTTGGCGCAACACTAGCGATTGAGGCATTATTGGGATAATTTACTGCGAATACATGGGAGATTCCTGCGCTCTTTAGCACATCGCCGAGTAACCCAGGGTTCGGGACGATGCAAGCAAGCTCACCCAAGCTGCTCAGCGAGCATTGGGTGAAGTCTGCGCTCGAACCGCAAATGCCATGGACGAGAAGCACGGGGTACCAGTCGGGCGCTCGGCTCACTGTGGGACTGAATTGCCCGGCGCCGCAGCCGTTGATCGCCTGCGCGCTGAAGGCATATGACGTCGTGCGCGTGAGGTTTGTGATGTCTGTTTGTGTCCCGCTGACCGGGGTGTCAGTGGTACCGCCACCCCCTACACGCCTAAGCACGTAGCTGGTGGCCCCGGTGACGGGATTCCAACTCGCGTGGAGCGAGGTCCCAGTGCCCAGATTCATAACCGACAGTCCGGTAGGGATCGTTGGCAGGACACCGGAGTTGGCTGCAAAGCTGGCGGAAATTGTATGGCCGCTCTGGACGTTGTTGAATGTGTACGAAGTGATCGGGCCCCTTGAGGTGCCGTCCACAAGCACATTTGAAATCACGTAGCACGTGCCCGCGGCGATCGTGAAGGACCGGCTCGCTCCGCAGTTCACCACCACCGAGCCCGACGGGGCGATCGAACCGCCGATGCCCGCCGTGGCGGCGATCGTGTAGGTGTCAAGCGTGAAACTCACCGAGATGGTGTGGCTCGCTTGGACGTTTGAGAAGGTATAGCTCCCTGGCGCTCCGACCGATGTCCCGTCGACAACCACGCTCTGCACGTGGTAGCAGGGGCTGGGGGTCATCGTGAAGCTCTGGCTGCCGCCGCAGGGTACAGAGACGGATCCGGATGGGCTGATCGATCCGTTCGATCCTGCGGATGAGGTGATCGAGTAGCCCGCTGCCGTCGAGAAGCTTGCCGAGATCGTGTGGTTCGTCTGGACGTTCGTGAACGTATAGCTCGGCCTCGCTCCCACCGAAACACCATCGACGAGGACGTCGGCCACCTGGTAGCACCCGCTGGGCGTGATCGTGAACGCTTGGCTGCCTCCGCAGCCAACAGTGACCGAACCCGAGGGACTGATCGTGCCGTTTGCGCCGGCCGAGGCAACGATCGTGTAGGTGACGTTCGCGGCGAAGCTCACCGAGATGCTGTGATTGGCCTGAACGCCGGAGAAGGTGTAGGTCGACACCGCACCGACTGAGGACCCGTCGACCACTACGTTGGCTATCGTATGGCATCCATCGGGCGTGATGGTGAAGTGCATTAGGGCGTTGCACACTGCTGGGACGCTGCCGGTGGCGGCTATTGTAGGGCTGTCAGCATCGTCACCATAGGTAACCGTCATGGCACCGCCGAGACCGACGGATGTCGAGATAGAATACAGCGGCTTAATGAAGTTAATCCCAGTAACGTTGTTGTTGTTAATCAGCGGTGCGTTGCCGGCAGTGCAGAGATAGGCCTTGTCGACGCACGGAGATGAGCCTGAGCCAACGCTATAGGAGCCGTTGATCAGGATCGGGCTTTGCCAGTTGCCAGCCGCATTGGTGAACGCGTGTCCCGGATTGTTAATGCAGCCACCCGTAGTTACCGCGCCCCACGTGACCCGGGTGTACGGGACGGCGGTACCGCTGCTTGTCTTGACGTTCCCTGAGATAGTCCCGTTCGCCAGCGCCAAGCTTGGGTACATGAACGTGGAAGCAAGAATGAGGAGAAGCGTGACGACACAGATGCGCTTCTTCCGAATCCGGGTGAACATTCTCCGACAAGCGGCGCTGCACTCCATCTCGGCGATGCTCATAGTGCAGCACCTCCCTATGAACTGGGGTCCGAACGACGAGGACTCAATCGACAATCGGGACCGTGGGCGCGCGACGGACGGTCGCCGTTGGCGGATGGCAGCGGTACGAGCGATACCGCGGAGATCTTCGGCGTTGCCTGGAAGGCATGAGCGGACGTCAGGTCGACGCATGATGCCACCCTCGCACCTCAAGGCCAGGAGCGCGCGGCCGCCTCGGGGGATGGCGGAGTCCGGAGGGACACAAGGTCGACCGGTGTTCCCACAATGTCAAGTCGCCGCCCCCACTACATTTACTGTCTGGGTGCTGGGTGCAGCAGCAATCGCGATCGCCAAGGCGTCGAACATATGCAGCCAATACTTGTCCTTGGGCCGGAGGCCCAACGCCGGACGAGCGGGGCGCTTCGGGATGAGCTGGCTGAGGTGCCCGAACCCGTGGGCGACGAGGTGCTCGGCCACCTCGATCTTCGTGGCTCTCGGGTTCCACGTCACGCGCTTCCGGATCGCCTCCGGTGAGAGCTCGACCACCTCGATGCCGAGCTCCTCGGCTCGGGCGCGGAGTTCGTCGGCGATGACGTTCAGGAGGTGCGCCCGCTTCGTCGGCAAGTTGAACGGTTCCTCGATCGCCACGACTTGCGGGGAGTGTCGCGCAATCTCTGCCAGCACATGACGCCGGGCCTGCCCGATCACGTCGTGCGGTCGGGTGCCGTTCCGAAGCGTCCGCACTCCAAAGGACAACAACTGTGACCCACGAATGGCCGCGAGGCCCATCTCCTTCGTGCCGGGGTCGATTCCGAGAATCGTCTTGTGCTGCATGGTTGTGGATGAGTTGAAATCAAATGCCCTCCCGGAGGGCTGCTCGTCGGCGGTCCCTCGCGGACCGCGTTCGAGGCAGTGGCGCTCGGCAAGGCGGAGGCGCCAGCGTCAGTCGGAGGACCGACTGCGGGAGGGCGGGTGCGTCGCCTGGTGGTGGAGCGCCAGCGCAATCGCGTCGAACATGTTCTGCCAGTAGCGCTCCTTCCAGCGCCGGTCCTGCGTCAGGTAGACGCGGAGCGACGGGAAGCGGTGCGCGACGGCAACGGCCACCTCGGGCTTCTTGGCCTTGCCATTGCCGGCAATCGTCGCCCGGACGCTCTGGGGAGAGTACATCGCGAAGTCAGCACTCTGACGAGTGGCGAGGTTCTGCGCCGAGCGGGAAATCTGGTGGAGCTGGTTCAGCCACGGTACTGGATGCCGGTAAGTCTTCTCGACGACCACGACGCTGGGTCGGTGCGTTCGGATCCACGCGATTACGTGCTTTCGGGCGGTTGCGAGTCGGTGCTTCTTTCCGACGCGCCGCAGGCCGAGTACGCCGCAGGTCACGAGGCGACGACCGCTGAGGACTGCGTAGCCGAGATCCCGAAGGCCGGGATCGAGAGCGAGGATGGTGTCAGGTGCTTTCCGCATGGCGTTTGAGTAAGTAGATGAAAAGCGCAGTTCGTGAGCGGCGGATCTGCGTCTCGGGCACCGCCAGCGTGCCGGCGAGCGCGCGCTTGATCTGATCGTCGGAGTGCAAGTTGAGCACGGCCTGCAGCGTGGTTTGGTCGCCGGTCTCCCCCAGTGCCCGTTGAATCTTGGCGACCGTGAAGAAGCGCGTGGGCGGCGTTGGTTCTTGGGTCGGCGGCTCTGGCGCCGCGACCCATTTGATCGTCACCCGCGTCTTGCCGTTCAGCCGCACTGCCTCAAGGTAGCCAGACTTCCGCAGATGCCCGAGCCAGGAGCGGATCGTGCCCTCGGCGAGCCCCATGTCCCGCCCGATCGCCGCGGGCTCGACCTCGAAGGTCTCAGCGCCGGATGGAAGCCGGGCCAGGAGGTCGAGGTAGAGCCAGAGTCCCGCGCGCATGCGTCGCAGGTGGTAGGCCCGCGGATGCTCGAGGATGCGGCGATCGAGTTGAAGGGTGATGGGTTGGGGTGAGGTCATGGAACTTGTGGTGGTGAGTCGAAGCGCTGCTCGTCACGCGCGAGGCGTGGCAGCAAATGGCGGAAGAGCGCCGTCCGGCTCTTGCGGATGCCCCTCGCTCGGCGAACGCGGTCGAGGGCGAGCTGGATGACGTGGGGCGAGTAAAGCTCGACGGCTTTCTCGAACGACTTCCCGTCACTCTCCCCGAGCGTCTCGAGAATCTCATCGAGGAGCCGGGGATCCACCGGGTCGTGTGCCGGATCCTGCCTATAGCTGCTATTCAACTGCTCTTTGTGTAATAGCTGCCTTGAAGAGCTATAGGCCGAAGGCACAGAAACAGGCACTTTTTCGCCCTTACCAGGCCATGTCCGGAGCCGGAGCACAAGGTAGGGCAAGGGTGAAAGGATCTCAACGAGACCCGCACGCTCGAGCTTCCCGAGTGACTCGACCACGCCCTCACGGGAGGATTGGGTTTCCCGGAGCAGGACGTCTTCGGCCACGAGCACGACACCACGTGAGTTGACGTGCCCTGCCAGGAGTTCGAGCAGGGACTCGCTCATGCGGCCGTGGCGTCAGTGGTCTCCTGGGACTTGGGGAATCGCTCGTAGTAGTCGCGGTAGAGCGCCTCGGCGAGCGTGTCGAGGATCTTGGCCATACGCATCAGCAGCGGGACGCTCGGTAGATTCAAACCCCGTTCCCATGAGGACACGGCGTCCTTGCTGCGACCGAGCATGGCCGCGAGCTTCCGCTGTGAGAGGCCGGCCTTGAGCCGGTATTCACGGATGGCATTGGGGAACCGCACTGCGTGGCGCGACGGACGCGGGGTGAGCTGGACTCCCATGCCCCGGATCGTAGCTCGCGGCTGTCCACCCGCGTAGGCGGGGTGATTCGCGGTCTGTCGACCTAGCTGTGGATGACGTGAGGCCTCCATGCCTACAGGATAGCGACCCGAAGAAAAACCGAACAGAGGGGGTAAGGCGAGAAACTGCGGACAGGCTGTGGACAAGTGGATCTCAGCTGCCACTCTCGGTCGCCGTGTCAGCTTCCGACGGCACCACTTCCCATCCTGTGAGAAAGTCTCAGAGTCAACGGCGTACACGCCGACCATTGAGCACGCATCCGGGCCTGAGCACCCTTCGAGACTCAGAACACTCGTACGCTTGGAGCGAGTCGGAGAGGACAACTATGACTGGGAACCGCCGCAACTCCTCGTCCAGCGAAGAAACCGTGATCGCGTACGAGGAGCTGCTCAAGCGACTCTACCCGGAAAGCGTCAAGGGCTTCCAGGCCCGAAGGTCCAGCGCCCCCGACGCCGCCCTCGCGGAGGCGATCACGTTCTCGTGGTTGCGGGCGGCGCACCTTAATCCCAGGATTTCGGACGCACCCGGCACGGGTGGCCCCGATCTCCTCTGCTCCTCCGAGATTGCCGGGGAGTTCAGCGTCGAGGTCACAGCCTTGGACGGCGACGCGCTTGCCGATCGAACGGGGATTCCGAACCAAGCAGAGAGTGGCGGCGGATGGTTTTCCGACGATACGCTTAAGCTTCAATCGGTCGTCAAGCGTAAGGCAAGCCAGCTGAGCGTATCCTCCCTCCCTCGCGTCCTCGCAATCTGCGCGAGCCACCCAGCATCCTCCGCATTGCTCGGCCGGGTGGGCGCTGAGGAGCTGATGACCTCGCCACCGAGGTACACGGTGCCGGTCGACGACGAACCAGCTGGCGTTCAAGCCGATACCGACCTAGAGCAAAGCGCCTTTCTCCGTTTAACGGAAGCTGGGCTCGTTGCCGTCCGACGAAGTGTATCGGCCATCTTGCTGATCGTCATTTGGGATGATGGATTGAACGTGATGGGCCTTCTCCACCCCGACCCGGCCCGCCCTTGGGAACCTGCGGCGTTGCCGGCAGTGCCGTTCCTGAGACTTGAATGGCCCGTCAGAGGCCAGCGCTTGAAGTTGGAGTGGCTGATCGCCGACCCGTCCCCGGCCAAGCAGCTGCACTGGGCGCCGAGGCTGACCGATGAAGAACTTCGGAGAGGCTGCAGCTGACCGCCGCGTCTTAGGTCGAAGTCGTCACCCAACCGAGGCACACTCACTGCGCCGACCTACACGATCCGCATCAGACCCTGGAATTGGTCGGGTAGGATCTGACGTATCGTTGGCTCACTTGCACCGAACATGCCAGTGAGCGTCTTGGGCCGTTTGCTCTACGTCAACGGCACTGATTCCTACACCGGTTGTCTGTCGTTGACCAGCGACCGGTACTGAGGTACTTGTATGCTCGTGGTCCGTTTCCACAGCCTGAGGGAATGGTTGTGCCCCGAGCGTACAAGCTCTATACGGAGGCGGAGCGCCTCGCTATCCTCGCGGCTGCTACTGCCGAACGCCTGAGCGCGACCGACGTCAATCGACGTTTTGGCGTCAAGCCGGTCACCTACTACTCGTGGCGGATGAGGGCCGGGATCAAGAGCGCGACGGGGCGACCGCCGCGCCGCCAGGCTGACGATTCCTCGACGGAAAGTTCCTCGAGTCGGGAGTCGGGACCGAGGGCGATCGTCGATCCTGCGGCATCCTGAGAAGCCGATTTGGAGGCGAAGTCCACTTCTGATTCGAATACCACGTCCTGAGCGACCGCCTCGGCGTCGGAACCCGGCTCCACTGCGGCTCACACTTGCACTCCGCTCGGGCTGCCTCTTGACCGTCTCCGCATGTACGGTAATCTGTGAGTGTCCACTCCCTCCCATATCACATGCTCACCGATCCCACTCTCCTGTTCTTCGTCCTCGGCGTTCTCGTTGGAGCTGCGACCGTGTTCCTCGGGCGCACAGTGCCCGACGTCATCTTCGTCATCAGACACCTGATTGCTCGTCGAAGAGTGAGAGATACGACCCGTGGGGGTTACTTTCCGGGATAGCGCGAACGCCGCAACGTCGGGGTCTTCACGAGGTCTCCGGAGTTCCCAGGGCCCCTGACGCTTCTGGGCCCGGTTTGTCCGGAGATGCCCCGCTGAGTTCAGCTCAACTCCCGCTCGGCCACCGGCTATCGCAAGATCAGCACCTTCCGTGTCGTCACCGTCTGGTCGGAGATGACGCGAACCAAGTAGAGTCCCGCCGGGAGGCCGGGCCGGCCGAGGAACGCGATGTGTTCACCGGGCCCCACGACACCGAGATCGCGAGCGTCGATCAGCCGGCCCGCCACGTCGACCAATTCGACGCGGGCAGCAGCCGGCGCATCCAATCCCAGGGCTAGAAGGATCGGCCCACGCGTCGGGTTGGAGCTGAGGATTCGAACATAGTTGAGAGTCGCAGCCCCATCTAGGGACTCAACTACGTCATCGTCATCGGGGTCGTCGTTATCCCGGCCAATGCAGCTCGGCAGGACGAAGCGCGCGGCCTCGGAGCCGCACGGGTCGTCGCGCGAGTGCTCTCCGTTCGAGACACAGACGCGGACGCTGTCGATGCACGCCCCTCCTTGCGAGTCGTTGGCTTCAAATGTCACCACGTACTCGCGACGCCTGCCGGGACCGGAGTGTGAGGCCGAAAGCAGAATCAGCCCGTCCTTGCGAGTCGTGTCGACGCATAGGTCTTTGCCGTCCCGGCACCGTAGTTTCTGGTTGGATCTAGCGGACAAGATCCGGATACTCAGCGAATCGCCATCCGGATCGGTAATGCCGACGATCTTGACGGGCACCAAGTGGCCATCCCGTGCCGATAGTTTGGACGGCTTGGCAGCTGCGGCAGAGCAATCGGGCGGCCGGTTGGGCTGTCTCGTACACTCCACCGTCGCATAGTCGTACGCGGTGTCCCCGTGAGCGTCGATCGTCCGCAGGGTGGCGACACTGGCCTGCGAGTTGCCCAGATCCACGCAGGGCGTGGGCCCCTGGACGTTGGCGAAGTTGCCGTCCCCGTTCAGGTCCCAGGCGAAGGAAAGCTGATCACCGAAAATGAGGTCTGGGTCCGTGCTCTTCGAGCCGTCGAGGCAGAGACGCGCGCCCGCGCAGACGAAATAGGGCCCGCCTGCGTTGGGGCGAGGCGGATTGTTGACCGTTCCGGCTGCCCTGCACTCTATGCTCGCCGTGTCCAGGACGGAGCCGTTTCGTGCCGTGAGGACGGAGACTCCCTGGCCCAGCGCATGGGACTCGCGGCCGCTCAGAACGGCGAGAACGGTGGGATCCGACGAGGTGAGGGTCGTTCCACTGGCGGCGTTCGAAACGTCACGCCACCCTGCGGCACCGAAGTGGCCCTCGACGGTCGTCTCTTCCAGCTCTCCCCGCTTCTCAAGTACACGCGAGGATACCGTCAGCCTCAAGCTGTCCGGAGGCGAGGAGTAACGCAGCACGTGGAGGCGGATAGTCGGTGCGTCGACGAGACCGTTGTCCGACGTGAACCCGATCGCATTCAGCTCGACCTCGTCGACGCCCTCGGGAATCAAGATCGATCCGCTTCGCGCGGCCGGATCGACCGGCTCGATGGTTCCCTGCGTAAAGACGAGCAAGTCACTCAGGGGCGGCCCTCCTCCGCCGAGCTGGAACGCGACCCGAGTATCCGGCTCCACAGACGTTCCGGGGGCAGGCGAGGTGAACGAAGGAAGCGTGCCTACGAAGTGCAGGGTCGTCGACGGGGCCTCGTCACCGCCCACAGCGCCTGACTGAGACTGTTTGAAGGCTGCCACCACGGGGTTGGCCGGCAGGCGGGGAGCGAACTGCGGCGAGTTCACCGGCGCGAGGAGGAGCTCCCTGACGGTCGCTTCGACGGTCGTGGACGACGTGACCACAGTGTGGAGGCCGTCGAGGAACGACGAAGTCGACACGGCCTGACCCACGAGACCACCAGACTGGCTCTCTGATGACACAACGCCGTCGTTAACGATCCCGGGAAACGGGTCACCCCCGTCGTGACTGGTGATGTAGTGGTCGATCCACAACAGTCGTGCCTTGTCATCTGACTTGCTCGCCAATTTGTAGTCGGAGTGGTTTTGCAGGAACAAGTCGCTGCCGCCCGTCCCGACGTGCGTGTGTGACGGGGCAGCGATGCCGACCAGCCCCGAAAGCGCCGCGCTCCCCGGGGAGAGGTCGACGAGCGCCGGGCCCAGGAAATCGAGGATCCGCTCGTTCCCAAAACCTAGGCCCGCCTTCACGGCAATCACGATGCGGACGTAGGCGACGCGGAGTCCAGGCAAAGGACGCTGGAGGATGGCCCTCACCTTTGCGGCCCACGCCGCAACGGGTGAGCCGAGGAAGGGCGAATCCAGCGCAATGTACTTGTGGTAGTCGCCTTGCCCTTCGTTATCGAGCCGAAGATACCCTGGCGATGCCGCCTGAACCCGACCGAGTACGCCGCCCATCGAGTGGCCTATGAAATCGACTTGTGCGCACGCGATCCCGGCAGCATGGAACGCGGCCCGAGCGGAGTCGATTCCTGTTCGAACAACTGGCGCATTTACTTGAAGCGCGGCGGCGTGGGTCATTCGATAGTCTATCTTGAAATTGCCTTCTGCCCAGCGTGGGTCGGAAAGGAGGGTCGGCCATTTCCACGCATCGCTCGATGACCAAAGGCCGTGACACAGGACGACCGGTGGCCGCAGAATCACGAGATCGGCCTGTACCTTGCCTTCCGGACCTGCGGCTCCTTCCACCTGACAGGAGATGCGGACGAGCCTCGTGGCCAGCGACTTGTCGTCGGGCTTGTCAAGACGCTCGAAGTCGAGCGGCGCCTGGTACAGCACAAAGGCCATCGGTCCGTCGTTTGTGTTGACCGCGGGCACAGTGAGCGTCGTACCAGGTGTCCCCACCGTGACGAGCGGAAGGAGTCGACCCAGTCCAATGTCCCCCAGATCATGAGGCGTCGAGAGCGAAAAGCGCACCGAGCTTAGCGTCTCTGTATGGATGCGTAGCAAGAGAGTTGTCACCCCATCGGCAGCGACGCCAATCCTCGATTGCCCGCCGCGCGCCAGTATATTCTGATCCGTCGTTATTCGAAACTGCGAATCCATCCACGCCGGATTTTGGATGTCTCGCATCTCCATCGCGCCAAACTCGAAAACCCGAAAGCACACGACTCCTCCGCACGTAACGTTCACGATCGCCTCGGGCACTCCATTACCGTCTGTGTCTCCAGCGGGCCATACCGGGGCAGGAGGAAATGCGTCACCAAGGCAACTCGAATGGGCATCGGCCGTGGTCAATACGAGGGGAAACGGGCCCTCGCGTCTGCCGTTGAAGGCGTAGTAGCCGGGAGCCGACCCAGATCCGGGCGAAGGCGTGCCACTGACCACGAAGTCGGCTAGACCATCTTTGTCGAGATCACCGATCGGAGCGGCGAAGCCCTGAACACCCTGCACGACGATGTCAGCTCCTGCGAAGGTCAGGACAGTTCCCGATCCCTTGCGGCCTAGGAACAGGTCGAACTTGGCGCCTACCAGATCAGTGAGCATGACGTCCGCGAGTCCGTCGCCATTGAAATCACCGATGCCCGCAATCGGGCTGCCAAACGTCCGATGATCGTTCGGACCGTCAATTTGGGCGAGCAGCTGACCTGAGCCGCCAGAAAACACGTATGCGTGGGCATTCCCCGGCTGGCTACTTGGTTCGTCGACGAAGATGTCATCGACGTGGTCACCGTTGAAATCGCCAACTGCGCCGACGGCGGCCCCAAAGAATCCAAAGCTGGTCGTGCCGTCGCGGTGAAACACCTCATGGCCGTCCCGGCCCGAGAACACGGAGATCCCGCCCGCCTGCGGGAGGCCGGGCGGGCTATGGGTGTCTGTGCCTACAATGAAGTCGGGCGTGCCGTCGCTGTCGAAGTCCCCCGCTGGGGCCACAGCGGTACCATATGATTCGAGGTCCCTTTCGCCGTCCTTGGGAGGGAACAGCAACGCACCAGCAGCACCACTGAACACGTAGACCCTGCCGTTTTCAGTGAAGCCGTTCGAACTGTGCCCCGGGGCTGAAACCAGCAATTCTGCGATGTGGTCGCCGTTCAGATCGGGGAGTACGGCGATTGAGTGCCCGAAGTTATCCCGGCGCGCTTCACCCTCAAATGTGCGAATAACCGCGCCGCTGCGACCGGAGAAGACCTCCACGCGTCCCCGAGAGCTGTCAAAGGCGGCTTCCAACGAGGCAATGTCGGGGATTCCGTCACCGTCGAAATCCCCGACTCCACTGATCCCCGCCACTCCTGCGGGCAAGCTGAAGGTCCGCAGTGAGCGACACTGTCCGGGAACGTTCCGTGGGAAGATGCAAACGAGGACTGCGACAACCAAGATGGCGTGGAGGCGCTTGCGTGATGCAGCCTTTCGCATGGGTCCTCCGGCAAGTTACGGCAGGTCGACCCCTAAGTTCAGGATGAGTATCCGGTGCAAGTGTTTGAAGGGACAAGGCCTTTGTGCGACGTCAGCAGACCCGTGATCATCGAAGTACTGGCGCATGACGAGAAGTCGCGCCCTTCCGGGGCGGGTTCCTCTTGTCCGACTTGGCGTTGTGCAGCCGAGACAACTTCCTAGGATCGTAGTCCCGGTCGCCCCCATGTGTTCGGCCCAGCTTAGCGTGTGCGCGCCTGCCGCCGAGGGCCGGCTCAATCGCTGATTGACCGGCAGCGAGTACCAAAACCGCCAGCCGCTGACCGGGGTCGAGGCCGAGCGGTTGCTGATCATCCACGAGCCTGATATCGAGCTACGGTCATCTCATCGTGATGAGCAACCCCGCGGGCAACCACCCGCGCATAAGATCGCCCGTCCGACACCATGGCCTAAGGCTCGGGCCAACTGCGCCTCAGGATTCGCCAACGTTTCATTCCACAGGAGCGCTTGCCGATCACGATTCGCCCCACCTACGAACCTGACTGAGTTGGGCGCATGCTGAAGGCATGCCGCTTGACGCAGACAGATCGGGTGACCATGGCCGCTTCGCTTTCGGTTTGACCACGGCCGAGGTCGCTCGCTTCCGGGACATCATCCGCCGGGA
Source organism: Candidatus Eiseniibacteriota bacterium (assembly GCA_036522895.1). Classification (GTDB taxonomy): domain Bacteria; phylum Eisenbacteria; class RBG-16-71-46; order RBG-16-71-46; family RBG-16-71-46; genus JAIOPA01. The sequence goes on along the minus strand of DATDEX010000279.1, from coordinate 85,492 downwards.
GTGCGGTGTCGAACTGACGATGGAAGCCGCCTGGACCCGGGCTATCGAGGTACTGGCGTTCGCCAAGGTGCTCCTCAACTCCTTGCCACCCAAGGGGGCGTGATCTTGTGTCCGTTCGCACGTCCTCGCTCCTGCAACCTTGACGGATTTCCTCCCATGTTGAATTGATACCAGTGAACCTTCACCTCGCATGTCCACCCACGTCATCTACGCCAGAAAATCCACCGAGTCCGACGACCGCCAGGTCCTCTCGATCGATTCCCAGATTCAGGAACTGAAGCTCGTCGCGCTTCGGCAGGGCCTGGTGGTGAGCGATGTCCTGACCGAAGCCCGTTCGGCGAAGGCACCGGGCCGACTGGTCTTCGACCAACTGATGCGGCGGGTGGACCGCGGTGAGGTCGGGTCGATCCTGTGCTGGAAAGCGGACCGGCTGGCCAGGAACCACGCCGATACGGGCCGCGTCCTGCAAGCGCTGGCCGACCACCGGCTGCAGTCGGTCATCACGCCGGACCGGACCTACACGGGCGACGGTAACGACCGCTTCATGGCCGGGTTCGAGTTCGGGGTAGCCACCAAGTTCATCGACGACCTGCGCGCCAACATCAAGCGCGGGATGCGGGCCCGGCGCGAACGCGGCTGGCCGAGCTATCGCCCCCCGATCGGCTACTTGGAGGAGCGCGGGACGAAGGAGACCATCAAGGATCCGCTCCGCTTCGATCTCGTCCGCCGCCTCTGGGACATGCTCCTGAGCGGGGCCATGCGCCCGAGCCAGATCGCGAAGTACGCCAACGACGAGCTGGGCCTCCGCACGCCGAAAAGTTCCCACGCAGGGGGCAATCTCATCCAGGTGCAGCTCGTCTACAAGATCTTCAAGAGCCGTTTCTACCTCGGCCTACCCCTTCACCGTGCCACGGGCGAGACGTGGACCGGCCGTTGGCCGGCAATGGTGACCCAGGAGGAGTTCGACCGTGCCCAGGAGATCCTCGGCCGATCGAGCCGGCCACGCCCCAGCAAGCACGAATTCGCCTACTCGGGGATGCTGCGCTGCGGGCAGTGCCAGGGCGTCCTCACCCCCGAACTGCACCCGCGGCCGAACGGCAAGACGTACCTGTATTACCGCTGCCGTGGCCGCCTTGCCCCTCGCCACTGCACGGCACCGGCTCTGCCCGAGCACGTCTTCGAAACCCAGATCCTGAACGATCTGCGGCGCCTGGCCGTCCCACCCGAGACCGGTCAATGGATCCTCGAGAACCTCCGGCGCGACCTCAGCCGCGATAAGGCCCGACACGAGACCACCCGCCACTCCCTCCGAGCGGCCCTGGCAGCCACCGAGCAGGAGTGGGGTCGGCTCGTGACCATGAAGCAGCGCGACCAGATCGACGACGAGACATTCGAGCCCCGTCGCGCGGATCTGCAGGCGAGGAAGGCGAGTCTCCGTCAGAAGCTCACCCAGCCCGCCAGCACCACGGAGCAACTGGTTGACCGCGCTGCGGAGATCCTCGAGTTCTCGGCCACCGCGCCCGCCGCGTTCTTGAAGGCCAAGGACGATCCCGTTGGACGCCGGCAGATTCTCCAGGCGGTGAGTTCCAACTGGATCGTCGAGGACAAGAAATGCGTCTACCTAGCCAAGGAACCGTTCTCGTTCCTGTCTGGCGGAGGGTCGAATATACACTGCTTGAGCGTCGCGAAGGACCTCCGAAGGTGGTTGCAGAAAGCAGCGTATTTCCCGCCGCTTCCGCGCTTCACCAACGAGCCTCGTGAGACCGCACCACACGCAGCTTGATCTCACAAGGGGGGCGGACGTACTGACGCTCACGACTTCGTCCGTGCGTGACGCTAATGGTTCGCGCCCGCATCCTGAATACCGAACCCGCTAGGGCTTCGTTATCAGGACCAAGGCCGCAGAGTCAAAAGACGACCTTAATACGACAATACAGACCCTTCTTGTTCGGGAACAGAAGGCGTCCATCGGGGCCGATCATCTTCCAATAGGACTCACAGGTGCATGGATATGGCGGTGCCTTGAAGGTGACACTAAGTCTCACCGTGCTTCCGGGGAGAGTTCGCGGAACTTCTATCCTCCCCTCGGCCGGCACGAGGCCCGAAGCCCCAGTATTGTCCTCCTGCAGTCGCCGGTTCTCCCATATCACACAACCATTATTGCGGATCTCCCAGATCTTCTCGAACGTCTGGTTCGCGTGCACGATCGTTCCATCGGGGATCGTAACATCGGCCACGAAGACCGAATCGTCGAAGGAAAAGAGTGCCCTCTCGACAACGGTCCGAATGTCCCTGGGGTTTCGGTAGATGTTAAGCCACATGCTTCGCGGCTGACGGGTGATTTCATCCAAAAGGTCAAACACTCGCAACTGGGTGCTCGGGACGAATCGCTGGACGTTGCCCTTCTTATGACGATTTCGCGCGTTCCACGTCCTACGATCGACAAACGTAAAGAGCGGTAGGCGAAGCCGGTACGCCTCCCGGTATTCGCGGTGAGTGATCGAGATCATGTCGTCGCCATCCGGGACATTGGTGGCGCCGTACCGATTCTTGATAAGGAGAAGGAAATAGTCAGCCTCGGCAATCTTGTCGAGGCAGATCTGATAGGAATGTTTCTCGGCTAGATCGAGGGGAGTCAGGGGAAATGCTGGGTCTTCGCTCAGCAGAGCGGTGAATCGCACGGGACCGACGAAGTCCTCGAGGACGGAGCGGAGGAGTGAGCGCTCGCGTTCAAGGTCGTACACAGTCGAGCTGACGAAGGCAACTTTGCTGGCAGGAGATGGAGGATCGAAGTTCACAGGTTTGGACTGGAGCGGTGCATTGACAGAATCCCTTGGTCGCGTAGACTAAAACTATGGACGGGAAAAACTCACGAGCCGTTTACACGCCATCGTACCACAGTGCAAGTTCTCGAAAGTTCGTTGACTTAGCGTCGTTCGGGTTCTTGCTCGAACCCCGGTACTACTTCTTTGGTTGGTCAAGATCTCCGCGACTTTACGCACGGGAATCCGCCGCCCGAGCCCTGGTCGATGCAGAGGCCATGTTGCCGGTTGGGTTTAGGTTCAAGGTATGGGATGCGTGGCGAACCCGGAAGGTTGAGCGCGCTATGCTTGGAAGCTTCCGCAGACGATTGCGTCTGATGTACCCGCGGCGCTCGCAACGTGCACGCCTTGACCTACTCTACCGGTTCGGCGGCCGGCCTCGGGCAGTGATTACGCGTCCTGATACTCACCGAAACGGCGGTTCTTTCGACATTACGATCGTCGACCGCCAAGGCGTCGAGCTATACATGGGAACGGACCATGACGATCTCACCCCGAGGGCAGCATTGGACTATTTCGAGGGCAGGAAAAGGCTTACTCCCCTCGAGGGCGAAGCGAGGCGGAATCGCCGCAAGCTGAGGTCGGCTTTGAGCAAAGCGGGCTTCTTGGGCTATGCCCCCGAGTGGTGGCACTGGAGCTACGCTGACTGACGTCAATCGTTGTGGCGCGGGTGCGTTTTGTTCTACAGCCGAGATAGGCCCGAGCCTGACCGTCTGGGAGGAAGCGATTCCAGTAGGATCTTGGCGAAGGCCAGGAGCTCTCTTGCTCGCTGCCAGGCTTCCGCGTTCGACAACGCGACCCCACACTCCCTCTCCAGGAGCTGGCGGAGGCGATCAACTTCTTTCTGGGTGAGAGCGGAGGCGACGCTGATGTCTGAGCCGGAGCTTGGTTCGGGGGCGGCTTCAGGAGGGGTATCAAGGAGACTGTGGCTCTGGGTCATAGGGATCGTGGTTACGAGTAAGACCATTGACCCCGGCAGGCAGAAGATCAGCGAACAGCACTCTCAGTTCGCACGTCCTCGCCGCCACCCAGGATTCTGCGCGCCAGGTCGCGTCTTCTCCCCCAGGAGAAGTGGACAACTGCCGCCAAGGTTAGCCGTACCAGCCGAGTTGTCCCCAGTGCAGGGGGGTGGACGCGTACGAGAATTGTACGCCTGAGCGTCGTGAAGAACCTGCGAACCTGGTTGCACAAAGCAGAGTACTTTCCGCCTCTTCCACGCTTCAGTGTCGCCGTCAGACCAGAAGCATCTCACTCTAGCAAGGTGGGTTGACGCGCGCATAGCGGTGACATCCTAAGCACCACCTCCAATGCCTCATACGTTTGTGATCGGACGCCCCGTCCAATACTAGCGTTTTGCCGTCAGGGCAAACCCGCCCTGTATCGGCGGATGCTTTCTCATGCGGTCGGCAATCCGCTTGGCCAGCGCCTTGTTCTTCCTAGCCTCGCTGATGATGTGCTGGACCGTGGCCTCAATATCCGCCGCGAAATCTTCGGCAATGAAGACGCAGGTCGGTTGCCCGCCAAGGTATCTGAGCGACAGGTGGGTATTCTTCGAGATCCGATGAGCTACCACTATTGATCTCGTCCGCCCCCCGTGAGCTATGGCTCTTTGATCTGGAACGAGTGAATAGCCGTGCACCGCTCCACATCTAAGCACGTGGTACATTTGCTCCGGCAGATCTCGCTTTGCGGGCGCACCCGTGAACCGGTAGGTAAAGGTGCGGTACCGTTTCCTGGTCCTGGCGAGGTACGAGCGCACGAACTTCTTGTATTCCTTCGCACCTGTGCCGGTGAACACTAGTTTACTCAGATACTCGATGAACGCGCTCGCCACGACGAAGACCAGTGCGTTGCGGTGCTTCGGATCTCTCGCGAGCTTCTTGAGCGCTCGCGCGTTTGCCAGAAAGACCGTCTTGGCATGCTTGAGCTCAGGATCTGAACCCATGGTCTTGGTACTCATGGTTTCACATTAGGACCGCATGTCTCAAACGTCAATGCCCTCGACCATCGTGCGCTTCGTCCTCAGACTGACTTGGCAGCGCCCGGAGCGGGATCTTGGCGAAGGCCAGGAGCTCTCTCGCTCGCTGCCAGGCTTCAGCGTTCGACCAGACCACGCCACACTCCTTCTCCAGGAGCTGGCGGAGGCTATCAACTTCTTTCTGCGTGAGACCGGAGGCGACGTTGGTGTCGGAGCCGGAGGGCGTCCAAGCGCTCGAGCGCGATGTACTTGAGTAGCCCCGACGGGCGCGGGGGCCGCTCCGAAGGCTCAGACATCCGCCCCATCCGTCCATTCCATCGCTTCGCCACGTGTGACCAGCTGTGGGCAGTCACCCCAAGGTCCTTCGGGAAGCGGGTGAAGCGCGTTTGGGTTGTGGAACATAAGGACGTCGTGCTCGGCTCGGAGTCCGAGGGTGCCGTCGGGCCTACGGTAGTCGCGAATGCGCTCTTCTACGTAGAGCACACCGGAGACTCGCGTGTGTCTCGGCCCTTTGTTGCCGGGCCACACCTTGAGGAACCGGCCAGTGGGCTCGAACTCGGTCCGCAGCGGCCCGGTCGTGTGCGTGACGAGGTGTTTCGTGATGAGCCACTTCCTCGTGGCGTAGAAGGCGTCAATGAAGAAGCGGCGAGCACGAGTCCCGAGTGTTATCCTGCCAACCAGCATGATGAGATTGCGCGTCGACTTCTTGAACTGCCTCGACGCGTCGGCAAGGCAACGGTCGAGGATGTCTGAGTCGTCCACATGTCGAACGATCCCATCGGCGATTGCATCACGGAAGGGTGCCTTGACCTCGACGTGCACATCGCCGTCGGGCAGCGTCACAAGAAGTTCGAGTTCGCTATTGCCACCGCCCGGGGGCCGAGCAGACACGGCGAGGCCGAGCTTGCTGCCGAGGTACCATGCCGCTTCGCACTCCGCCATCGCCGACCGGAAGTTCTCGTCATGCACGCCCGAGAGGCGCGATACGAGTTCGCTCCTATGCGGCTCGTCGAACAGGCCACACGCGACAGCGGCTTCCACATAGGCAGCCCACGCTCCACGTTGGGCCTCGCAGAAACGCGCACGATGCTCGTGCTCCGGGCCATCCCCGAGGCTCTCGCCAGTGAGTACATGTAGTCGGAAGCTCAGCGGCTCCGTCTCGGGCGCACGCCTGAGTCGCTCTAGAACCACATCAGTGAAGATCGCCCGGAGCGCTGCGGGGGCCACGCCTATCTTACTCCTTGTTCTCGACTTGCGACGGTTGCAAGCGTTGATTGATGCGGTGATGCACAACCGCGCCGCTACTTCTGAGTGATTGTCACCTTCTCGCCATCCAGGTCGTCCCACCCCTGCTTCCTGATGAACTGCTTCAGCTCTTTCAGAAGGTTCGGCTCCGTCTCCCCGGTCAAGAGAACGATGACGCGCCCCTTCCAGGAGTCGTACTGGCTGAGTTGGCCGATGAGCCTCTGGAGCTTCGCCGTGGAATCGAGGTTGTGCTTCAGCTCGATGATGACCTTCCCCCCAACCATGAGGTCCGCGCGCATGCGACCCTGCGCGAACTGCTTCGTGATCTGCGTGTCCTCGAACGCCTCGTGCAGGTAGGCGTACAGCGACTTCTCGAAGTCCTTCTCGGTTTCACACTTGCGTGGGCGCCACTTCGCGATCAGGTCGACGACGGCGCCGACGTCGTCCCAGAGTTGGAACTTCAGCTTGTCCAGCAGCCCCATGTCTCCTCCTCGGTTCTCGTGCCGGGCGCGCGTGCGCTTCGCCCAAGCGGGCGCCCACCAGCAAGGCACAGTATACGTCTCCACTCGACGTTCGAGCGAACCGCTGGCGGCGCAGCAGAAGCTTCGCGAGCTCGAGCGGCTGATCGGGAAACGGGCGGTGGACCTGGAGATCCTGCGCGCGATGCGTGACGAGGTAAGAACAAAGACCACGCTTCTACGGGGTGTCCGAGCGGTAACGGGCCGGCCGTTGGCACCGATCAGCCGGGTGCTCGGGATCGCCCTGGCACTTCGCCTCACGGTGCAGCGGGTGCGTCGATGGCGTGGGCTTGTGAGGGTGGTAACTGGAGCCGTAGGCTCCCACGATGGACCGCTCAATCTGCCCCGTATGCCAACGTGAGGATGCGAGGGTTGAATCTCCGAATGCGATGAGCACTGACCTCGACGTCCGCTGCCCACGTTGCGGCACGTTCACCACGACTGAAGAAGCGAGAGACCTGCTGGCCTCGCCAAAGGTCGGCGACACGCAGCGCGCGACGATCTCTGGCTATCTCTCGGAGAACCCAAGGACTCGCTTTACTTCTCCGCAGGTGCCGCGCCTGCTCGCAATGCGACCCTTGAGTGTAGCCGAGAAGGGCGATCGCCTCCTCGCGATCTTGGCGCATACCAGCCCGGCGCCAGGTCGTCTTATTCCGGTTCAATGTGATAGTCCAAGCCTGCTCGCCCGGACGCAGGCGTGGGATGCGGTCGAGCTGGCCTACCTGACGCAGGAGTACCTTGGCAGCGATCTTGGCCAGCTTCAGGTGAAGAATCCCACGGTACTTGTGAACAACGTTACGCAAGTGAAGATTGCCGCCCCAGGATGGGCGCGCCTCGCGGAAATGCGCCACAAGCCAAGCACAAGCCGCGTAGGGTTCGTGGCCATGTGGTTCCACCCCGGGCTCGAGACCCTACGAGACGATGGCCTTCAGGCAGCCATCCGTGACGCCGGGTACGAGCCGCAAGTCATCAACCTGCACGAGCACGTGAACCGGATCGACGACGAGATCATTGCGCAGATTCGTCAAAGCCGATTCATCGTGGCGGACTTCACCGGTTCTCGTGGTGGTGTCTACTTTGAAGCGGGGTTTGCCCTCGGTCTCGGCCTGCCGGTGATCTGGACATGCAAGCAAGCGACGCTCGACAAGAAGCGACTGCACTTTGACGTCGCCCACTTCAACTTTCTGGGCTGGGACGATTCGGCCGACGGTTGCGCCGTGTTCAAACTGAAGCTACAGCACCGCATAGAGTCTGTGATTGGGCCGGGACCGAACAAGCCGCCGCTCTAGGCGCGTCCGAGGGAGTCGGGCAACGTTATTGCTTCATCTCGCCTCCCGACTCAGCGGGTGTTTCGGTAGACTGCGGCTCAATCTCTCCTAAGAGAGCCATCGCCTGACTGTTCAGCGCCGTGGCTTCTTCTGACACCCGCTTGCGTCGATCTGGAAGCGATCCGTGCGGCAGGTAGACGAACCCCATAGCCCCCGCCGACTGCCCTCCGACAACTGCCGAGGTTGTCTCGGCGCGGATCGCCTTGATGTGCTCGGCGAGCGAATGAATGCGCACGAAGAATGCGTCGATGCGCTCCGGTAGATCGTTCCGCGATGAAAAGAAGATCGGGTCGGCAACGTGGTAGTACAAGTTCCACGCGACTTCGAGTTCCTCGCCTACCGTCTCGCGGAAAGCCTTCATGGGCTCGTGGGTCTGCAGCTCCCCACACAGCCGCGCAACGCGGCGCAGATTGCTCAGAACACGCCGCCGGAATCTGTCGGCGGCGTCCCTGTGGCGGGTGCTTTGCTCATTCTCAAACGCCTCGATGCTTGCCTTTCTCGTCAGCCTCGCACCAATCCACGCGCCCAACCAAGCTGCCCCGAGAGCGACTGCGACGTTGATCCAGTCCTTCGCGACGAAGTGGTCAAGCAGTTCAACGCGCAGCGGGGAGGGGACCGCTCCCTTAAACGCCGTGAGTGTGTCCCGCACGACCGTCGTGTCATGCACAATGGTGCGCAGCGTGTCATGCAGCAGTACGCGAAGAGTACCGTGCACCACGCTTGGACGTGCGGCCATCTCATCCTCCTGTGGATAACAGCACTATCGACAGATACGCAAGTTGGTGGAGATCCCAGGGATTGGTGGACAGCTGATGGCATGCTAGCAGCCCGGGAGGGCAATGCCGATGTCCACGAAGCCGAGCACTGGTCGAGTCCGCGGGACGTACGAGTTCGTCAAGGTGGAGTGTCCCCGATCCTCGGACCATCGGCTATGACAGGGTCTCCGGCGTGATGGGGTGAGCTTCGACTTGGTTTCCCTCGACTGCGGCTTCCAAGGTTGCCCCAGGATCGCCGATCTCGGGGCCACTCGACTTAGACATCATTGCCGCGCGGGCCTCTCCGCCGACTTCCGCCGGCGTGCGATAGCCGAGGCTGCTGTGCGGCCGCTGCGTGTTGTACTCCCACCGCCACTGCTCAATCAGGATCTTCGCCTCGCGCAAGTGCGCGAAGTACTCGGCGTCCAGGCACTCGCGTCGAAACGTCGCATGGAAGCTCTCGACGCTGCCATTCTGCCACGGCTTGCCGGGGTCGATCGTCGCCGTCTCGCTGTGGTGCAGCAATGTCCAGATCTTCAGGGCCCGTGCGATGAACTCGGGGCCGTTGTCGCTCCTCAACACCTGCGGGGCCCCGTACTGCCGGAACAGCCGCTCGAGCACGGCGATGACGCGCACGGCGGTCAGCGACGAGCCGACCTCGATGGCCAGGCACTCGCGGGTCCACTCGTCCACGATCGACAGCGACTTCAGCACCTGCCCGTTGGCACAGCGATCGAGCGTGAAGTCGTACGCCCAGACTTGGTTCGGTCCCGTCGCCGCGAATACCCGCGCCTGGCCGGTGTGAATCTTCCGGCGCTTCTTCTTGCGCACGTGCAATCCCAGCGCCCGCCACACCCGGCGCACCCGCTTCTTGTTCACCCGCCACTGGCGACGCCGCAGCAACGCCCAGGCGAACCGATGCCCGTAGGCCGCGTGCGCCGCCGAGATCTCGATCAACTCGGTCGCCAACTCTGCATCGCGGGCCGGCATCGTACTCGTGTAGCCCAGCGCCGAACGGCTCACCTGCAGCAGCGCACAGGATCGGCGGACCGACGCCCCACGACCGACGGCGAAGTCCACTTGTTCGCGGCGAGCCTGTGCGCTCACCATTTTTTTGCGTTGATCTCCCGCAGGATGTCGATGTCGAGCTCGCGCTGCACCAGCAGCTTCTTCAGTCGCGCGTTCTCCGCCTGCAGTTGCCGCAACTCCGCGGCCTGGCTGGCGTCGAGGCCCCCGAACCGCTTGCGCCACCGGAACAGCGTCGTCGGGGTGATGCCGTGCTTCTTCGCGCACTGCTCGACCGTCATGCCCTCGCTCTCGCGAACGATGGCGACGATCTGCTCGTCCGTGAACCGGCTCTTCCGCATGCAGGATCCTCCGTGGACCGGGGAATCCTGCCATATCCGGTGGTCCTCAGATCAGGGGGCACTCCAAAGGCTCACCGCTGAGAGCACAGCGTGCTGACGATGTGCCGTGTGCTGGACGTGGGTCCGGCGGCTGCCACGTCCAGCGCCCATGCTCAAGAGCAGCTCGCATCCCGGCGCGCGTCCGCTCGGCCTACCACGGCTCGAGCGGCGACTGCCGGCACGGCTCTCCCTTCAGGAGGCCCAGCGGCTCCTCGAACTGGTGGCGAACGCCAGGACCGGTTCACGGTTCCACCACAGCCGCAATCGTGCGCTGCTCGCGACGTGTCTGTATGCCGGTCTCCGTCGCACGGAGCTCTTACGACTGGTCCTCACCGACCTTGATCTAGATGGGCGATCCACTCTCGTGCGCCAGGGCAAGGGCTCAAAGGATCACTATGTGCCCGTGCAGCCCGCCCTTGCAGGAACCTTGCGGCGCTACCTTGAGGAGCGGAAGGCAACAGGCAAGCGCTGTGCCGAGGTCTTCACGTCAGTCCGACGTGACGAGGTCCTCTCCGTCGATGGCCTCCGACGGGTAATCGTGTCTCTGCAGAAGGCACCCACGCCCCGCTTCCACCTACACACTCTGCGCCACACCTTCGCGACCTTGATGCTCGAAGGCGGCTGCGATATTTACGCTCTCTTGAGGATGATGGGGCACAGCGACATCAAGTCGACGACGCTCTACCTCGCGGCTAGCACGCAGCACCTGCGCGCACAGATCTCTAGGCATCCACTGCGGAACGCAGGTGCTGTCTAGAGCGGTGGCCTCTGGACAAATGTCGGCCCCCGTGGTGTGCTTAGGCTATGCGTATTTCCCACGTCACCGTCAAAGGCTTTCGCTCACTTCGCGATGTCGACCTAGAGCTGCCACAGGGCTGCGCGCTCGTGGGTCCTAACAATGCGGGCAAGAGCAACCTGCTTGAAGCGATTCGGCGTGTAATGGGGCGCGATTGGGTGTCCTCAAGTTCGTTTGTGGAGGACGACGTCTACTTACGCGAGCCCTCGACTGACATCGAGATCGCCTTGAAATTCGATCCCGCCATTGCCTTTAACAAGGTGAAGGGAGCTCCGCCCTCCGACGTGTTTGGAGTGACGTTCAAATGGACGCGCTACAAGATCGGCTCACGAAAGGGCGAACGCAGGCTTGAGCAAGATTGCATCGACCGCAAGGGCGGGGCGGTCATGGTTGTCGGCAAACCGCCCAGGAAGGGCGAGCAACACAAGTACGAGCCAGTCGTTGGCATACCGAGCGACGTGCGCGATGCGGTTCCACTGATCTACATTGGAACGAATCGCAGCCTCAAGGAGCATCTTCCTGGTGCGCGGTACTCGCTGCTCCGGCCGCTGCTCGAAGACATTGATCGCGGGCTGCGGGATCCCAAGAACACGATTACGAGCGCGGGCCCCGGTGGAGGCCAAGTTGAGATGCCTCGACTTGAGAGATTCCAAGAGCTTATGGGAGAAGCGCTCAAAGTCCTTCGAACCACGGATCTCGTAGCGCTGGAGAAGGCGATCAAGGACAACGCGCTTCATCAGCTAGGATTCGATCCTTCGACGGACTCCGAGAAGCTGGACTTCTTCTTTTCCCCGTTTGATTCGATGGACTTCTACAAGTCTCTCGACTTGCGCGTCCGCGAGGGGGGCTTCTCGATTAGCGCGACGGAGCTTGGTGAAGGAGTGCAGAACGCCTTGGTGCTCGCGATCCTCCGAGCATTTGAGCAGCGACGTAGACAGGGTGCGATCATTCTGATCGAAGAGCCTGAGATGTTCCTACACCCGCAGATGCAACGGTCTCTTTACCGAACGCTTCGCGAGATTGGCAGGACCAATCAGGTCATCTACACCACACACTCAACGCACTTTGTCGCAGTCCCGGACTACACCGACGTGGTCATCCTTCGTCGGGGGCCGGCCGGGACGCTTGCAACGCCCTCCGCTTTGCCGAGTGATCCCAAGCGCCGGGAGAAGCTGCTAAAGGAACTCGACCCTGAGCGCAACGAGCTCTTCTTTGCTTCACGCGTGTTGTTTGTGGAAGGCGACACCGAGAAACTGGCATTGCCCGAGTACGCAAGGCGGCTCGGCGTGGATCTCGATCGAGATGGTGCGACGATCGTTGAGGTCGGTGGCAAGCGCAATCTACCTGAGTTCATTGCGATCACGTCTTCGTTCGGGATCCCAGTCGGCGCGGTCTTCGATTCTGACTCAACGGACTTCAAAGATGATCGAGACAGTGAGCGGACCTTCAATGCCAGCCTTAAGGCCCTTGAGAAGTCGGACGGGTCGTTGAAAGTGTGGGAACTTTCGCGGAACTTCGAGGATCACTTGCGGGGAGTGCTCGGTGAAAGGGCCTACCAAGCCGAGTGCCAGAAGTACCCGAACATCGGGAAACCGACGCGCGCCAGACTGATGGCAGCCGACCTGTCACTAGCGATTCCGGATCCCTTTCCGAGGGTACTGCAGTGGCTCGCGGGAAGACCGGCCCAGGCGCCCGTAGTCGAAAGCAAGTAGGGAAGTTTGGCTGCCCCTCAAAGCCCATCGCCGTCCTGCCGTGTCCACGCGTTGCCGGATCATCCAGAGAAGGCGACCTCACTTCTGACCAGTGAATTCTGGGCTTCGGCGTGTGTTCCAGTGACTCGCGCGCAGCTCCTGGTTTGGACGGATTCCTGCTTTCGGCGGCAGCGCATCGCGTCGTGAGGTCTGCGCCCGCCAGTGACTTTCGCTTTCCGCCGCCATCGAGAGCACCTTCTTCAACAGGGCGTTCCTAGCCCCGAAGTGCGCAACAGCAAGGTACCCTGCCATCGGTCAGAATCCCGCTAACTGAGGGTCTATGTCTCAAGATGACCCCGGCATTCATTCCTCCGCCTCTACATGGCCCACACCCCGGCGAATCGGACGCTTTCGCGTCGTACGCAGTCTCGGTAAGGGTGGCATGGGGCAAGTGTTCAAGGCCTGGCACCCGGAACTCGAGACCTTCGTCGCAATCAAAGTTCTCGCGCGTAACATGAGTTGGGATCCACGCGCGGTCAAGGACTTCAGGCGGGAGGGGCGAACCCTCGGGCAGATGCACGATGAGAACGTCGCGCGCGCGATGGATTTCGGGACCACCGAGGGCATGCCCTACCTTGTCATGGAGTACGTCCACGGTATCAACCTAGAACAGCTGTTGCAACTCCCCGCGCCGCCGGACCTGAACGTCCTGCTCCTGATCCTACGCGACATCGCGCGTGGGCTCGAGCACGCACACGAACGAGGGATTGTACATCGCGACCTGAAGCCCGCTAACGTGATGGTGGACCGCGGAGGAATCGCGCGGCTCATGGATCTGGGGTTGGGGCGGCGACTCCGCATCGTGGAACAGTCGACGACCACGCCCAGGCTGGCAGGTACATTTGGGTTCATGTCTCCTGAGCAGACGCAGATGCAGAATCCCGATCTGCCATCAGATATCTTCTCGCTCGGGGTGGTTGCGTACTATGTGCTCACTAGCGAGAAACCGTTCGCTGATCCCAGTGTGGGACTCGAGGAGCATCTCCGGCGGGTGCGTCAGGACGAGCCGACGCGGATTGAAGTCCTACGGCCAGAGCTTTCGCCCCTTTTAAGCCAGCTCATTCGCGAGATGCTACGCAAGGAGCCTGCGGCGCGCCCAACGATTCGCCATGTCCTAGCCGAGTTCGAACAGGAATTGCATCGGCGCGGGCTATCAAACGGACGCGAGCTCGTGCAACAGTATGTAACAGCGATCGTTCCGGAGGATACCGACAAGCCACCCAGCACGCTTGCTGACGGTCCGGCCACGCTCCTCGGAAGGATTCCGGCCATTCTGGAGCGTGTGCGCAAGATCGGCAGGGTCCTACTGCCCCCGGTGCGCCACGTCCGGGCGATCGGTTCGCTATTGCCAAGCCTGTTCCTGTTCGTCCGCTATCGTGATGCGTTTGTAATTCCGTTCCTGAACGATGATTACGTGTTCCTCGACAAGGTGGCGGGTAGGGGCTTCGGAGCGCTATGGGGGCCCCCCAACGTTGCGCTCACTTGGTGGCGACCATGGTCACGCGAGTTCCACTACTGGTGGCTCCAGCGTGCATTCGGGCCTGTAGAATGGCCGTTTCATCTGGTGAATCTGGTTCTCGCGTGCGGCGTTCTCGCAGCACTTTGGGCCTTCCTGCGGCGGCTCGTGGGTGCGCCCGCAGCCTCAATCGCAGTGGCCGGGGCGGCGACGATGCCTGGCTGGGCCGTTCTTCTCTTGTGGTCGGGTGGCGCACAGGATTTGTGGATGCTGCTGCTCTCGCTGCTCTCCTTGCTGGCCTGGCGCGCGGACCGAGTCGGATGGGCAGCACTGGCCTACGCGCTCGCGCTCCTGAGTAAGGAGTCAGCGGCGCCCATGCTCCTGTTCTTCTTCGCCCTCGACTTCTGGGACCGTCGGCCATGGTCCAAGTCACTGCTCCGGGCGGCGCCCTCGTTCGCCGTGGCGCTTGCATGGACGCTCGCGCACTCGCTGCTGCTTGGCGGGCTCTGGACCGGGACCCCGGTCCCCTTGGTACGCGCGCCGGGCGCAGTCGCGCCATGGCTTGCTGTCCTGAAGAGCGTACTCACTGCGTTCTCTTTGGATGCGTGGCCGCTTCCCGACGGCGGTTGGAAATCGGTGTGGTGGGACGGGCTCCGCGGTGCACTCCTGCTCCTCTGCTTCGTCAAGCTGCTTGCGCGTCTTGATGAACAGAGTACTCATGTACCCAGCGGCGCACCCACCGTGGAGCTGCGTGGCGTGTTGCCGTTCGCGCTGACTTGGTGGACCTGCGGCGCGCTGCCGCTCCTGCTCCCCGGACTCGGCTGGCACACGCACTACGCGCAGTTCGCGGGGTTCGGACTCTGGCTTGCGGCCGGGAGCGTTCTTGCAAGGCGGACAGGCATGGCGATGGTGCTCCTCTCCGCACTGGCGTTCATCAGCGCGGGGCGCGCCGCGACCCCATCCTCGGACTGGGGCGATGCCGCCTATCAACGGCGCGCTGGAGCGTCCATCCGTGTGATTCGAACTCGGCTCCTCACACTTTATCCCCGGCTCGCGCCGCACTCGCGGCTCTGGTTCGCGGGGCTCCCCAACACAATCGCATTCCTCTCCGTTGACGGACTGCCGGTGCGGGTGTGGTATCGCGACCATACGCTCCAAGCCGGTCCCTACAGTGCCTACCGCCCGCCGGTGGCGGGGGAGATCGGGGGCGGCGATCACTTCTTCCGGGTCGACCAGGCCGGTACGCTCTACGAGGTGGCTTTGGGCGACACGACGAAGGCAGTCACGACGACGGTGCTCGGAGACATAGGCGCTCTCCAGCGCGATCCGCGCTGGGAGCACGATCGACTAATGCTCGCCTACGCATTCGCCCGTGGAAGGAACTGGCGTAGTGCCGCCGCCGAGTTCCGCCAGCTCGCGACCGTGTTCCGAGACAGCTCCGGCTACGCGTTCGACGCCGCGACCGCGTTCGTGCAGGCAGGCGATAGCGCGACCGGGTACGAATGGCTAGTTGAGGCTGCCCGCCGCCCCGGCGCCCCACCTGAGCTAATCGAAGCCACACGCCACCTCACACCCAGTCCACCCGCAACCCGCGAGCGGAGAAGACTCGAAAAGATCGGGAGTGCGCACAAGCAAGCGGGGGCGCGACACCGATAGGGCGAACTCGATGACATCGCGTAACGCCCTAGGCCCATTCGGCCTGATATCCATCGAGGGGGCGCGCAGCCGCAGCCGCCTTTGGCAGGGGACCTCGTCTGCATCGAATCTGCCCTGCTACTGATCTGCTACTGGAATGCCGTGGTTTATTGTCCATTTGTGTCCATCCATGTCCACGAAAACGACGAGGCCCAAGAGGCTACAATCTCTTGGGCCGTCGCGTAATATCAAGTGGCGACACGTCTTCGTGAGTTCGTTAGCAATATGGGCGCTTCCCGTTTCGAGACCGCCCGATTCAACCACTCTCGCACCTCTCCGCCGGTGTAGTTACACGAGTTAGCGGCGTCGCGCAACCCGGCGGAGGGTCACTGGCTACAGATCCGGCTTCAGATTGGCCTCCGGTGGCGCCCCTACTGCTTTCGCCCGACGCAGAGGAAGCCCACGAGTCGCCAGCCACATGGTGACCACGGCCAACACGAGCGACGGTACGTACACCTGCCACTGCTGTCCGCTAGAGAACACCAATGAGGTGCATCCGAACCCGGCAATATACAGCGACGCCCATACCAGCAGGACCCGGCCTGCAATGACCAGGACCGTACGGATCCGGCTTGGACGCGCCCCTTCGGATTTCACCTCACCGCCTCCAACCTCTCCACGTCCCGCCGCACCATGTCGTCGCTGATTCGCGCACAGCGCTGCGTCGTCACGATGGACGAGTGGCCGAGCATTTGTTGCAGCGCCGCGAGGCCGCCGCCGCGTTCCAGCCAGCGGCACGCGAATGTGTGCCGTAGCTGATGCGCGTGGAACGTCGCGACGCCTGAATACCGTCGCACCATGCGAGCGAAGCCCAACGGATTGATGATCGGCAGAAACCGACCGACCCGCATCCGCAGTTCATCGTAGAGCGCTCGTTGCAACGGAATCCTGCGAACTCGCCACGACTTGGTGTGACGCACCACGAGGATGCCCTGCGTACTTCCCCCTCGGAACGCGCCACTTCCAGGTCGTTGCTGTTGAGCCTCGCGAGCTCGCCCCAGCGAAGTCCGGTTCCCAATGCCAGCCGCACGATGAATGCGTAAGGCTCCGGCACCGACAACAGGCGCTCCACATCGGCATCGTCCAGACGATCCGGCGGGCGCTCCTGCGACTTGGGAAGCAACCGGTGTTGGATCGGGGCCCGGTCCAGCCAGCTCGCGTCCTCGCACCATCGGAAGAAGCACTTCACGTCGGCCAGGATGTGGCGCACCGAAAGCGGCTTCTTCTCTTGCCTCTTCAACCATAGGCGCATCGCCCGCAGGTCTTCTTTGTCGACCCGCGAGAGCAGCTTGTAACCCATGAACGGCTCGAAGTAGTCACGCACCCGTTGAGCGGCCTTCACCCGTTGTTTAGGCGCCCGATTCTTGGCCACGTAGGTTTCGAGCCACTTGGCAGCCGCCTCTTTCAGGGTGAGCCGGACCACCGGCACCTCGCTTCGCTCGGCATTCCGAAGCTTGCGGCACGCCTCGTCGAAGTCCGGGCCCAACGCGAGCCAGCGATCATTCCCGTCCGTCCAGCGGCGCGTGTAGTACCCGCGCCCCTTCCTCAGAAACATCCCCCTCGGCAGTTTCGGCATCAGCTCTCCTGCAGAGCCTGCCACTGAAGGACGTCGCCACGGATGAACACTACGCTTCGACCATTCTTCTTGGAAGGTAGATTCCGGCGCTTGCGCCACAGGCCCACGGACTTTGGGTGGACCCGCAGCATTTCCGCGGCTTCTTTCGTCGTCATTCGATTATCGGGTCGCGGGCCAGAGCTTCGCTTGCTGAGCGCCTCTGCCATCGCTTCCTGTCTCCGCTCCAACTCCTTCTGCCTCTTCTCCAACTGATGCTGCTTGATCCTCGACACTAGCCGCTGCATGTCCATCCTCAGTCCCTTCCTGAATCACTTCCCAACCGCTCCTCTCCAGTCGCTCGACCAAGCTGGGACTCCATCCGTAGAACTCGCGCAACCGCGCCGCCAGCTCAACCAACTTCGCTGACAGCGCGCCGCCGAAATCGAGGAACGCGGCGCCTCGGTACCGTCGTCGGAACCGACGCTGTATGTATCCGCGCAGGCCCCGAACGATTCGAAGTTGGGCCGGACGCCTGAACATGTCGCCTCGATCGAGCCACACGATGTCTTCCAGCAGCGCCAACCGAAGGCCTCGCGACCGACCCCACCAGCGCCCCGCACCATCAACGCCCGCGGGCAACCCCTTCTGCTTTTCCTTCCCGATGTACTTCCCCAGGTAGTGCCTCGCCCCCCTTTGACTTTGGATCGCGTCGACCTTCACGCCGTGCCGCAATACTGCCTCGTCGCCGAACTGCCCCGACGCACGCGCCCAGGCCTCCGCAGCCCTCGCTTCGGGTACCTCATGCTGGGCCAGCACGTGGTAGTGGACCACTCCCCGCTCCTGGAACTCCCGGACCCACAGATATTCCCCGAGCTCAGCTCGCAGGGCCCTCAGGAACCTATGCAGGTCCGCCTTGCACCGCCGGACGAATCGGCGATTCCGATCGCCTGCGGTCTCCCACGACTCCTGGGCGGCGCGGTAGGTCAGCGTGACATGAGAGCCGAAGAACAGTTCCGCGTTGGCCGCAATGAGGGCGAGCCGCTTCGCGCTCGCCTCTGACCACGCCCGAATCTTCCCACGGAACGACGACTTGCCCTCTTGCCGAACGATCACGACGTGCCCGCCTGGTAGCCGTTCCCTTCTCCTCCCGTCGCCCCTGAGCTCAATCCCGTACCGATACAGCCGCATCCCGTAGGCCTGGCTTCCCATCCTCGATGCCCTTCCCTGGCCATGCCACTCCGGATGCCCTTGCCGAACAACGAAACGGGTGCCGTCGGCATATCGACGGCACCCGCAGTATTTGTCGCGATACGGCTCGCGGCAATGACTGTTTGAAGCGGACTCTCAGGAACTCCCGCCGATTCCCTCGGTTTCAGCTTTGCGGACTATGGCCAAGAGAGGCCTGAGGCTGTTCCCCAGAGCTGACTACCCCAGGGAGAGCCGGGGGGCGTGATCGAGCACATCGAGGTTCACGGACTTCCCCTTGAGCACACGATCGTGGACTACTTGCATCTGCTCCACAGAAGTCCCAGAGCTCGCAAACCTGAAGGTCGACGCCGCCAGATACTCAAGGGAAAGGTCGTAGCTAATCCACCTTCGGCCCAGCGCCTCCGCAACTGCTCCAGTTGTGTTCGACCCAGCGAAGATGTCGACAACCAGGTCGTTCGGATCCGTCAAGAACTTGATGAAGAACTCCGGCAGCTTCGCCGGGAATCTCGCCGGGTGCCCAGCGATTGACATTACACGGCAACCTTCCAAGTAGCGCCCATTCGACTCCGAGTTAGGGATTGACAAGAGATTGGACGGGATTGCTCCGCCGTTGTCGCGTCCAAACTGGCCACTGATGTCGTGCCCAGAGGGGCGCTTCTTTGGCGTGTAGAATCCTGACGGATCGGCGATCAGCTTCTTCATCCGATCGCTGTACTCTGTGAGCACCCTAGACACGTCCGCCTTAGGCCACTCTGTCTTCCCAAACCACCACACGTTATTGACTGAATCCTTCGCGCGGATCTTCCGCTTGTTCACCCACTCAATGGGGCTGGGGAGCTTTGACGGGTTGAACCAATAGAAGTCCTCGGCCAAAAAGAAGCCCAACTCATCGCACAAGCGAATTGGCACCCGAAAGTTGTAAAGGCTTCTTGCTGGAACTCCCTTCTGGTATGCCCCACCGAGATCCAGAACAAAACTCCCATCGGGGCGAAGCTTTGTATGCACAACCCGGGCAAACTCAACCAACCAGTCGATGTACTCGGACTGGTCCTTGTTTCCGTACGCCTTCTTTCTTTGCAGCGCAAAGGGCGGACTCGTAAGTACGAGATTGACCGAGTCGTCAGGGAGCTCGGTAAGCAACTCGATTGAATCACCGCTATACGCCTGCCCTAGCTCGGTGAAGTACGCGGGCTCTCGCCGCCTCCGCTCACGTTCCTTGCTGCGCATGGCCAATGGGCTCCTCCTCAGGGAACGCTACTTATAGTCTGTAGACCAAGAGTCGTCAACGTCACATTGTCGCCGCCATGGTAGCCCACGATCGCGCTCACCGCGCACGCGAAATCTTTGCAGCAAACCTCCGGCGCATCCGCCACGACCGCTTGCTTTCCCAGGAGGACTTAGCGGCGCTTGCGGGCCTCCACCGCACCTACGTGGGGTCGGTCGAACGGGCTGAGCGAAACGTGTCGATCGACAACATGGAGCGTCTGGCCCGGGCCTTACGCGTCTCGCTAAGGGAGTTGCTTGAGGGTGCAGGGCGTTGAAGCCGCATCCAGACTTCAAGGAACTAGAGCGCCTTTGGCCTTACGTGCAGGCTTTTCAGTCCCTTGCGTCGAAGCATGGCATCGGAGACGTATTCCAGGACAACGGGGGCAAGATCCTTCAGGTACTTCTGCTCACCGGGCTAGTTGGCATTCCCGGCCGCGAGGGCAACGACGCCCGGGATGCTGACGGAGTCGAGTACGAGCTGAAGTCAGTGAACATCAACCTGACCCGCAGCTTCTCAACGCACCACCACATGAACCCGACGATCATAGCCAAGTATCGTCGGGTGCCATGGGTTTTCGCAGTCTACGATGGCATCGAGCTCGAGGCGGTCTATCATGTCTCCCCCGAACAGTTAGAACCCTTCTACACCAAGTGGGAGATGAAGTGGCACAGCGACGGGGCGAAGGACATCAACAACCCCAAGATTCCACTAGCATTCGTCGCGAAACACGGACGCGTTCTTTACTCGAGGAAGTCGGCCTAGCCCAGCAAATGTTGCGAAGTCGGAAGGGAGAGCAGGCGTGCGGCTTACATGTTTCGACCTATCCTGCCCATTTCGCCCTTCGAAACGAAGTCCTCGAAGTTCACCTGATCCACGAATATGAGCTTTCCGCGAGAGCCAAGCGCTCTGCCGAAGACCGCCTCGTACCGTGAGCGAAAGCCGGCCGACTTGTCAGGGTTGACGACAACAACGCGGCTAAACCAAGGATTCGCCCGGAGCCCTAGAGCAAAAAGATATCGAAGGAACGTATCCGTCGTCGGCATCGAGTAACCTACAATAATGACTTGATATGCCGTCTTGAGAGCTTCCACCGCGTGCGTCCAGACCGGCACCAACGGCGACCCGGCAATCAGCTTCGACCAGGTCGGAGGCACCATGACGGGCTCCAGCCTGTCGGTCCTCCCGCATTGCCGACACTTTGTGCCGGGCAGGATCTTTGTTGCAAGCCGCAGTTCAATGTTCGCTCCGGGTAACGGGTCGAGTCTCGGCGTCCCGATCCACGCATCACTACTCGGTGACACAATCTGAGGGGCCCCATTGCAGTCCGTGCAGACACCCCAGTTCAGCGACCCATGAAGCTTAAGCAGTTGCACGCCGTCTTCCCGATCTGGCAATAGTCCATAGGTTACCGGAACCTGTCCCGCCTCAAGCGCGTGGTCGAGCAAGACGTCGTAGTTGAAGGTCACAATCGTATCACTGACAGTTCCCAAACTTGGCGTCCGTGCCCGCGTCCGACGCTCTTCATTGAGCTTCTTGAACTGGTTTACGAACTCCATGTAGACGGAATCCGGAATCTGCTTGCCTTCTTTCATTCTGACGCGCGTCGTCGCGTCGAGGGTCTCGTAGATTGACCACCTGAGTCGCGCGATCTGATCGACGCTCTGATTGTCGCCCAGTTGCTTCCCCATCTCCAAGAGTGAGAAGACCTCTTCCAGATTGTCAAAATCGGAATCGACGTAGTAGGCGACGCTCCGCATCCCGTCGAGATGCCCGAAGAACTCCGCCATCTCGTGATAGTGCGCAACTGTCTCTGGCGTACCGGAGTGATAGACATGTCTTGACGCCGCCAAGAAGTCACCCAGCAGTGGTGCGCCCGAGTGCACCGAAGCACCGGCACCAAGGATGTACACCGTCGGACCGAAAACCGTACCCATTGCATGTCTCCACGAGTTCATCTGTGCATCGCCGTTCAAGCGTGCCTAAACCCTTGTTGGCTACAGATCCGGCTACAGCATCCGCACTCCAACCTGCTCCCAGCGATTCCCACCGCCCACCATAGCAAAGGGCCGAAAGGGTTTGTAGCCCCCTCTGGCCCTTGCATTTAGCGCTTGGCGACGCCCCATCTAGTAGCAGATCGGAATTGTATCGTTTGTATTCGTTCGTGATTGCGAGACCGCCCGATTCAACCGCTCTCGCACCTCTCCACGCGTGCTCTTACACGAACTTATGGGGTTCACGCAAACGCGCGCGGAGGGCGCTGCTACAACTTCTGCTACAACCTGCCCCTTGAAACGGCCCTCCCGGCCTCGAGGCGGACTGCGTCGTCACCGAGTCGGGAGTAGCGCTGCGTCATGACCCCGGTGGAGTGCCCGAGCAGCTGCTGCAACGCCCAGAGCGACACCCTGCCCTGACCCCCGATTCGGCGAGACATCTTCACGAGGTACCATCCGGGTACCGAGGAGGGTGTCATGGAGAGCGTTCCACGGGGTTCGGACGGGCGGCGGTTGTTCTCGCCGGAGTTCAAGCGTGAGCAGGTCGCCCGGTTGGCGCGGGGCGAGGTCACGATCTCGGAGTTGAGCCGGGAGCTTGGCATTTCGCGCAGCTTGTTGCAGCGGCGGAAGCACCTGATATCGCCCAGGGCGGCGAGACCGTGGTCGCGGCCAACGAGGACGTGGTGCCGGCGAGCGAACTGCGGGCGGCGCAGCAGAAGATCCGCGAGCTCGAGCGTCTGATCGGGAAAAAGGCCGTGGACCCGGAGATCCTGCGCGCGGCGCGTGACGAGGTAGAAAAATATCACGCTTCTGCGGGGTGTCCGCGCGGTGACCGGCCGGCCGTTGGCACGGATCAGCCGGGTGCTCGGGATTGCCCGGGCGACGGCGTAGCGGGAGCGCGGACCGCGCGCCCGACGCTACCATCGGCGTGACGATGCCGTAGTCTACGCCCAGTTGAAGGCGGTGCTGCGCGATCGGGGCAGTTACGGGTACCGGCGGGCCACGGTGCTGGTCAATCGGGCATATGGGGCGGGCTACAACCGCAAGCGCATCCAGCGGCTGATGCGGCTGACCGGGCTCGCCCTAGCCGTGCGGCGGCGACGTCGGAACGGTCGTCCGCATCGTGGCGTGGTGACGATGCCGGGCTCGAACCAGCCTGGTGCAGCGACAAGATGACGATCGCGTGCTGGAACGGGGAGATCGTCGAGTTGGCGTTCGCGCTCGACTGTTGCGATCGGGAGGCGATCGCGGTGGTCGCGGAGGCCCGACCGATCGACGGCGCCGACAACCGCCGGCTGATACGGCAGCCCGAGTTCTCGCGCTTCGGGAACGAGAAGCCGACGGAGCCAGTGCGATGCCTCGGTGACAACGAAGGGATCTACGCCTCGCTCGAAACGGTGATCGCGGCGGAGAAGCTGAGCCTGACGCCGATCACGACTCCAGTTGCGAGCCCAGAGTCGAATGTGATGTCGGAGGCGCTCGAAAACACCCTGCGCCGGGACCACCCGGATGGGGCCGACTGGAGTTCGGCGGCGGGGGTGCTGGAGCGGATCCCGGGCTGGATCACGGACTACAACCAACACGCGCCGCACTCGGCGCTGGGCTACCGGAGCCCGCTCGAATACCGGCGCGAACAGACGTCAGAAACGGTCAGCGGGTGTCTCACGAAATAGGGGTCAGAGCACCCAATCCGAGACAACTCTCGGGTCGGTCTTCACAGTCTCGGCGACGTCGGCTATTGAGACGCCGAATCTCTCGCGGGCCCACACGAGCACCCGGG
This sequence comes from Candidatus Eiseniibacteriota bacterium, assembly GCA_036522895.1. GTDB lineage: Bacteria > Eisenbacteria > RBG-16-71-46 > RBG-16-71-46 > RBG-16-71-46 > JAIOPA01. The sequence continues at coordinate 61,940 of DATDEX010000279.1, read as the reverse complement.
GGCTAACACCAATGACTGGTTTTGCCACGATGTGGCCTCATTCTCGGGGCCGCTGCGATAACCCGCGAACGTTGCACTACTTCAGGCTTGCGTCGGGCACCAGGGCTCGATGACACCGCGCAAGGTATTTGGTGAGGTATCGGTGATGCTCGACGTATAGCCGCGCCGCGTCCAGATTCTCCGCACCCGCCCCGAATGGGAACTTGCGCTCCATAACGATGCGCGCGGCCTCCCCGGCAACTATCTCTGCGGTCATGCACTGTGTGGCGATGAGGTCATCGCCAGGAAAGTCGGGTGCGGGGCCACGGTACCGCTTCAGGGCTGGATGACGGCCCATGATCTTGATTGCGGTTCTTTTTCCATCGGTCTCGACGATTGCTCGATTGTTGCCAGCCTCTTCGTCGACCACCTTTATCATCAAGTTGGGACCCTCATCGTCTCGTGCGACAAGAACGTTGCATGTTGCCTCGAGCTCATTGAGGACCGCTCGAAGGGTCGCCTTCGCCCCGAGCGTTCTCCCCTCCACGGCTACTTCGGCACAGTAGTACTCGACTGCTTCATCGAGCTCAAGCCTCGTGCGTTGTCTGATGACTACAACACCCGGATCGGACGACGTGACCTGCACCTCTTTGCCCTCGCTTGCCACAACCTCTGCGGGCGCAATCAGGCGCAGTCTCTTCTTCTTTGTCCATGTCACGCGACAACTGTCCCGCTCGAACTGGAGGGACTTGGGCGGCACCACCGGAACCTCAACCACCTCCCTCTCCGGCCTCACCTCAATCAAGGCGACAGCGGAGACACCAGCCGCTTTGACGGTCAGAAGGGTCTCAGCATCTTCCAATAGCGGCTGGACATGCACCTGTCCGCTCAGAACGCCCGGCCTTCGCCTGTGTGGGGATAGTGGTATCTCCTCAGCATCGACGAGCTCCACCACCCCGCCGGGTTCCACCTCTGCCGTTACCCGCGCTGCCCCCACGTCCGCGCGAACCTGGACAGTCAGCGTCTTGTTCTCGCCCATGTAGAGCACGGCTTGTTCAGGAATCAACCTGATTGCCGGAACTCCCTCATCCCCATCTCGTCCCCCGCCAAGGCCATCCTCCTCGATTTCCCTTAGATCCTCATCGACGAGCCGCGCCAGGTCCCTTCCCAGAGTGTCAAGCATTCGGCGCATTCTTGTGCCTTCGTGCGACGCCGACTCCCGAGACTTGCGCTCTTCCTCAGCGATCAGCGTTCCCAGGGGCCCCTCGACCGCGGCTGCGAGCGATTTGAAGAATGGGTGAGTCTCTTGGAGCCCATCACGCCTTCTTGTGATAATCGGTATTGGGTTCCGTTCATCTTGGGACAAGCCATACTCCAGCCGCTCATCATATTCGCTTGCCAGCTTGTCAATGTAGACACACTCGACTCGGCCTGAGAACCAGCCCGCATGCGGATTGTTTTCGAAGCGAAAGTACGTGTTTTGGTAAATCGCCCTGCGTCCTTTGATCAAGAGCCCTCCTGGTCGGTACGGATCAGAGGCGGGCTCGTCAAAGCGCTCAGGATTGCGGCAGATTGTGACAACGGCGCTAGCCTCGGGGTATTCCTTGATTGTGAGCTTGTCCGAATACACGATGGGCAGGGCCGAGTGCGCTGAATGAAGCGTCACAGAGGAGTCGTCATTTAAGTCGACAAGCTGAACCTCTCTTCTCGAATCAGCGAGGATGTCGCGAAGCTGAAAATGCTTCTTCAGCTTCTCTGTGAGACGGGCGTGCTGCGGGCAGCGAATGTTAGGGCTCACGTTCATCGTGACGACCGTTCCGCTGCCCTTCGGTATGCCGAGCCCAACTCGATCCGTTTCCACCGCACTTCTCTCTGGACTTAGGCAGTAGGCTCCAGTGGTCTCGAGCGTCATCTTGGAATACCTGTTCTCACAGATGCTCTCGAAGACCACGTTTCCGAAAGCCGCGAGATCCTTCGCCCCTCGGCCAAGATTGCCTCGCACGTTTTCGCCGCGTTCAAAGCCAGAGGTACGTCCGCCGAGATGAACGAACGCCTCCTCCATCCGGGCGCTGCGCATACCCTTTGCGCGATCTCGCGTGATAACTCTCCACGGGCCGCGCCGGTGCTCGACTTCAACCCGAATCTTTCCGTGTGCGTCTGCGTAGGCATCGTCGGAGTTCGTTATTGTTTCAATGAGGGCCCGGATGATGTCGCCACGCATGGCTTCGGTGGCGTCCTGGTGAAATGCACGCCCTCCATAGTGGACTTGGCCACGTTTCTCTTTCATTCCCGAACTCCCTCGAACCAGGTGTGATGTGCCTCGACCAACTCTTCGAGAAACCTCAAGACATCGCTCTTTCCGCCGGCATACGCGCCGCTCCTTAGCACGTCGAGGCGATCTCTCCAGATTCTTGGGTCACTGTCGGGCGAACACAGAAGGAGCTCGGCGACCCGCCATTTTTCATCCGGCAAGACCCCCGCTGTTTGCCACTGCAGAAACTCGGCGCTCCGTTCCACTTCAGCGAGGTGGCGTGCCCTCGGGCGATGCTTGGGCTCCTGAATGACGCGACCGCTCTCCAACAGCCTCTGAAGGCGACCCTGATTCGCCTCGACCCACTGTTGCCCTTCCACTGTCAGCTGGCGCTTGAAACTGTCCCCAGTCTTGACGAGGAGCCTGGGCTTGCGGGCTTCTGCATCCCGGAGAGCCTTTGAGCACTTCTTGTAGTCCGGCAGGTCTGCTCGAGTTCGCCAGGAGAATCGCTGCGGGGCCACTTGGAAACAGTCGTAAAATACGGTCTCGACGTCGACCAGACCAGTCGAACCCCCGAGTCTTTGTAGCACCCATAGAAATATTTCCCAGTTCGCGATCTCTTCAGCTGGCGTCATCTCGAGACTCCGCTCTTCTTGCGTACTACCCTTCGTGTCTTCGACGGTTCGACAGCCGCCAATCCCCATTTTGACAATGCGTACTTGCCTCTTCCTGTGCGGGTGAAGCGACCTGCGTCTCGGCGCAGGCGTACGATGAGATTTGCCTCGTCGCCTCGCCCCGGCAGTGGAACCCCCCGCTCGATCAGGGCTTGGCGGATATCGCGGATGTGAACCGGCTCGCCGGCGGCTTCGAGGATCCCCTCGATATGATCTTCCACATCACCCCCCGCCCGCGGCGTCGACAGGACCACTTCAGGCTGATTCGCGTCTCGGCGGCGCCCCTCGACCTGGTGCTGTTCCCCTGCGCGCCCTGAGGCATCTCGTTCCGCCAAGCCGATCAGGCGTCTGATGAGGTCCAGCCGCTCACGCGCCGCCTCGAGTCGTTCCTGAAGGGGCGCCATTGAGCCGACCAGCTCGCTGATTTCCTGCTCAGTTCCCCCAGCCCACGCCCGAAGCTCCTCAAGCCTCGCCGGGAGGGCGCGTTGCGTAGCTACTGGCTTCTTAGTCATGCCGCAAAAGATAGCGTACCTACGCCGTACTTGCAAGGTATTTATGGCTGGGCCCGAACGGCATCCTCCCAGACGCCGCGCACGTGGCTCGTCGACCATAGGCTCCGGCAGCTTCAAGACCGGCTGATTCCTTGGCCGGTTGCCGCTACAGGATTGCTACCGTTTCAGCGCCCGAATCCGCCCGCCACGGCCCGTACATGCCCGAAAGCCAGGGAGCCCCACGGGGTCGCAACCCCATGGGGCTCTCGAGATTCTATTGGTGCGCAATGCCTTCGACGGTCTGCTGCGAAGGTATTGTTTTCTGCTAGCGACCCGCTTCGAGACCGCCCGATTCACCCGCTCTCGCACCTCTCCGTCGGCGTGTTTACACGAAGTTGCGGGGGGGGCAAGCTCGACGGAGGGCACTGGCTACAACGCTGGCTGCAGATTGGCGGTCCTTACTCACCCTCTTCGGGTTCGGGAGGCTTCCTGCGATTGCCGGCAGTACCGCCCAGCAGCTTCCCCTGCATGGAGTGGAACCGGAAGTCCTCGAGACGGATGTTGAACCTGACGGCGGCCTGCTTCCCTCCTGCCCCAGTCCCGTTCACGCGATCGAGCCCGAGCGCCGCGTCATCAATCGAGGTCTTGAGTTTCAGCGGCTCCTCGAACGAGAACATGAAGCTCAGAACCCGCTTCTCGGGGCCCAGCTGATCCCGCGTCGGTGACATTGATTCGGCATAGCAGCCACCGAACGAGTCCCCCCTCCATCTTGAAGTCCACGCCCCCCCGATCCCATGCAACGGACTGGAACTAGCTCGCCCCCATCTCCAATCACTCCACCTCTCGCCACACCATGACGTCGCTGATCCAAGCGTGGAGCTGAGTCTTCACGATGGACGACTGACCGAGCATCTATTGCAGCGCCTCAAACGCGCCGCTCGGCTCCAGCAACCGCTCATCCGCCGCGTGGCGTGCCCTTGCTACTCCAACTCCTCCCCGACCAGTGCCCACACGCGCTTGAGCGGCAGCTCTGCTTGAATCTCCTCCGACAAGCGGTCGTAGTTCCGGTAGACCGCCTGCAATAGCTCGCCTGCCCCCCACAGCCGCACTTTGAAGTAACTCTGCCGCGCTTCCTGTCGAAGCGCCCTAGTGAACCCGCCCCACGACACGAGCAAGCCCACGTCCGCCTTGAAGGAATCCATGGTTCCTTTCAGCTCACGGAAAACCTTCACGTCCGAAGGATCCATCGAAGACTTCACCTGCACGCAGAGATGCTGTCCCTCGAGACCCAGGGCGCCACGCCCGGCGAGGATATCGACACCACCATCAGGCCCGGGAGGCGATACGGCCGTCTCGTAGTCCTCTGCTCGAAGAATGGCGTCGACCAGACGTGCAAGGTCGTGCTCACGGAACTTGGCTTGGATGCGCGAGACGATTTGGTCTTCTGCCGCCTCTGCGACGTTGAGCAACGCGGGATCGTCCCCGACCTCCTCGACCGGCTCAGACCGGTGTGCGTCGGGCCCCTCGCCCAGCCCCGGGTCTACGCCGCCCCGGAGCACGGCGGCAAGCCGGCGCTCGGCGCCATTGCGGGTGACCTGGCAGACCGTCATGAACGCGCCCAGCGAGTAGAGAAGATCTTGTGCCAATGTGGAACGAGGGACGTCGGGACGCACCCATTCAATCGGACGAACGTGGCGGAGGGCATCACCGACCTTCTTGTATGCGTACGGGCCCGCGATGCGTCCAAAGGCGATTTGGGAGCGTGAGGACTTGAGCGGCATGACCACGGTGTCACCGACCTCCATCTTGAGCACGAAGGCGGTAAGTTGAGCGGCGCGGTTCCGTGTGCGAGCGACCTTGTCCCCGGGGCTCTGCCGTTCGACCTTGGCCAGTACCTCGTCCGCACCTTTCACGCCCTCGAGCGAGGGCACGCTGTGAAACCCGATGATTCCTAGACCCGAGGCCAAGGAGTCGTGCTCGTCCTCGCCATGGAGCCCTGCTCGGATGAGCCAAACCGGCTTGAACGTCGAGGGTGCGGGTGAAGGCATCGGCAATCTCCGTTGGATTCAGCGTCTGAATACGGTGTCGTGATGCCACTATAGAGGCTCTGGGCTGCGCCAGTCCTCCCGCGCCATTGGAAGGGCTATCTGCTGCCCACTTAATGGGTAATAGGACCGCCAATTGGCGTAGTCGCCAAGGAGTGTCCCAGATCTCGGCCCATCGGTTATGAGAGCGTCTCCGGCATTGGTCCGCACACTGTCCCCGAGCCGCGGGCCCCCCGCCTCGGAATTCGTCAGCCCATTCGAACCCGCCCTATCGTTCGCCCTTCGCCACCACGCCACCCACCACCTCCCGCAGCACCCGGACCCCTCGCCGAATCTCCGCCGCATCCACGGCCGCGAACCCAAGCTGCAGCGCGTGCCGCACCGCGCGCCCGCCCTTCCCCGGATCGATCACCCTGACCTCCACGGCACGCTCCGCGGCCAGCGCCGCCACCCGCTTGCTGTCGACGCCTGCCGGCAGCCACCCGACGGTCTGTAGCCCCGCCTCGATCGGGCACACGTCGAGCAGGCCCGAAAGCTCTTCCTTGGCACTCGAAACGAGCGCGGCATGCCGCTCGGCGTACACCTCGCGCATGCGGCGGATGTGCCGGCCGAAGTGCCCGCCCGTGATGAACTCGGCGAGGATGGCCTGATCGGGTAGCGGCGCGTGGCGCATGGTCACCGACACGACCGATGCGAACGGGTCCACGAGATCGGGTGGCAGTGCGACGTAGCCCAGCCGGAGCGAAGGGAACAGCACCTTGCTGAAGCTCCCGGCGAAGATCACCCGTCCGTGCCGGTCGAGCCCCTGCAGCGCCGGCATCGGCGGGCCGCTGTAGCGATATTCGCTGTCGTAGTCGTCCTCGAAAATGGTCGCGCCCGATCGGCCCGCCCAGTCGAGCAAGGCCAGGCGGCGCGTCACGCTCATGCTCACGCCCATCGGGTGCTGATGCGCCGGCGTCACGTACACGAGCCGCGCGTGCTTCATGCGCCTCACGTCCACGACGAGCCCCTCGTCGTCCACTGGCACGGGCACGATCGTGGCGCCCGAGGCCTCGAGCGCGCGCCACATGCCGATGTAGCCCGGGCTCTCCACCACCGCGCGATCCCCCGGATCGATCAACAAGCGCGCGACGATGCTCATCGCCTGGAGCGTTCCCGAAACGATGGCCACTTGCTCGGGCGAGCACATCACCCCGCGCGAGGCTACGAGGTACTCGGCGATCGCCGCGCGCAACGGCTCGTACCCCAGCGGCTCGCATCCGAGCAGCAGCTTGGCCGACGCCAGCCGCAGCCGACGGGACGCCACGCGCGCCCAGAGGGTCGTGGGGAACAGGTCGAGCGCTGGCTGGGCAATACGAAAGGCGCGCGTGGGCCCCTTGTCGTAAACGGGCAGGAAGCTCGTTCGGCGCGCAAGTGCCGCGAGTCGTCGCCGGGGCCGCCTCGCCTCGTGGGGCCCTGCGCCATGCGATCTCGCCGCGCGCGGCGCCACGAGCAGGCTCTCGGGGAGCACGCAGGCCACGTAGGTGCCCGAGCCGACCGTGGCGCTCACGTAACCCTCGGCTTTGAGGTTCTCGAACGCCGTCACCACGGTGCCGCGCGCGAGGCCGTAATGCTTCGCCAGCTCGCGCGTCGTGGGCAGCCGCGAGCCCACTCCGAGGCGACCCCCGAGGATCGCCGCACGCAGCGACTCGTAGAGCCATCGCGTGGCGGACGCTCCCCGTGGGCGCGGCGGCAACGCGAACGGAAATGGATTCGTGGCCCTGGACATTGGTCCACTGAGAATCGGATAAGTGGCCCTTCCGGGCAAGACCAATGACGCCTACGGTGTCTCGTGTGCGGGACGCAGTGCACCCCACGTTCCCGTTTGCGAGGGCCCTGATGCCGTCCGTTGGCCACGAACTCCGCTTCGCCGCCCGCTCGCTTCGGCATTCGCCGCTGGCGTCCGGCTTCATCGTGGCCACGCTGGCGATCTGCATCGGCGCCGTGGCGACGGTCTACTCGGTCGCCGACGTCGTGCTCATCCACAGCCTTCCGTTCGACCACCCCGAGCGACTGATCTGGGTTTCCTCGGTGCGCCGCGACCGCCCCGATGCGCCGTTCACGCTGCCCGAGCTGCTCGACTATCGCGCGCAGGCCACGTCGGTGCGGCTCGGGGGCTACGCGAACTGGAGTGCCATCTTCGAGGGGCGTTCGGGCGCCCAGTGGGTGCAGGGCCTTCGCGTGTCGGCGGACGGGCTCGCGCTCCTCGGCGCCAGGGCCAGCGTCGGCCGTCTGCTCACCGGCGCCGACGATGCGCCCGATGCGCCTCGCGTCGTGATGCTGGGCCACGGCTATTGGCGCCGCGCGTTCGCCGGCGATCAGGGAATCATCGGGCGCTCGCTGCGGCTGAATGGCGAGAGCTACACGGTCGTCGGCGTGCTGCCACGCTTCTTCCCGCTCCCGGTGCGCGACGTGGATCTCGTGGTGCCGCTCGATCCCGAGCGCGATCCTCGGCGAAACGCGCGTGGCTCAGTCAACTTCATTCGCATGTTCGGGCGCCTGGAGCCATCCGCGACGGCGGCCGGCGCCGATCGGGAACTGAACCTCGTGGCCGCGCGCCTGCGCGCCCAGTTCCCCGTGGACTACGCCAGGAAGCTCGGCGTGCGGGCCACGCCGCTCCAGGATTACCTCGCGACGACGCTCCGGCCGACGCTGATCGTGCTCCTGGCGTGCGTCTCGCTCATGGTGGTGATCGCGCTCGTCAACGTGCTCAACCTGCTCCTCGCGCGCGCGGTTCGCCGGCAGGGCGAGACCGCGGTCTGTCTGGCCCTGGGCGCATCGCATGCACGACTCGCGCTCCGGTTCCTCATCGAGGGCGCCCTGCTCGTGGCGACGGCCGGCCTGATCGGCTCGGGGCTGGCCTACCTGGCGATCTCGTACGCCGCGTCGCATCTCGGGGCGATCGCGCCACGGATCGAGGAGGCACGACTAAGCCCCACGGTCTTGGGCTTGGTGTTCGCGGTCTGCGCCATTGCCGTGCTGCTGTTCAGTCTCGCCCCGATTCTCATCGCGCGGAGCGCCTCGCTCGAGACCGTCCTTCGGGGCGTCGGGCGCGCGGGCGGCACGACACGCACCCAGGCACGACTGCGCTCGTCGTTCATCGTCGTCGAGGTCGCGCTGGCCCTGATCGTCACCTCGGCGACGGCGGCGCTGGTGCAGAGCCTCATCGGCCTCGAGCGAGTGGAGTTGGGCTACCGCCCCGATTCGGTGTTCGTGGCACGGCTGTCGCTGCCGCCCAAGCGCTACCCGACGCCCGCGGACCTGTCGCCCTTCTCCCTCTCGATGTCGGCTGCACTCGCGGGCGCGCCGGGAGTGGTGGCGGCGGGTGGAACATCGAATGCGCCGCTCAGCGGGGTGCTGGCGTCGGTACCGGTCGCGCCGGCGCAGGATCCGCCAGCGCTAAGGAGCGACTGGCCCAACGCCACCTATCGCGCCGTGTCGGCGGGTTACCTGGAGGCGATCGGGGCACACAGGAGGGCGGGGCGGCTGATCAGCGAGCATGACGACGGCGCGGCGCCTACCGTCGCGGTCGTCAATCGGGCATTGGCCGAGCGATTCTTCGCGAAGACCGGTGCGGTCGATCGACAGCTGCTGATCGACGACAACGACACCGGGCCCCGACCCGTGACGATCGTGGGGGTCGTGGACGACCTGCGCGAGACCGACCTCGACGGACCGGCGGCCCCCGAAGTCTTCATCTCCATGCGGCAAGTGCACCCGGACGCGACCTCGCTCGTCACGGCCACCCAGTTCTGGGCCGTTCGCGTGCGGAGCGAGCCGGCCGCGTTCGGGCCCACCTTCCTCAGGATTCTGCACGAGGTGGATCCGGCGGTGGCGACGGGGACGCTCACCGATTTGCGGGCGTACGTCGACACCACGATCGCCCCGCGACGCTTCAGCGTGGGCCTGCTCGTGACGTTCACGCTCATCTCCCTCCTGCTCACGGCGCTGGGCGTGTACGGGATCGCCGCCTACACGGTGGAGCAGCGACGACACGAGATCGGCATCCGCATGGCGTTGGGAGCCTCGCCTCGCAGCATCGTCGGCCTGATCTTCGCGCGCACGATCCGCCTCGCCGGCATCGGCACCGCCGCGGGCGCGTTCGGGGCCTGGCTCGCGAGTGGCTTCATGTCGCGCCTGATGTTCGGCGTGTCGCCGGGGAGCCCCGCGCTGCTTGCGCTCGTCAGCGCGGGGCTGCTCGTGACGGCGATGGTCGCGAGTGGGGTGCCGGCGGTAGGCGCGGTGCGCGCGGACGCACTGCGGGGGCTGCGGGCGGAGTAGGGAGCGGGGCCGCGGCTTCGTGGACATCGGCATTGCCCTCCCGGGCTGCTGGCATGCCAGCAACCGTCCACTGAACTCCGGGAACTCCACTCCCCGATTCTGAGCCCACGGATCATGGTAGGGTTCCGTGGACCCGACACTCGCGCTCCCGGGTTCAGCGTGCCAGTAGATCTGTCTCGTGCCGTCGAGCTCCTCCCCGCTGCAGACAGCAAGCCTTGGAGTCGTATTGATTAAGCGACGATGGCTCCTCGTAATGCTTCTCGCGGTTCCGATTCTGGGCGCTGGTGTCGCGGCGCGTGTTCGGCTCCGGTATGACGCTCAAGTACGGAAGGCGACGCTCGAAGCGCGTCCCGAAACCTCTCAGGAAGAACTTGCCGACGCCACGCTCGATCACCTCTGCAAGACCTCGAGCAGAGCTACAAGAGGCGTCTGCCGTACCAATTTGATCTTGAAGCTCATGTTTGGCACCTCTGTGGCCGCTGCCCTCGCGGGAATCGCGCTCATCTGCGGGATTGGATTGGCAGGGGTCCTCGCAAAGGGCAGTCGCGACCTTCTGGTCGAAGTGTTCTTGCCTGGGATGTACGGGACGGCGATATGCGTGGTCGTGTTGGTCCTCGTCCATGCGAGCATTGCCGTGGTGGCCATCTACTATGGTGGTGTCGTGTTCTTCGGCAGCGTGCTTACCGGAGTCATCGCGGCAATAGCAGTTGGAGCGGGGCTGGGGGCCTTCAAGATCGCGGGCGTGATGTGGGCGGTGGTGAAGAGGGCAGAACATGAGGTTCTAGGGAGGAGCATTGGTAGAAATACTGCGCCGGCCCTGTGGGCACGCGTGGAGGCTGTCGCCAAGACCCTGGGCGCGTGTGTCCCTGACCACCTCGTCGCGGGGCTAGACGGAAACTTCTTCGTGACTGAGGCCGACGTCCATTGCATTGGAGAATCGCTCGGTGGACGTACGCTGTACTGTTCCCTTCCGCTGTGCAGAATTCTGGACGTTGACGAGTTCGCAGCAATCCTTGGCCACGAACTGGGTCACTTTAAAGGAAACGACACCAAGTTCAGCCAACGTTTCTATCCGATATATCGAGGTACCACATCATCGATTGCCGCGATACAGAGCAGCGCGGGCAGCGGGGCCATGCTCCTGCCGCTCCTGCCCGCGCTCGGCATCCTGAGCTACTACCTTGAATGTTTTGCAGTCGCGGAGCGTCGGCTTAGCCGTGATCGCGAACTGGCCGCTGATGCGGCGGGGGCGAGCGTCACGAACAACTTATGCATGGCTTCGGCCCTCGCGAAGGTCCACGCGTTCTCGGCTCGCCGGGGAGAGCTTGAGGACAGTGTTGCGAGCGTCTTGCGCGAGGGCGATGGCACCGGCTTGGTCAACGTCAGTAAGAGTTTTGCGCTCCTCGTCGCCGAGCTGCCCGCAAGAGATTGGTTGAAGGGGATTGCCGACACACAACTCGCGCATCCCACGGATTCGCACCCGCCCTTAGCTGCGCGCTTGGATGCACTAGGACCGCGGATGGACAGACTCGCCTCCGCGGAGATGAACGTCCGGCCTTCCAAGCCGGCATCGGCGCTGATCCCCGAAGTTGAACAGATTGAGGAAGAATTGAGTGTGGTCTACAAGAGTCGCTTGGCAGATAAGCTGGGGATCGCACAAGAAGGATTCCAACGGCCCCCTCGGCGCTCCGGTCATCTCCGCACCCTTCGCTTCTGAGCGCTGAGGTCAGGCGATCTGAGGCCGCCATCGCTTGAACGGAACACCCCGCCGTCATTGGTCCCGGCCAACAGTGGCGTGTCGCTGGCGGTGAGGGCCGGGATGTAAGGGTCCGCTGGCTGCCTCGGGGCCGCCGTCCGGGTGAGGCCGCCATCGAAGGAGCGGCACACTCCGGAACCTTGACCTAGGAGTCGCGGTCGCACGAGATCTGGGCTGCACGCGCATCTTGCGAAGCCGATCCCGGGCCGCTCTCATCAGGAACGCACTTCGCACTCAACTCGACAGGATGCTGACTGCGTTTGTTTCCGAGTTGGGGAGCAGGTCACGGGACACTGCCAATGTTCTCATGCGACAATGTCAGGGTTCGGCGGCTCGCGCCACCGCAAAGAGAGACGAGGCCTAAGCAAGGAGGAACGTCGATGCCTGCATTCGGCCGCATGAGGCGTCTGCTCGCCTTCATTCTGTTGTTCTTGCTGACATCCGGAAACGCGAACGCTGGACCGCTGGAAGACGGCGTCGCCGCTGCGAACCGTGGTGACTACTCTACGGCACTCCGGCTATTGCGCCCATTGGCCGAGCATGGGGACGCGCAGGCCCAGTACAACCTCGGCGTGATGTACGGCGATGGCAGGGGCGTGGAGAAAGATGACGCCACAGCCGCTGTCTGGTTGCGAAAGGCGGCCGAGCAGGGAGACGCGAGGGCCCAGTACAACCTGGGCATCATGTACGCCCATGGCAGGGGCGTGGCGAAGGATGACTCGACTGCCGTTCTCTGGTACCGAAAGGCGGCCGAACAGGGATTTGCGCTCGCCCAGTCCAACCTCGGCTTGATGTATGCCAACGGCAGAGGCGTGGCGAGGGATGACGCCACAGCCGTTCTCTGGTACCGAAAGGCGACCGAACAGGGACTTGCGCTTGCCCAGGACAACCTCGGCTTGATGTACGCCAATGGCAGGGGCGTGGAGAAAGATGACGCCACAGCCGTTCTCTGGTACCGCAAGGCGGCTGAACAGGGAGCCGCGGACGCCCAGTACAACCTCGGCGTGATGTACGCCGATGGCAGGGGTGTGGCGAAGGATGACGCCACAGCCGTTCTCTGGTACCGCAAGGCGGCCGAGCAGGGAGACGCGAGGGCCCAGTACAACCTCGGCGTGATCTACGCCCATGGCAGGGGCGTTGCGAGGGATGACGCCACAGCCGTTCTCTGGTACCGAAAGGCTGCTGAACAGGGATTCGCGAGCGCCCAGCACAACCTCGGCGTGATGTACGAACATGGCATGGGCGTGGCTAGGGATGACGCCACAGCCGCTCTCTGGTTCCGAAAGGCGGCCGAACAGGGATTTACGGGCGCGCAAGTCAACCTCGGATTGATGTATCAGGACGGCAGGGGCGTGGCTAAGGATGACGCCACAGGCGTTCTCTGGTTGCGAAAGGCGGCTGAACAGGGAGACGCGGACGCCCAGTACAACCTCGGGCTGATGTACGCCACTGGCAGGGGCGTGGACAAGGATGACGCCACAGCCGTCCTCTGGTACCGCAAGGCGGCTGAACAGGGGGCCGCGGACGCCCAGGACAACCTCGGCTCGATGTACTCGAATGGCAAGGGCGTGGCGGAAGATGACTCCACAGCCGTTCTCTGGTATCGAAAGGCGGCTGAACAAGGAGACGCGAGCGCCCAGTGCAACCTCGGCTTGATGTACGTCAATGGCAGGGGCGTGGCGAAGGATGACGCCAAAGCCGTTCTCTGGTACCGAAAGGCGGCTGAACAGGGATTCGCGAGCGCCCAGTAGAGCCTCGGCATGATGTACGAAGATGGCAGTGGCACGCGGAAGGACGACTCCACAGCCGTTCTCTGGTACCGCAAGGCGGCTGAACAAGGAGAGGCGGGCGCCCAGTGCAACCTCGGCTCGATGTACGCGAATGGCAGTGGCGTGGCGAAGAATGACGCCACAGCCGTTCTCTGGTTCCGCAAAGCGGCTGAACAGGGGGACGCGGACGCCCAGCACAACCTCGGCGTGATGTACGCCAATGGCAAGGGCGTGGCGAAGGATGACTCCACAGCCGTTCTCTGGTACCGCAAGGCGGCTGAACAAGGAGACGCGGACGCCCAGGCCAATCTCGGCTCGATGTACGCGAATGGCAGTGGCGTGGCGAAAGACGACGGCACGGCCGTTCTCTGGTTCCGCAAGGCGGCCGAGCAGGGAGTCGCGAGGGCCCAGAACAACCTCGGCGCGATGTACGCCAATGGCAATGGCGTCGTGGAGGATGACGCCACAGCCGTGCTCTGGTGGCGAAAGGCGGCCGAACAGGGATACGCGAGTGCCCAGTACAACCTCGGCCTGGCGTACGAACATGGCTCGGGCGTGGCGAAGGACGACGCCACAGCCGTTCTCTGGTACCGCAAAGCGGCTCAGCAGGGAGATGCGAACGCCAAGCGCGCGCTCGATGTGATGCGCACTCAGGGCCGAGGCGTCAAGCACTAGCGAGAAGCTACTCGATATTGGGTGTCCGTCCCCGGGATCCCGACCTGGGTGAAGCGCCCGGACCATCCGCCGCTCCACGACTCCGATGTCGAGGCATGCCTCGGGACGATCCTCGGACGGTTCGATCCCGCCGCGCTTTCGCTCGAAGCCTATCGGCTCGACGCGTATCGCGGCCATTCCACGGCGCCTCCCGCATGAGCGCGAGCAACGCAAGCCCACGGCGGGCGCGCACGGTGCCGTCGATGCCAGGGGGTGTTGGTCTCCCCTACGCGGCCGGCTCCGGTCTCACGAACATCGCCCACGCCATCCCCAACGTCAGCACAAGTTCCACACCGAATGCAGGCCAGGCGTTGAGGCTCAGCGCGAGCGCGCCGTAGAGGCTGAGCGCGGTGGTCAGCACCAGCGAGACCAATGCGCCGGCCATCAGCGCGCGGCGTGCCTCCGTGTTGAGCGCATTGCGCCCCAGCCACACGGTGACACCCAGGCCGATGAGCAGGGCGCCATAGCGGTGGCCCATGTAGTCGAGGTCCGCGCCGGGTGCCAGCTTCCAGTACTTCGCCAGCGCGTCGGGCATGAAAAACCATCCGAGCCCAAAGACGCCCATCAGCGTAGTGGCGGTCAGTGCGACCTTGCTGCTGCGCATGGCAAGTCCCCCCGGGTCGAATCGGGCTCGCTGGGCGCGCGCATCGCGTAGGCCACCCAGTAGATCCGCATGACCGTGACGAACACGGCGATCGCGAGCGGCAGCCACGCTGCCGCGATCGAGCATACGGTATCGAAGGCGATCGCGAGGCGGGGCTTCCTCGTGCCCGCCGGCAGCGGCGCGGGATTCGCGGTGTTCGCCGGGCGCGAGGCAACATCCCGCGGCCGGGCCACGTAGCACCAGTGAACGCCACGAGGCAACAGGGGGTCGTCCATGCACGAAACGGCGCGGGCCGTACACATTCTCGCGGGAAGCCTCGGGCTCATCACCGGCCTGCTGGCGCTCTTCGTGACCAAGGGCGGCCGCGTGCATCGCGGGAGCGGCAGGTGGTTCGTCTACGCGATGCTCACGATGGGGCTCATGGGCTCGCTCATGGCGGCCGTGTGGGGCAAGCAGCCGGCGTCGAACATTCCCGTCGGGTTGCTGACCGCCTACCTCGTGACGACCGGGCTCACCACGGTGCGTCCGCCGGCGTCCGGCGCACGGGGCTTTTCGCTCGGGCTCATGGCGCTGGCGTTTGTACTCGGGCTCGCCCTGTTTGCCGGCGGGTTCGTCGCGGCCGCGAGTCCCGGGGGCATGCTGCTCGGAATGCCGGCGGCGCCATTCTTCATCATCGGATCCCTCGCGCTGCTCGCCGGCATCGGCGATCTAAGGTGGATCCGGGCGGGCGGCGCGAAAGCGATTCGCGGCGTGCCGAGAATCACCCGGCACCTCTGGCGCATGTGCGTCGCGCTTCTCGTCGCCTCGCTCTCGATCGGCCATGTCAGGGCCGTGATCCCGAAGCTGATCCGCAGGCCGCTGCTCAACGGCCTGCCGCTGGTGGTGCTCGCCGCGCTCCTCTACTGGCTCTGGCGCGTACGCCTGCGGAGGAGCTTCCGCGGCGTCGAAAGCTTCTCCGCCTCGTTGACCGAGGTGTAGCATGCTCGTGGTTGGAGGCAAGGTCGGGCCCGGCGTCCGCGCGGCGCGGACGCTCGCGTGCGCCGTGTCGTTGCGACACCGGCCCGCTCGACCCCACGCCCGATGGTCGAGAAATCGCGGCGCCGCCGCACGGATCACGCCTCGTTCCAGGAGGGGACCCGGCGCTTTCGTGTCGCGACACGACGAAAGCCACTGGCCGCAGCAATCGCGTTCGCACTGATCGCGATCACGTGCGCGCTCCTCGCCAGCGCGCCCGCGAGCACGACCCGCGACGCCGCAACCTCGCTCACCGTGCTGCTCCCCGGAAGCGAGCGCCCGTTCTGGCAGCCGATCGCAAGCCGGTTCGAGCGCGAGCACCCGGGCGTGAAAGTCGATCTCGTCGAAGGGCCCCAGTCCACCGATCTCCGCGAGAACATCTACACGGCCTCGCTGCTCGCGAAGGATCCCACGTTCGATCTCGTCTACATGGACGTGACCTGGACCGCGAAGTTCGCCGCCGCGGGCTGGCTCGTGCCGCTCGACGAGTTCGTCTCCCCGGCGGAGCGGCTCGAGTTCCTGCCCTCCGCGATCGCTGCGGGCGAATACGAGGGCGTGCTCTATCGCATGCCGGTGCGCACCGACGTCGGGCTGCTCTATTACCGGCGCGACCTGCTCGCCGCGGCCGGGCTCGCGCCGCCGCACACGTTCGACGAGCTCCTGAGCGCGGCGCGCCGGCTGCAATCTCCGCCGGGCCTGTGGGGATTCGTGTGGCAGGGGAAGCAGTACGAGGGACTGGTCTGTAACTTCCTCGAGGTGTTGAGCGGCTGCGGCGGCTACTGGGTGGATCCGGCGTTCCTCGACGTGGGGCTCGACCGGCCGGAGGCGCTGGCGGCGCTCTCGTTCATGCTCGCCTGCGTGCGCGACCACCCGGTGAGCCCGCCGGGCGTCGCAACGTATGAAGAAGAGGAGAGCCGCCGGCTGTTCCAGGACGGCCGCGCCGTGTTCCTGCGCAGCTGGCCGTACGCCTGGCAGCTCGCGCAAATGCCGGGCTCGCCGGTGCGCGGCCGGGTGGGCGTGCTGCCGATGGTGCACGCGGTCGAGGGTCGCTCCGCGGGCACGCTCGGCGGCTGGGGACTGGGCGTCTCCACGTACAGCCGCCACCGCTCGCTCGCCATGGAGTTCATTCGCGCCATCACGTCCCCTGCGGGCCAGCGCGCGCTGTGCGCGCCGACGGGTTATGCCCCGGCACTGAAGGCCGCGTACGCGGATCCCGAGCTCCTGGGCGCGAACGCCTTCCTCGCCGAGCTCGAGCGCCTGCACGAGAACGCCGTGCTGCGGCCGCCGATCCCCCGCTACGCGCTCGCGTCGGACATCCTCCAGCGTCACCTGAGCGCCGTGCTCGCGGGCTCCGAGCGCCCCGCGAGCGCGCTCCGCGCCGCCGCGGCCGAGACCCGCGCCATGCTGGCCGGCGCCCGCGCCACCGCGAGTACGCGATGAACCCGACGCCGTCCCGTCGCTGGACCCGCGAGTCCCTGCTCCTCCTCTTCCCTGCCGCTCTGCTCCTCACGGTCGTCGTGGGCGCACCCGCGCTCCGGGTCGTTCAGTTGAGCCTCTGCCGCGTCACGCTCCACCGCGGCATCGCGCTCCACTGGGCGGGGCTCGCGCAGTACGCGCGGCTCTGGCAGGACGGCCGCTGGTGGAGCGCGCTCCGGAACACCGCGATCTTCACCGCGTCGTCGGTCGCCATCGAGGGGGTGCTCGGCGTCGGCATCGCGCTGCTCCTCCACGCGCGATTCCGCGGCCGGGGAGTCGTGCGCGCGCTGGTCATGCTGCCGTGGGCGCTCCCCACCGCGGTCATGGCGCTCGCCTGGGCGTGGATCTTCAACGACTCCTTCGGCGTGTTGAACGATGTGCTGCGCCGCTTGGGCCTCCTCTCCGCACCCATCGCCTGGCTCGGCGCTCCGGCGACCGCGATGGTCGCGCTGGTCGTCGCCGACGTGTGGAAGACGACGCCGTTCGTCGCGCTCATTGTGCTCGCAGGCCTCCAGGGCATCCCCGAGTCGGTGCTCGAGGCGGCCCGGGTGGACGGGCTCTCCTCCGCACAGCGGCTCCGGCGCGTCGTGCTGCCGCTGCTCGCGCCCTCGCTCCTCGTGGCGCTCACGTTCCGCACCATCCAGTCGTTCGCCGCATTCGACCTGCCCTACGTGATGACCGGCGGCGGGCCGGGCGGCGCCACCGAGACGGTGTCGCTCTACGCGTACCAGAGCGACTTCCGCTACCTCGACTTCGGCTACGGCTCGGCGATCGCCGTGCAGGGCATCGTGCTCGCGGCACTTCTCGCGATGGGCCTGCTGCGGCTCCTGGGCGCGCGCGGCGGGGGGCGCCGATGAGCCGGCGCGCGGGGCGCTCGCCCGTGTCCGCGTTCGTACTCGCGCTCGCCGTCGGCGTCGTGGTGGCGTGGAGCCTGGCGCCGGCGGCGTGGCAGGCGCTGACCGCGTTCAAGCCCGACGCGCAGATCACGCACACGCCCACCGTCTACCTGCCGCATCCCTTGACCGGCGAACACGTCGCCGCGCTGTGGCTCCGCAAGCCGTTCGGCCGCTACCTCGCCAACAGCGCGTGGATCTCGGCCTGGGCCACGGCGCTCTGCGTGGCGCTCGCGGCGCTCGCCGCGGCGGCGCTCGCCTGGCTGCCGGGCCGCCGACGCGACGGGCTGCTGCTGGCGCTCCTCGTCCTGTCGCTCTTCCCGCCAATCATGCTCTTGTTCCCGCTCTACGAGGGCGTGCGCGCGCTCGGCTGGATCAACCAGCCGCTGGCGTTGGTGCTGCCGTACGCGGCACTCAATCTGCCGCTCGCGATCTGGGTGCTGGAGAGCGCGCTCCGGGCGCTGCCCCGCGAGCTCGACGAGGCCGCGCGCATGGACGGGCTCGCGGCCCCGGCGCGGCTCCTGCGCATTCACCTGCCCTTGGTCGCGCCGTCGCTCGCGACCGCCGGGATTCTCGTGTTCATCTTCTGCTGGAACGAGTTCATGCTGGCGCTCACGTTCATGACCCGCGACGCCAGCAAGACCGTCACCGCCGGCATCGCGAGCGTCGGCGGCGCGTCGATCTACGAGATCCCGTGGGGACAGCTCTCGGCGGCGGTGGTCATCGCCACCGCGCCGCTCGTCGCGCTGGTGCTCCTGTTCGAGCGCCGGATCGTCTCGGGGCTCACCCGCGGCGCGATCAAGGGGTAGCGGATGGGCAAGCTCGAGGTGACCGGGTTGACGAAGATCTACGCCGACGGCACGCGGGCGCTCGACGACGTCTCGCTCGTCGCCCATCCCGGGCGCGTGCTCACGCTGCTCGGGCCCTCCGGCTGCGGCAAGTCGACGTTGCTCCGGATCGTGGCCGGACTCGAAGAGCACACCTCGGGGAGCCTGCTCCTGGACGGCGCGCGCCTCGACGACGTGCCCGCGGGCCGGCGCGGCGTGGGCTTCGTGTTCCAGAACTACGCGCTCTACCCGCACCTCACGGTCGAGGGCAACCTCTCGCTCGCGCTCGAGACGCAGCGGGTTCCGCGCGAGGAGGTGCGGGCGCGCGTGCGAGAGATCGCGGGCAGCCTCGAGATCCTCGAGCTCCTCGACAAGCGTCCCGCCGAGCTCTCCGGCGGCCAGCAGCAGCGCGTGGCACTCGGGCGCGCGCTGGTGCGCCGCCCGAGCATCTGCCTCCTCGACGAGCCGCTATCCAATCTCGACGCGCTGCTGCGGGAGGCGATGCGCGCGGAGTTGAAGACGTTGTTCGCCCGCCTCGGCGCCACGGTGATCTACGTGACGCACGACCAGACCGAGGCGATGAGCCTCTCGGACGACCTGGTCGTCATGCGCTCGGGGCGAATACTACAGTCCGGGCCGCCGCTCGAGGTGTTCCGCCGGCCGGCGGACCTGTTCGTGGCCACGTTCGTCGGAAGCCCGCGAATGACGATCTGGCAGGGGCGGCGCGACGGCGACCGGCTCGCCTGTCGCGGCGTCGCGGTCCCGCTCCCGCCGGGGCTCCCCTCCGGGGGCGAGCTGTGCGTGGGCATCCGGCCGGAGGAGGCGGAGCTCTCGCCGGCCCCGCTCGAGGGGGGCTGGCCGGCCCGGCGGGTGGTCGTGGAGCCGCTCGGTTCGCGGGTGCTCGTCACGGTTCGGGTGGGCGAAGAGCAGGCGCGGGTCCTCGCCGAGCCGGCGGACTGGCCGGAGGCGCTCTGGCTCCGCTGGCCCCCCGGGCGACTGGGCTGGTTCGACGCCGCGACCGGCGCCCGGCTCGGCGGCGACGGCCATATAGGGGTATTACCGTAATTGACATACCGGGCCTCGGTGCGAAGCTAATGACCTAGTCAGCGCCGTGCCAGACGGCCATTTCAGGCCGGCGGCGCTGCCGGCCGCGACACTCCTCGACTCGGGAGGTGGCGGTCATGCATAGGTGCTGGTTCTCCCTCGGCGCCGCCGGCCGCGTAACGGCCGTCGTCCTTGCAGTGCTCCTCACCGCGGGGTTGGTCGCCCCCTCGCGCGCTGATGACCAAAGCGGTTCGCTCGCCGGGCGCATCACCGACGCGCAGGGCGCGCCCCTGGGCGGCGCCAACCTCACGCTCGTCGAGATTCGCCGCGGCGCCGTGAGCCAGCTGAACGGCGAGTACACGATCCCCGCCGTGCCGCCCGGGAGCTACACGCTCGAGGTCCGGCTGCTCGGGTATCGGTCGAACCGGAAGCCGATCACCGTCGCCGCCGGCGAGCACGCGAGCATGAACTTCGCGCTCGAGGCCGATCCGCTCGAGATGGAAGGCGTCGTGGTCACCGGAACGCAAACGCCGAGGGTCAAGCTCGAGTCGACGGTCGCGGTCACCACGCTCACGCCGAAGGACGTCGCCCAGGCCGCGCCGCGCAGCACCACCGAGATGCTCCGCTACGTGCCCGGCTTCACGCGGGTCGAGAGCTCCGGCGGCGAGGTCAACCAGAACATCACCATGCGCGGCATCCTCGGCGTCGAGTACGTGATGTTCATGGAGGACGGCCTGCCGGTGTTTCCCACCATGCACACGTTCTTCATGAACGCCGACAACCTGATCCGGCCGGACGAAAACCTGGAGCGGATCGAGGTCGTGCGGGGCGGGAGCTCGGCGCTGTTCGGCTCCAACACGCCCGGCGCGATCGTGAACCTGATCGACAAGACCGGCGGCAGCGAGCTCGCGGGCGTGGCCAAGCTGACCGGGGGAACCGGCGGGCTCGCGCGCAACGATCTGAACGTGAGCGGCCCGCTGAGCGACCAGTGGCGCTTCAACCTGGGCGGGTTCTACCGCTACGACCGCGGCGTGCGCTACCCGGGCTACCCCGGCATCCGCGGCGGGCAGTTCAAGGGCAGCCTCACCCGGGTGCTCGACAAGGGCTTCCTGCGGCTGACGGGCAAGATCATCGACGACCGGAACCAGTTCATCCTGCCGCTGCCGTTCGTCAACCCGAGCGATCCCCGGTACGTGTCCGGGTTCACGGACTACGGCGCCATGAACACGAACGAGGGGCTCGACCTCCGGGTCCCGATCCCCACCGGCGAGTTGGAGCTGCCGCTCGACGACGGGCTGCGGACCAAGGGCTCGTGGCTCACCGCCGACCTCGGTCTCGACTTCGAGAACGGCTGGAAGTTCGAGAACGCCGCGCAGCTCATGCAGGACGACCAGTCCTGGAACGCGATCCTGCCGTTCGACGCCATGACGACCGCCGATTTCGCGACGCAGCAGATCCAGCGGCTCGCCGCCGCCGGTCTCGTGAACCCGAACACGGCCACCTACCGCTACTTCTACACCAACCACTTCGACGAGTTCGGCAAGCCGGCCGCGTTCGACACGCCGAACGGCCTCGTCTCCCCCGGCGGCGAGTGGCACGTGGAAAAGCCGCTGAGCGCGTTCCAGGACCAGCTCCAGCTCAAGAAGTCGTCGTCTCGCGGCAACCTCGGGCTCGGCGTCTACTTCGCGAACTACACCCAGGAGAACCGCTGGTTCTTCACCGACATCCTGACCGACGTTCGCGACAATCCGCGGTTCGTGGACCTCGTGGTGTACGACGGGACCGACACGATCCACGTGACCAAGGACGGGTTCCGGAACTTCCTCTCCAACTACGTCAACGGGGCCGGGCAGTCGACCATCGTCTCCGGCGTGCTCGGGGGCGAGCTGCAAATGATGCCGAAGCTCCGCGCCGACGCCGGCGTGCGCTGGGAGTACAACGACTACGTCCAGAGCGCGGAGAACACGGCCAACCGCGACCTGGACGGCAGTCCCCGGACACCCTACGACGTCGAGCCATGGGGCGACGGCACGTTCCGGCACTTCGCCCGCTCCCTGGACGACTGGGCGGGATCGCTCGGGTTGAACTACAAGCTGAGCGACCACCTCGCCGCCTACGCCCAGGGCTCGCGCGGCTACAAGATGCCGGCGCTCGACGAGTTCCTGGTCGCCGCCGCGGAGCAGCAGGTCGATCTGTTCGCGCCGCGCCGCACGCTCATGGGCGAGGCCGGCATCAAGTACTTCACGGACCGCTACGGCCTCGCGGTGAACGGCTTCTACGGCAGGTTGAAGAACATCAGCGGCCAGGGCGCCGTGGTGGACACCGCGACGGGTCGCGTCATCTGGCAGGTGCGCACGAGCCCGGAGAACAACTCCTACGGCGCCGAGATCGAAGCGCAGGCCCAGGCCACCAAGGCGCTGCGGCTGCTCGCCAGCGCGACGATCCTCAAGGCCGAGCTGGGCGCCGGCGCCGGTGCCGACATCGGGAGCTGGTTGAACGGCGTCCCGCCGGTGATCGGCAACGCGTCGGCCACGTACACGACCGCGGGCGTCACGCTGCTCGGCGACCTGCACTACGTCGGGCGCCGGTTCTCGGACGTGTCGGTTGGCACCCGGCTTCCCGCCTACGCGTACACTAACTTCGGGGTCTCCTACCGGTTCCAGAAGACGCCGACCCTGGTGTCGGTGGACCTCCTGAACGCCACCCAGTCGAAGGGTCTCGAGGAGGGAAACCCGCGGCTCACGGGGGCGCGACCCGTGTTCTTCGCGCGCCCGCTGCTGCCGCGACGGCTCACGGTCGCGTTGCAGCACACCTTCTGATCACGCACTCCGACCCGGCCGGGTCACGTGCGCGCGAGTCCAGGGCTCGCGGGCTCGTCGCGTGGCCGGGTCGGTCTGGGAGGCCCGGATGATCGCGCTGGGGCCGTTGCTCGTGCTGCTCCACGCCGCCGCGGTGCGGCCGGTGCTGGAGCTGCCCGAGCCGGGCCTCGACGACACCGCGGCGTATCAGGGCTATCGCACGCGGTTCTTCCGGGACTCGCGCGGCAACGCCGTGCAGGTCTACCTGGAGCAAAAGAGCGGGCGCGCCGTGCTCGTGTGGGCCGACGCCGCGGACGAGAGCGCGGCGTTGACCGCGCGTGACGAGTCGGGCGGCCCGATCGCGCTGGCGTGGGGCGCGCCCGGCGCCGAAGTCGCCGAGTCGGGCGGGCGCCGGAGCGTGTCGTATCGCCTGCGCTTTCCCGGCGAGCCGGTAACGCTCGGGCACTTCGCACTCGGCACGATGCGCTGGGAGCGCGACCTCCAGTACCAGCGCCGCCACCTGGCCCCGTTCGATTCGACGCTGCCGCCCATGCCCGAGCTGGTGGCGCTCCTCCAGGGGCTCGGCCGGCTCGACAACGCCGAGCGCGCGCGCCACGTGCGGCTCCTCGGCGATTCGAGCCTCGCGGGCCTGCGCTCGCGGCTTCGCCCCGCCGCGCGGCTCGTACGGGGCGACAGTGCGTGGACCGTCCGGCTGGTGCAACCCTCGTTCGACGCGAAGGACACGCTCGTGCTCGAGGTGCGCGGCAGCAGCAGGACCAGCTCGGTCGAGCCGGGCCGGAGCGCGCTGGTGATCCGGCCGCGCGCCGCGAAACCGTTCACGCTCGCCGTCACGGTCACGACCGACGCCGCGCCGCTCACGCCGCTCGCCCGCGACGGGATCTTCACGCCCGGCTTCCTCGCGTTCTGCGAGCGGGTGCGGCGGCAGGGGCCCGCGTCGGTGCGGGCGCGCCGGCTCGAGCGCGAGCTGCGCGGCATGGAGCTCGTGAGCGACGAGGAGAAGCTGATGGCCGGGCTCCCCAACTTCGCGACCTACTTCGCCCGCGACATGCTCATGACCGCGCTCATGATGGAGGACATCTGGCGCCCGGCGATGCTCGAGCACGTCATCGCGAGCGCGCTCCGAAAACTCTCCCCCGCGGGCGAGGCCAGCCACGAGGAGGCGCTGGGCGGGCAGGCGATTCGCGAGAACGCCGGGGACTACGTGGCCCTGCTCGCCGCCGCCGAGCGTGCGGCGCCCGCGAGCCGCGACTCGCTTCTTTCCCGCGCCCGCGACGTGCTCGCGCACCTTGCACAGGTGCGCGAGAACTACCGGATGGTGGACGAGAGCCTCGAGCTCGCCGTGGTCGCCGGGCGCTACCTCGCGTCGGCGGACGTGCCGGCGGGCGCCAAGCGGACGTTTCTCTTGAGCCCGGCACTCGGCGATGCGGCGACGACGAGGCTCGAGGCCCTGCTCCGCAACTTCGCCTTCGTCGCGGAGATCACGGCGCCCTACGCCCGCGCGCCCGAGCCCACGAACCTCGTGGCATTCCACGACGATCCGGCGGGCGGCTTCGTCTCCGGCAGCTGGCGGGACAGCGGCGCGGGCTACGCGGGCGGCCGGTTCGCGATGGACGTGAACGTCGTCTGGGCCCCGGAGGCCCTGCGCGCGATCGAGGCCGCGCTCGAAGCGCTCGGCTCGCTCGGGTTCTCTGCCGACACGCTGCTCGCGCTCGCCCCGCGGGCCGGTGGCGGCGCGTTCGCGCAATACGTGCGAGACCCGGCGGCTCTCAAGAGCGCGCGGGAGCGCTGGAGCGGGGCGCGGCGCTGGTTCGAGGTCTCGCTCGGCGCGCGTGAGGTGCGCGAACGCATCGCGGCGTGGCTCGCGTGGCTGCCGGAGGACGAGCGCGCGTACTGGCGCGCGGTCGCCGACACCGTGACGGTCCCCGACACGCTCCGCTTCCTCGCGCTGTCGCTCGATAAGGCCGGGCAGCCGATCCCGGTGATGAACACCGACCCGGCGAGCCTCGTGTTCGTCGCGGCGCAGGACGCGGAAGCCGCGGCGGCCTGGACCGAGCCGCTGCTGCGGCCCTTCCCCGTGGGGCTCTTCGTTCCCGACCTCGGCGTGCTCGTGGCCAACGACGCGTACGCCACGCGCGACGTGTGGGACGCGTTCCGCGCCGATCCGTACCACTCGCCCTGCGTGGTCTGGGGGCGCGAGGTGAACCTGCTGCTGCTGGGGCTCGCGCGGTCGATGCATCGAACGGGCGACGCGACCGCGGGGCGGGCGGCCGAGCTCCGGCAGGCGCTCGAGCGCGTGCGCGCCGCGGCGGAGGCCTCCGGCCTCGAGTACTCGGAGCTGTGGAGCTATCGAATCGAGCGCGGCGCGCTCCGGCCCGCGCGCTTCGGGGCCAGCTCCGACGTCCAGCTCTGGAGCCTCACCGACCTCGCCGTCCAGTACGCGCTCGATTCCGGCGGGGGCGCCCCGTGACCCGGCTCGCGGTGCTCGACCTGCTCGACATCGGGCTCTACTTCGCCGCCAGCCTGGGGATCGGCTACTGGGCGCTCCGCCGCAACCGGGGCGCGAGCGCGGACTATTTTTTGGCCGGGCGCGACGTGGGCTGGCTCGCGATCGGCGCGAGCCTGTTTTCCACCAACATCGGCAGCGAGCACCTGGTGGGCCTCGCCGGGACGGGGGCGGCGAGCGGACTCGCCGTGGGGCAGTTCGAGTGGCTCGCCTGCCTCATGCTGCTGCTCCTGGGCTGGCTGTTCGCGCCGTTCTATATAAAGAGCGGCGTGTTCACCATGCCCGAGTTCCTGGAGCGCCGCTACAACGCGGCGGCGCGCTGGTACCTCACCATCGTCTCGATCATCGGCTACGTGCTCACCAAGATCAGCGTGACGCTCTATGCCGGCGGCGTGATCATCCGGGCGCTCACCGGATGGGACCTGTGGACGAGCGCGGTGGTGATCGTGATCGCCACCGGGCTCTACACGATCGCCGGCGGGCTGCGGGCGGTGATCTACACCGAGGTCATGCAGACGTTCGTGCTGATCGCCGGCTCGGGCATGCTCACCCTGCTCGGCCTGCACGCGGTGGGCGGCTGGAGCGCTCTCGTGGCGCACGTGCCCCCGGACTTCTTCAGCATCTGGAAGCCGGCGTCGCATCCCGACTTCCCCTGGACGGGCATCGTGTTCGGCGCCCCGATCCTCGGCGTCTGGTACTGGTGCACGGATCAATACATGGTCCAACGGGTCCTGGCCGCGAAGGGCCGGAGCGAGGCGCGCCTCGGCACCATCAGCGCGGGGTTCTTGAAGCTCCTCCCCCCGTTCATCTTCATATTGCCCGGCATCATCGCCCGCGTGCTCTACCCCGAGATCCGCGGCCCCGCGGCCGACCAGGCCTATCCAGTGCTCGTCACCCGGCTCTTGCCGCTGGGCATGCGGGGCATCGTCATGGCCGCCATGCTCGCGGCGCTCATGAGCTCGCTCGCATCGGTCTTCAACTCGTGCTCGACGCTCGTCACCTGGGACATCTATCGGAAGCTCCGCCCGCAGGCGAGCGAGCGCCGGCTCGTGCTGGTGGGCCGCGGGGCGACCGCGGTGCTCGTCGTGCTCGGGCTCCTGTGGATCCCGTTCATGCGCTACATCTCCTCGCAGCTCTACCTCTATCTCCAGAGCGTTCAGGCCTACATCGCGCCGCCGATCGCCGGGTGCTTCCTGCTCGGCTTGTTCCTGCCGCGCCTGAACGGCGCCGGCGCGGTGGCGTCGCTCCTCACCGGGTTCGTGCTCGGCGCCGCGCGGCTGCTGCTCGAGCTTGCGAACGGCCCCGCCCACGACGGGCTCCCGGCGGGCTCGTTCGGGGCGTGGATCGCGGGGATCAACTTCCTCCACTACGCGGTGCTGCTGTTCGCGGTGTGCACCGTCGTGCTGGTCGGCGTGAGCCTGGTGACCCCGGCACCCGATCCGGAGCGGATCCGCGATCTCACGTTCGGGCGAGCCGGGGCGGAGCGCGCGTCGGCGTCCGCGACGCGCCGCAGGGACATGGCGCTTTCCGTCGTGTTGGTCGCGATCCTCGTGACCCTGTGGCTCACGTTCCGTTGAACCGGCTGCGCGCGTGACGTCGCTCGACCTCGCACTCGTCGGCAACGGCGCCCTCGCCGCGCTGATCGCGCCCCGGGGCGAGATCGCCTGGGCGTGCTTCCCGCGTTTCGACGGCGATCCCGTGTTCTGCACGCTCCTCCGGGAGCGCCAGCGCGAGGACGATTACGGGTTCTTCGCCATCGAGCTGCTCGATTTCGTGAGCGACGAACAGGAGTACGTCGCGGAGACCCCGATGCTCGTCACCCGCCTCCACGATCGCCACGGCGGATCGGTCGAGATCACCGACTTCCTTCCGCGCTCTCGCAGGGACGGCCGGCTCGAAGCCCCAAGGCTGCTGATCCGCCGCATCCGCCCGCTCGCCGGCCAGCCCCGCATCCGGGTTCGCGTGCGGCCCGCGTGCGACTACGGCCGGCGCCGCGCGGAGGTCGCTCGTGGCCCGGATCACCTCCGCTACTCGGGCGGCGAGGTCGCGCTGCGGCTCTCGACGGACCTGCCGATCGCCGGCGTGGCGGAGGAGTACCCACTCCTCCTCGAGCGCGAGGCGACGCTCGTCCTGGGACCCGACGAGCCCCTGGCCGGCGCCGCCGCCGACCTGGGTCGCGCCTATTTCGAAGCCACGCGCGACCACTGGCGAGAATGGGTTCGCTCGCTCGCCCTCCCGTCCGAGTGGCAGGACGCCGCAATTCGCGCCGCCATCACGCTCGAGCTGAACGCATGCGAAGAGACGGGCGCGATCATCGCCGCGATGACCACGTCGATCCCCGAGGCGGCCGGCAGCGCGCGCAACTGGGACTATCGCTACTGCTGGCCGCGCGACGCGTACTTCGTGGGTGACGCCCTCTACCGACTCGGCGCCACGCGAGCGCTGGAGCGATACGTCGACTACCTTCTCGGCGTGCTCGCCGGGGCCGGCGGAGCGCCGCTCCAGCCCGTGTACGCGATCTCGGGCGAGTCCGTGCCCGAGGAGCGGGTGATCGATACGCTCCCCGGCTACCGCGGCATGGGGCCCGTGCGCGTGGGCAACCAGGCCGCGCACCAGACGCAGCACGACGTGTACGGCTGGGTGGTTTTGGCCGTAGCGCGGGTATTGCTGGGACGCAAACCCGGCCCCGGCGACACGGAGCTGTTCCGGCGCCTGGAGCCACTGGGCGAGCGCGCCGCCACGTTGTTCGACCGCCCCGACGCCGGACTCTGGGAGCTTCGCGGCGCCGCGCGCGTGCACACGTTCTCGAGCGTCATGTGCTGGGCCGCCTGCGACCGCCCGGCGAAGTGCGCCGCGCATCTCGGACTGGCCGATCGCGCAGCCGCGTGGGGCGTGCGCGCGGAGCACATGCACCGGGTCATCTCCGAGCGGGCGTGGAACCCGCGGCGGGCGAGCTTCGTGGCCACGATGGGCGGCGGCGACGCGCTCGACGCGAGCCTGCTGCTGCTTCCGGGTCTCGGCTTCATTGCCGCGGACGACCCCCGGTTCGCGGGCACCGTCGGCGCGATCGAGCGCGAGCTCCGGCGGGGCGACTTCATCTTCCGCTACGTCGAGGCGGACGACTTCGGCGCGCCGGAGAACGCGTTCCTCGTCTGCACGCTGTGGTACGTCGATGCGCTGGCCGCGCTCGGCCGGCACGAGGAGGCGCGAGCGCTGTTCGAGAACGTGCTCGCCTGCCGCAACCGTCACGGGCTCCTCGCCGAGCACGTCGACCCGCGCACGCGCGAGCCGTGGGGAAACTTCGTCCAGACGTACAGCATGGCCGGGCTCGTCGGATCGGCGATGCGACTCTCGTCCGCAAACCTCTCCGCCCGCTAGACACTCGAAGCTGGGCCCCCCGGCTGCATTGGCGTTGGCCCGATTTCAAGACGGCATTGGCTGGAGCAGATGGCGCTCTCGGCGGTGGGTTCGCCCTGCCATTGGTTGGCGACTTCGCTCGGAGTCAGGTCAACAAGCGAGCACAAGCGCGGGCAGATTGCGTACGAAAGTGAGAACGGCACCGCCGAGAGAGTCGTTGACGGCTCGCTTGGCCCGTGCCAACCCCTTCGCCGCACGCGTGCGCCGCACGAGGCAATGTGGATAGCTTGTTCATCATGAGTCGTCGCCCCTCACCACCGCCCGACTCGCAGGATCGCTCTTCCACGAACCTCAACGTCCTCCAAGGCTCGGATGTGATGCGATGGTCCATCTGGGCGGCGCAAAGAGCGCTCCCGCGTGATCCCCCGCTGAAATGAGTTCACGACGATCACGTCTCCAAGATCTCGCTATCGCGTCGTCGTCGGCCCCGGGCCTTTATGCTCCTGGTCGTCGTCGCCGGCTCACGACCAGCCGCACAAGCTACGTGTAACCACGTGCGCGCCACCGACCCGTGTCGTGCTACCCGATCAATCGGTCTGTCGGCGCCTTTCCCGATGAGGGGCAAGTCACTGATCCTCCCCAGCGATCTCGCCAATCGGAAAGTGCAGTACCGCCGGACCTGTACTGCAAACGCGACCTTCACGATCAAAGACGAACATCGGCACGAGTTTGACGATGTAGCGTTTTGCACTGAGCCGTACCGACACATGAACGCCAGGTGGCCACACCGCAGTGTAACCGACACCAGTCCATGGGTAACCGAACGCACCCCTGACCAATTCGACCCTGTTCGTCAATGCAGCTTCACTACTTATCCTCCAACCGGAAGTCTGGAACGCGTTCCGCAATCCTCTATCAAGTGGCAATGCCAAACCGGTCTCTCGATCCTCGGTCACTTCGTAGGTGATCAATCCCTTCTCGTACCGCGATTCAAGCTCGATCCGTTGTCGATCCTTACCTGTGCCGAACAACATGCCCGACCGCAGAATCGCCGCACCAATCGCGACCCCATGCTCATTGCGCCGCTGGGGGGCATCATTCGACCTCACAATAGATCCAGCTCCCACATCGTATACAGGCGCTGGCAAAGTGTCCTCGGGGCTTCCAAACAATACTAGAGCTCCAGCCTTCTCATTCGGAGCGCCGCACGAGAACCACGTACTATCCACCTCCAATGGGTCCAGCGGCCGCCCCCCGCGCAAGTCGCTACGGTTAATGAATCCCCCTGCCCAATCGATCGAGAGCCGGTCCCCCTTGGATTCATTGATGATTGCGTTGTTCACTATCTTCGCAGCGGAATCCCAAGTCGACGCATAGCGAAACATATATTGACCACTGTGACGTCCTCCAACAAGTGGCCCCTGATAATCGGTTGCGGTTAACAGCAGCGCCGCAATAAGAGACATCGTTCCTATGTAGGGTATTCTTGTCAATGTCTTTGGATCCACGTTTCCAAACCCTCACGTTCCCGATCTGAAGCGAATATGCGCGTGGCCAAGTGATGTCCTTTGAATGAAATGTGCAATGTGCTGGCCGGCTCCGCTTCAACCATGACCTCCCCGAAGCTGCCGCTGACTACCCCAGAGCTGTCTGCACCGATCGGCACCCACTCGCCAAGCCCGAGGTAGCAGGTCCCCTTCCCCTCCTGACCCGGTCCGGCCGCGGTACGGGACCACACCACGCCATAGCGATAGCTGCCATTTTCGGCCTTTTGGTTCGTGGGGAAGCAATTAATTTGGAAGTTGTTTGGCAGGCTCACCCACACATTAAAAGGAACCGAGTGTATGTCGCGCGCTTCGTCGTCGGCAACCTCAAATCCGACATACTTCGCCCCAATCCAGCGCATGCCATCGAAGGCGAAATAGGTGGAGTCCATAATCGCATCCACGTGGAGATAACCTCGCCCGAATGCCTGCGCCTTGAGCTTTCTTGCTGCGACCGAGCGCGAGACGAACTTGAAGGAGTCTGCTCCGAACAATGCTGCGACCGATGGCAAGAGGGGAAGTCCATTCGAGGCAAGGAGCCGACAGGATCGGGGGGCCAAGTCCCGCGCTTCAAGGATGCGCACGTTTCTAAGGATTATTGCTCCCTCATCGGTGTTGCTAAATCCTGCGCCGAGGTCCAACACTCGTGCCAATCGGAGGTTTAGCGTGTCCCCCTGTGGACGATTCCACCCAAAATAGACATCAGACCACGACTTTGCGGGCACGCTGGATGTTGCGCCCACAATGTAGCATTGAGTGTAATTCTGCGTGCCAGTGAGGTCACGGGAATCTCCGGGGTGTATCGTGGCAGTGTCTAGAGGCGCCTGAAGGATTACCCAGTCCGCGCCAAAGTACCTGCTCGTGGGTACAGCGGCTATGGATTCAGGGCCATGAGGCACGGATACTCTTAACCAGGCGCATCCCGAGAGCCCAAGCGTCGCCGTAAGGGCGATGCACAATGTCTGAATCGGCCTGGGCGCTCTACTAGACCGCACAGGTGCTGGTGCGCGGGACTGAACTGGTTCCACGGCCGGTCCCAGTCTTGTCGCCGAATCCCTTCTGCAATCAACGTCGGCGAACTGCCGCATTCTTAGGAGATTCGGTTGAGCCACTCCTGAAGGGTGCCCGTTTCTCGGACCATTGGGCGGGGCGGCGTCTCCGGCGTAATCGGGAGGGCCGCTCCTCTGCCACCGCAGTTCAGTCGCACGAGAAACCTGGTTGCCCCGCGAGCTCGACTCGCGCTCAGCGCGAGGAGCACATCTCGATCTTTCGTCGCCCAGCACGCTCGCCCCCCTGGTACCGGGTCTCTTTCCCCTGCCACGATATACGACGCATTACTCATTGTGAGGTTGGGCGTCCGCCCTTGGCAATCGTAGAACAAGCTGCCGAGCGGAGATGAGGTGGATTGGCGCCAGGAGTTCGGGGGCACGCTGGCGTTCGCCTCGGCTTCCTTTGTGCAGGTCCGAAATGTGGTCTCGCATTCCCAGTTAGTCAAGACAAAAGGGCGCGATCGGGAATCGACTCCTCGCGATATCTGGAGCGTCGACTCAAGCTTCCACCGGTCGCCGGCAATTGATTCCGCCAAGTTCGGTTGAGATGCTTGCTAATTGCGGCCAAGACCGCACTGTCCGTCCAGGATCTGGAATCTGGACAGTGGGTGCCCCGGCACTCGACTGGGGTGGTTAGATGGGCTGCATCTCCGCCTCGCGGGATCACCTGGACCCTTACGATCCACCGCCCCAGCAATAGCCCGCCCACGAGCGCGCTTTCCATAGTGTCCACGAGACCCGGTCAAGCTCGCGGACCCAGCGCCGACGCGACCCGGATGCTCGCGAGCACGATCCCTCCACATGCTGCCCGCTGCCGAGCGCGACCCTCGCCGTCGTGATGCCGCTCACCGTGCTCTCGCCGGGAAGCGAGCGACCGTTCAGGCAGCCCATGGCGAACGGGCTCGAGCAGTGCCTACAGTGTCGAGCTCCAGCTCCCCCCGCCCCTCACTCCTCCCGCAGCAACACGAGTGGGTTCACGGAGAGCGCCCGCTTCGCCGGGATCCACGTCGCGAGGAGGCCGAGCAGGAACATGACCAGCACCGCGCCCGCGAGCACCACGGGATCGCGCGGGTTCGCCTGGTACACGATCGACCCCAGCACCCGGCTCGCGAGGAGCCCGAGCACCACGCCGGCGAGGGATCCATAGCCGAGCAGGCGGAACGGGCGCGCGAGCGCCGCCCGCAGCACGTCGCGCGGCTCCGCCCCGAGCGCGATGCGAATGCCGAACTCGCGCATGCGACGGCTCACCGCGTAGGCCGCCAGTCCGAAGATGCCGGTGATCGACAGCACGGCCGCGATCACGCCCAGGATGCCGAGCGCCACGCCCGCGACGCGCGCGGGGAACAAGGCAAGATTGAGCGCCGAGTCGTACGACTGCAGGAAGCACGGCAGTGCCGGGTCAACGGTCCGCATGCGGACGCGGACCGCCTCGGCGAGTGCCTGCGGGTCGCCGGTGCCGCGGACGAGAATGTCCATTTCGCCCGTACCGGCCTGCGCGAGCGGCAGGAACATCGTGGGCTGCGGCGCCTCGGACAGGTTTTCGTACTTCCCGTCCTCGACGATGCCCACCACCTGCACCAGGCTCGCGTCGCGCCGGCGGAACGACCGGCCGAGTGCCGAGGCCTCGGAGCCGAATTGCTCGCGGGCGAACGTGCGGTTGACGAGCGCGACGCGCGTCGCGGTGGTGTCGTCGTGCCAGTCGAGGTCGCGGCCCGCCACGAGGTGCGTGCGCGCGGCGGCGAGATAGCCGGGCGACACTTTCATCACCAGTACCGGCGTGCCGCCGCCCGGGCGCAGGTCGGTCTCGGACTCCTTGTAGATGCGCTCGCCGTTGGCGTCGCCGGTGGTGAGCGGCGCCCAGTCCGTCGAGGCGACCGCGGTTACGCCCGGCAGCGACGCGAGGCTCTCGAGCAGTCGCTTCTGCATCGGCAGCACGGCGTCGCCGTGGTAGCCGGCCATGCCGAGGCCGGTCTGCGCGATCAGCGTGCCCCTGGGCTCGAACCCGAAGTCACCGTGCAGCGAGCGCGCGAGCCCGCGCACGGCCACGAACGACGACGTCACGAGCAGCGCGCAGATGGCGATCTGCGCCACGAGCAGCAGGTCGCGGAGCCGCGTCCGCTGGAGCACACCGGAGAGCCCACCCGTCTTGATCACCTCGTAAGGCTCGGTGCGGAAGACCTGCCGCACGGGAATGGCGCCGAACGCGAACCCGGTCGCGATCGACATGAGCAACGCCAGCACCACGATGCTCGCGTCCGGCGTCACCGGGATTCGCAGCGGGAACTGCGGGAACGGGTTCCAGTCGAGCAGGGCGCGGAGCAGCGCGACGCTCCCCACCAGCCCGAGCACACCGCCGAGGAACGAGATGAGCAGCGCCTCGGTGACGAGCTGGCGCAGGATGCGCCCGCGGCCGGCGCCGAGCGCCAGCCGCACCGCGATCTCGCGCGCGCGGTCGGCGGAGCGCGCCGCGAACAACCCGCCCAGGTTCACGCACGCGGCCACGAGGATGAGGCCGGCCAGCAGCATGAGCGCGCTCAGGAATCCCCGCACCGGGCCGCCGAGGAACTCGCCGTAGAGGTTCGGACGCCACAGCACGTACGTCGCCTTCGCCACGTCCTTCGGGTGCGCGCGCTCGAACGCGGCGCTCAAGGCGGTGAAGTCGGCCGCGGCCTGCTCGCGGGTGACGCCGGCCTTCAGGTGCCCGAGCACCATGAACAGCCAGCGGTTCGAGCGCGTCTCGAGCCTGTTTTCGCCGTCGAGTTGCGGCTGCTCGACCAGCGGCACGAAGAAGTCGGGGGCGCCCATGAGGAGCGGCCCGTTGAAGCCGGGCCCGGCGACGCCGATCACCGTGTAGCGGCCGGCGTTCAACCGCACCGTGCGACCGACGACCCCGGGGTCGTCGTGGAACTGCCGGTGCCAGCAGGCGAACGACAGCACGACGAGCGGCGCGCTCCCCGGCCCGCGCTCGTCCGACGCGTGGAAGAACCGCCCCCGGTAGGGACGCACGCCCATCACGTCGAAGAAGTTGCCGCTCGCGATGTATCCCCAGCTCGGGAGCGGCGTGTCGCCGCTGTCGAAGCCGGCGCGCACGATGCCGTAGGCCGCCAGGTCCTCCATGCTGCGATTGCGGTCGCGGTAGTCGAGGTAGTCGGGGTACGACTGATAGGACGAGGAACCCTTCACCCGGTGCACGGAAAACAGGCTCTGCGCGCGCGGCACGTCGAGCGGGCGCAGGACCAGCGCATCGAGCGCGCCGAACACCACCGAGTTGGCGCCGATGCAGAGCGCCAGCGTGAGCACGGCGACCAGCGTGAACGCCGGCGTGCGCCACAGCACCCGCCAGCCATAGCGGATGTCCTGCCCGAGCGTGTCGAGGAACGTGCCGCCGATGGCGTCGTGGATCTCTTCGCGCGTCCGGAGCTCCCCGCCCAGCTCGATGCGGGCCCGCCGCTCCGCCTCGGCGCGGACGAGCCCCGAGCGCTCGAGGTCGTCGGCGCGGAGCTGGACGTGCGAAGAGAGCTCGTCGCCCAGCTCGCGCTCGAGCTCGGCCCGGCGGAAGAAGCGCTGGTACCAGGCGCGCAGCGTGGCCACGACGCTCACACTTCACCCGGCTGCGTGGCGAGCACGCTGTTGATGGCGGCGGCGAGGCGGTTCCAGCCCGCGGTCTCCTCGCGGAGCCGCGCGCGGCCCGTCGCCGTGAGCTCGTAGAACTTGGCGCGCCGATTGTTGTCCGACGTGCCCCACGTGCCCTTGAGGAGCCCCTGCCGCACGAGCCGGAAGAGCGCCGGGTAGAGGGCACCCTGCTCCACGAGCAGCGCGCGGCCCGAGATCTGGCCGATGCGAACCAGGATGCCGTAGCCGTGGAGCCGGCCGAGCGAGACGGCCTTCAGGATGAGGAGATCCAACGTGCCCTGCAGCAGCTGCGCGGGTTCGCCCGTCGGTCCCGTGTTTTTCGCGTCTCCCATGCGCCCTCCTAAGATGCTCAGGAGTCTAGGAACTGCTCTCCTAAGCTGTCAAGGAGAGAGTGGCGCGCCCGCGACTGGGGCGCCCCCGACGCCCGCCCGCCCCCCGCTGCGCGCGCCCGTCCCCTCGCCCTAGAATGGCGCGCGCTCAACGCCGTTCGTCCGTCCGCCCCCCGGGAGATCACGATGTCCATGCTCCGCCTCGTCGCGTCCTGCCTGCTCGTCGCCAGCTCCGCTCTCGCGGCGCCCGTGAACCCGGTCCTGTTCCAGGACCTCCACTGGCGGCTCGTGGGCCCGTTCCGCGGCGGGCGCGTGCTCGCGGTGTCGGGCGTTCCGGGCGAGCCGCGCCACTTCTACTTCGGCGCGGTCAACGGCGGCGTGTGGGAGAGCACGAACGCCGGGCGCACGTGGCGGCCGATCTTCGGCACGGCGCCCGTGGGCTCGATCGGCGCGCTCGCCATTGCGCCCTCGAATCCGCGCGTGATCTACGCCGGCACCGGCGAAGCCGATATGCGCTCCGACATCTCACAGGGCAAAGGCGTCTACCGCTCGGACGACGGCGGCGCGACGTGGCGCTTCGACGGCCTGGGCGACAGCCAGCAGATCGGACGCATCCAGGTGGACCCGCACGACGCGAACGTCGCGTGGGTCGCCGCCCTCGGCCACCCCTATGGCCCCAACGCCGAGCGCGGCGTGTTCCGCACGCGCGACGGCGGCGCGCACTGGACCAAGGTGCTCGGTCCCGACGCGAACACGGGCGCGATCGACGTGGTGCTCGCCCCCGACGATCCGCGCGTTCTCTACGCGGCGCTCTGGCAGGCGCGGCGGACGCCGTGGAACATCTATCCCCCCTCGAGCGGCCCCGGCTCGGGGCTCTACAAGTCGACCGACGGCGGCGAGCACTGGGCGAAGCTCGCCGGCAACGGCTTTGCCGCGTCGCCCGGTCGCATCGGCCTCGCGGTGGCGCCGAGCGAGCCCGCGCGCCTGTACGCGGTGGTCGACGCCGACTCGGGCGGGCTCTACCGCTCCGACGATCGCGGCGCACACTGGAGGCGGACCAGCTCCGACACGCGGATCTGGCAGCGCGGCTGGTATTTCAGCGGCGTCACCGTGGAGCCGGAGAACGCCGACGTGGTCTACGTGTGCAACACGCTCCTCCTCCGCTCGACGGACGGCGGTTCGTCCTTCGCGCCCATCGAAGGCGACGCCACGGGCGACGACTTCCACACGCTGTGGATCGATCCGACGAACCCGGAGAGCCGCGTGCTGGGCACGGACCAGGGCACGATCGTGAGCACCGACGGCGGCCGGAGCTGGAGCTCCTGGTACAACCAGCCGACGGCGCAGATCTACCACGTTTCCGCCGACAACCGGTTCCCCTACTGGGTCTACGGCGCGCAGCAGGACGCGGGCGCGGTCGGCCTGCCGAGCCGCACGAGCACGGTGGACGGCGTCACGCTCGAGCAGTTCCGCGAGCTCACCCCGGGCGGCGAATCGCAGTACCTCGTGCCCGACCCGCTCGATCCCGAGGTGCTCTACGGGGGCACGGTGGACCGCTACGACTCGCGCACGGACCAGGTGCACTCGATCGACCCGACGCTCCCGCTGCCCGACCAGTGGCGGACCACCTGGACGCTGCCACTCGCCTTCTCGCGCCGCGACCCGCACGTGCTCTACTTCGCGCGCCAGAAAGTGTTCCGCACGGAAGATCGCGGCGAGCACTGGACCGTGATCAGCCCCGACCTGACCCGCGAGGCTCCAGGTGCCCCCGCCAACCTCGACCGGGTGAGCGCCGCGCACGACCTGGGCCTCGGGCCGCGGCGCGGGGTGGTGTACGCGCTCGCGCCCTCGGCGCTCGCCGACCACGACCTCTGGGCGGGCACCGACGACGGCCTCGTGTGGCGCACGCGCGACGACGGGGCGCACTGGGCGAACGTGACGCCCGGCGCGCTCACGCCCTGGTCGAAGGTCGGGATCATCGAGGCCTCGCACTTCGACGCCGAGGCCGCCTACCTAGCCGTGGACCGGCACCGGCTGGACGATCGCAAGCCCTACATCTACCGCACGCGTGACGGCGGGAGGAGCTGGCAGTGGGTGGCGAGCGGCATCCCCGCCGACCACTTCGTCAATGCCGTGCGCGAGGATCCCTTGCGCCGAGGGCTCCTCTACGCGGCGACCGAGGAGGGCGTGTACGTCTCGTTCGACGACGGCGACCACTGGCAGTCGTTGCAGCTCGGCCTGCCGGTCACCTCGGTGCGCGACCTCGTCGTCCACGAGGACGACCTGGTGATCGCGACGCACGGCCGCGGCATCTGGGTGCTGGACGGGGTTGCGCCGCTGCGCCAGGTGGAGGCCAAGGTGGCCGCCGCCGCGGCCTGGCTCTACGCGCCCGCGAAGACGTTTCGCGAGCGGCCCGCCCACTTCACCGGCACGCCGATGCCCAAGGACGAGCCCATGGCCCCCAACCCGCCCGCGGGCGCATGGATCGATTACGTGCTGGGCGCCGGCGCGACGCAGCCGGTGACGCTCGAGATTCACGACGCCGCGGGACAGCTCGTCCAGCACTGGTCGAGCGCCGACTCGACCGCGCCGCCGGACCCGGCCCACATGCCCACCGCGCCGCAGTGGATCACGCCGGCGCGCCGACTCGCCGCAACCGCCGGCATGCATCGCTTCGTGTGGTCGCTCCACTACGCGCCGCAGGGCGCGGTCGGAGGGCGCCCCGGGCGCGGGACCGACGGCGCGTGGGCGCCGCCGGGCGACTACACGGTAACGCTGACCGTGGCGGGCCAGGCGCTCACGCGCCCGCTGACGCTGGCGCCGGATCCGCGCGTGAAACTCGAGCCCGCCGCGTACCGGGAGCAGTTCGATCTGGCGCGCCAGATCGAGCTGGGCTCGGTGCGGCTCGCCAAGGCCGCGGACGCCGCCGGCAAGCTCCAGAAGGAGCTCACCGCCCGCCGCGGCGGGGCGCAGGCCCCGATCGTTGCCGTGCTCGATGCGTTCCAGGCGCGGCTCACCGCGCTCTCGGGAAGCGAGCCGAGCACGAACCCGGCGAACGCGTTCGCGTTTCCGCCCAAACACCTCGAGAGCCTGCGCTGGCTCGCGGGCGCGCTCGGCAACCTGCGTGAGGCGGTCGAGGGCGCCGACGTCGCCCCGTCACCGGACGCGCGCGAAGGCGTCGCAAAACTGCTGCCGATGGTGGACGCGGCGATTGCCGCGTGGGAGAAGTTCGTCGCCACGGAGCTGCCGGCGCTCAATGCGAAGCTGACGGGGGCGGGGATGAAGCCGATCGAGTCGGGGTCGTAGCGGGTCGTGGAGTGCGGACGGCCCGCGGGAAACGATTGCTGGATAGCGGTCACTTCCCCCCGTCGATCGCCAGCGTCTGCCCCGTGACCCAGCTCGCCTGCTCGCTCGCGAAGTAGAGCACGCCGTGCACGATGTCTTCGGGCGTGCCCAGGCGTCGCGTCGCGATGCCCTCGACCAGCCGCTGCTGGCCCTCTTCGCCGAGCGCGAGCCACTGCCGCTCGGTGGTCGGATTGCTGCGCACGAATCCCGGCGCCACGGCGTTCACGGTGATGCCCCACGGCCCCAGCTCGTGCGCGAGCTGCCGCGTGAGCCCGATCTGCGCGGCCTTGGCCGCGGCGTAGGCCTGGATGCCGGTCAGGCTCACGCCGAGGCCCGCGCCACTCGAGATGTTCACGATCCGCCCCCAGTGCGCCGCCTTCATGGCCGGCGCCACGGCCTGGCTGCAATGGAACGCGCCGTCGAGGTTCACGCCCACGATCGCGCGCCAGTCGGCCTCCGTCACTTGTTCGAGCGGCCGGCCCACCTGCCCCGCGACGCCACCGGCATCGTTCACCAGCACGTCGATCCGGCCGCGTGCGGCGAACGTTTCGCTCGCCATGGCGTGCACGGCGGCGCGATCGGTCACGTCGAGCGGACGGGCCTCGAGCGAGCCGCCCTCCGCCGCGGCGAGCTTCGCGGTGGCCGCCAACTCATCGGCGAGCACGTCGCAGCCGACCACGTGGGCGCCCCGCTCGGCCAGCGCCAGCGCGATCGCGCGGCCGAGGCCGTGCGCGGCGCCGGTGACGATGGCCGTGCGGCCGTCGAAGCGGATCAGCATCGTTCCGATCGCCCTACTCGGTCGCGGGGTGCAGGAAGTCGTTCACCGCGCTCACGAACAGCCCCGGCTGGTCCACGAACGTCATGTGGCCGCTGTGCGGGAACACGACGAGCTTGGAGCCCGGGATGAGCGAGTTCATTGCGTGCGCGATCGAGGGGTCGCACTCGTCGTGATCGCCGGCGGTGATGAGCGTGGGTATCTCGAGCGACTTCAACCGGTCCGCGTACTCGACGCTCGTGAGGTTGCCGTCAATCACGAACTCGCCGTGCGAGCCCCACATTTCGCGATAGAGGTCCCACGACATGATGCCGTTGGCGACCGGGTCGAAGTTGGCGTCAGGATGGTTCTGGTAGAGGTATTGGAAGTAGCCGCCGCCCCACGCGTCGTTCATGTAGCTCGTCGGGTAGCGGCCCTTCTCCCACTCGTGGCCCTGCCCGTAGAGGCCGGACTTCTCCGCTTTGTCGATGCGCGCGCGCAGGTCGGCCGGCATGCGCGACTTCATCTGCACGAACAGCGCATTGAGCGCCTTCGTGCTGTGGAACGTGCTGCAGAGCACCAGGTGGCGCAGGTTGACCGGGTACTTGAACGCGTAGGCCTGCGCCAGCACGCCGCCGTAGGAGTGGCCGAGCAGGTTGATCTTGCCCAGGTCGAGCGAGCGGCGCACGGCCTCGACGTCCTCGACCATGTTCTCGACCGTGTAACCCTTGGGGTCCTCGAGCTTCTGCGACTTGCCCGAGCCGCGCTCGTCGATGAACACGAGCCGGTTCTTGCGCGCGAGCGGAACCAAGTAGGGCAGCAGGTAATCGTGCGACGCGCCCGGGCCGCCGTGCACCACGACCAGCGGCTCGCCCCGCCCGAACGACTTGACGTAGATCAGCTCGCCGTTCGCGTCGACGTACTTCTCGTGGATGTCGTACACGCCGGGGGCGGCGGCGGTCTTGGCGGTCCTGGTGGCTTCGCTCTCACAACCACACATCACCGCCAGCGCGGCGGGCATGACGAGGAACAGCAGACGGCCGGGCAGTTGCTTCATGGTTGTCCTCCAATGGAGTCTTCCCGCCTCGCCCTCATGCGCGCTCCGTGCCCTGCTGGAGCACCTCGAGGTAAGGCCCGTATGCGAACACCCGCCCGCGTTTGCGCCCCGTGATCTCTCGCACGAGGCCGAGCTCCCGCAGGGCCGCGATCGCACTCGTCACCGCGGGCACCGAGAGCTTCGCATCCGTGGAGATCCGGGCGATCGTGTTGATGGGCCGGGCCAGGAGCGCATGATGCACCTGCAGCGTGGAGCCCGCGACACGCCCAATTCCCTGGATCGCGGCGCGATCCTTCTGAGCCATGTCGTTCATCCGTTGCGCCGTGGCCACGGCTCCGTTCGCCGTCTCCTCGACGCCGATGGCGAAGAACTCGACCCACTCCTCCCAGTCACCTTCGGCGCGCACGCGATCGAGCAGCTCGTAGTAGCGAGCCCGGTTCTGCTTGAGGTAGAGGCTCAGGTAGAGCAGCGGCTCGCGCAGCACGCCCTCGATGCAGAGGAGCATCGGGATCAGCAGCCTCCCCACGCGGCCGTTGCCGTCCAGGAACGGATGGATGGTCTCGAACTGCACATGCGCGAGAGCGGCCTTGAGCAGCGTCGGGGTCTTCACCGGATCGTCGTGGAGGAAACGCTCCAGCGCAGCCATCGACTCGTCCACGCGCTGGGGTGGCGGGGGCACGAAGTTGGCGTCGCCGGGCCGGAAACCACCGATCCAGTTCTGAGAGCGCCGGAACTCGCCCGGGGACTTGTTCTGCCCGCGGCCTCTCGAGAGGAGCTTGGCATGCACCTCGCAGATCAGTCGGTTCGAGAGCGGAAACCCCGCGCGGATGCGCCCGAGCCCGTACTCGAGCGCGGCGACGTAGTTCGAGACCTCGACCACGTCGTCGAACGGCACGCCCGGCACCTCGTCCAGTTCGAAGAGCAGAAGGTCCGAGAGCGAGGACTGCGTGCCCTCGATCTGCGACGACAGCACGGCTTCCTTGCGCACGTAGGCGTAGAGGAACAAGTGCGGGTCGGGCAGAGTTCCGGAGACACCGTCCAAACGCCCGAGGGCGATGTGCGCTCGGTCGAGGCGATGACCAAGCTCTCCCGGCAGGTCGAGCGGCGGGGAGGGCGGCAGCGGACTGGGGATGAACGAGCGAATGCTCTCGCCCGCCACCGCCGTCGTCACGTACTCCCCGGTCGTCGATCGCTTCACCCCGGCCCCCTATTCAGCGTTCCTTCGGAAGGCGGCAGCTTATTAAGCGATCTCTAGTCTACGCTTATTAGCGGAAATGGCAAGTGCGGCAGCAGGTTGCCGCGATG
This sequence comes from Candidatus Eiseniibacteriota bacterium, assembly GCA_036522895.1. GTDB lineage: Bacteria > Eisenbacteria > RBG-16-71-46 > RBG-16-71-46 > RBG-16-71-46 > JAIOPA01. The sequence goes on along the minus strand of DATDEX010000279.1, from coordinate 20,388 downwards.
GCCCGGGCGGTTGAACTACCTTCCCAGCCTGTTCAGCAGCCTACAGTACGCGTCCTGCCCCTTGCGGAAGCTCTCGAGCCGCAGGAACTCGTCGGGCGAGTGGGCACCCTCGTCTTCGAGGCCGAACGCGAAGCTGGCCGTGTAGGCACCGAGATGGCGCTGGAACAGGCTGCACACGGGAATCGATCCGCCGGTGCGCACGTAATACGGCTCCTTTCCGTAGATTTCGACCAGTACCTCGCGCACCGCGGCGAAGCTGGGCTCGTCCTCGGGCACCAGGTACGGGTGGGCCCGGAACGCGAGAGGTGTGGCCGTAGCGGTGACGCCCGGCGGCGTGTGGCTTGTGACATGTGCGAGCAGGCGCTCGACCACGCGCGAGGGATCCTGGTTGGCGACGAGGCGGCAGGTGATCTTGGCGTGCGCTTCGCTCGGCAGCACGGTCTTGATGCCCTCGCCCTGGAAGCCGCCCCAGATGCCGTTCACCTCGAGCGTCGGCCGGGCCCAGACGCGTTCGCGCGGGGTGTAGCCGGCCTCGCCGAAGAGCCCGGGCACGCCGAGGCTCGCGATCTCGGCGGATTCGTCGTAGGGCACCTTCGCGATGCGCTCGCGCTGGAGCGCGCTCAGCGGCAGCACGTCGTCGTAGAAGCCGGGGACGCTCACGCGGCCCTCGGCGTCGTGCATCGAGGCGATGAGTGTGCTCAGCGCGTGAATCGGGTTCTGCACCGTGCCGCCGTAGAGGCCGGAGTGGAGGTCGGCGCGGGCGGCCTTGACCGTGAGCTCGATGCCGCAGCCACCGCGCAGGCCCACCAGGATGAGCGGCTGCGTCGGGCTCCACTGGACGCCGTCGGAGCTCACCACCATGTCGCAGGCGAGGAGGCGCTTGTGTTCTGGAACGAACTCGCCGAGCTGCGGGCTCCCGATCTCCTCCTGGCCCTCGAAGAAGAACTTGAGATTGACCGGCAACGCGTGCGTGGAGTTGAGCAGCGCCTCGACCGCGAGGATGGGTACCAGCATGTTGCCCTTGTCGTCGGTGGCGCCGCGGGCGAACACCTTGTCGTCGCGCACCACGGGCACGAACGGCGGGCTCGTCCACAGGTCGAGCGGGTCGACGGGCTGAACGTCGAAGTGTCCGTAGATCAGAATCGTGGGCTTGCCCGGCGCGTGGAGCCAGTCGGCGTAGACGACCGGGTGGCCACCGGTGGGCAGGATCTGCACGTGCTCCATGCCCGCGGCGGTGACGCGCGCGGCCACCCAGTCGGCGGCGCGGCGAACGTCGGCGGCGTGCGCCGAGATCGCGGAGATGCTCGGGATGCGGAGGAAATCGAGAAGCTCGGCGAGGAAGCGGGGCTGGTGGTCGGAGAGGTAAGAGGTTGGGGAGGGCATGGGTCTCGCCGTGGTGAGGTTTGAGTGCGCCGGAATGCTCGGATGCGGATGATAATCTGTCGCGGCGTACACGGTAAGCATGCTCGGGCCCTCTCCCGGGGCGACGAGCCGGCGCGCGGCCCTGCACCCCGGCCGCACGAGCGCGCATCTCAATCTGCGCCGCCGATTGTTAGAGAGCGTCACTCCGACTGGATTGTCCCCAGATCGTTTCCGAACATCTTCGCCGAACATGCAAGGAGGATTGGATGCAACGCGTCGCCATCGTCGCCGGCGCCCGAACGCCGTTCGTCAAAGCCGGCAAGGCGTTCGCATCCCTCGGCCCGCTTGCGCTCGCGAAGCACGCGGTCCGCGGGCTGCTCGAGCGGCACAACGTGAACGCGGCGGGCGTCGAGGCGATCGCCATGGGAACGGTGGTGCCCGAGCCGGGCAAACCCAACCTGGCGCGTGAGATCGTGCTCGAGTCCGGGCTCCCCGCGCACATCGAGGGGCAGACGATCTCCTCCTACTGTATCAGCGGGCTCCGCGCCGTCACGGTCATCGCGGATGCGATCGCCGGCGAGCGCATCGAGTGCGGGATCGCGGGCGGGGTCGAATGGCTCTCCGGCGCGGATCCCGCGACGTTCCGCGAGCCCACCACGGGCCTCTCGATGGGCGAGCACATGGAGCTCACCCGCCGCGAGTGGCAGATCCCGCGCGAGCGGCAGGACGAGGTGGCGCTCGCGAGCCATCGCAACGCCGTGGCCGCGCGCGAGAAGCTCGCGCACGAGATCGTGCCGCTCGAAGGCATCACCCAGGACACCGGGCCGCGTCCCACCACGACGCTCGAGCAGCTCGCGGCGCTCAAGCCAGCGTTCGCCACGGACGGAACCATCACCGCCGGCAACGCCTCGCCGGTCACCGATGGCGCCTCGGCCGTGCTGCTCATGTCCGAACGCCGCGTCCGCGCGGAGGGGCGCGAGCCGCTGGCCTGGATCGAAGGCATCGAGTACGCCGCGATCGATCCCGCGGAGGGCCTGCTCATGGCGCCGGCGATCGCCGTGCCGCGACTCCTTAAGCGCGCGGGGCTCCCGCTGTCCGACGTGGATCTGATCGAGGTTCACGAAGCGTTCGCGGCCCAGGTGCTGGCGAACGTCGCTGCCTGGGAGCGGGGCTGGAAGGGTGAGGCGACGGGCGCGGTCGACTGGGCTCGGATCAACGTGAACGGCAGCTCGGTGGCGATCGGGCACCCGTGGGCGGCGACCGGCGGGCGGATCGTGACCACGCTCGCCAACGAGATGGCGCGGCGCCGGGCCCGCCACGGGCTCATCAGCATCTGCGCCGCGGGCGGGATGGCGGGGGCGATGCTGCTCGCGGGGGCGACACGTGGAGGAAGCTGACTGACGTTGCATCAACTCAGGGTGAGCGAGTCAGTAGGGCAACGACCGGGCGCGGTAGCGGTCCAGGTTCTCGTCCGCCACGTGAGTCTGTGAGCGACACTCCGAGTTGGAACTCACAAGCCGTCTCCACGCCGACGCTCGAATGTGGACGACCCGGGCTGCCCGTCACGAACCCGAGCGGCGGGCAGACGAACAACGCAGCATTCCGCCATTGCTTCGCCTAACCCACGCTCCTACCCTTCCATCGCCGCGTCGCTAGCCGCACGCGGGGTCAACTCGTCTCCAAGAACTACATCCGCGTTCGATGCGTACAGGAGAGCGAAACCATGACGACTCGTCGGCTACTAAGTGAGTTCACGTCGTTCGCCCGTGTCGTGGCGGTCCTGGTCACGGGTCTCGTCGTTCCCCGCCTCGCCTCCGCTGTCACGGTGCTTCCCGGTCAGGGCGTGAACGTCTCCCAGGTCAGTTTCGATTGGCCGACGAATCCGTTCCCCGACTCCCAGACCGGCGTGATCGAGGCGGATCAGGCCACGCTTTTCGCCGCGACCGGCCTGTCCTCCGGCTACATCAATGTCGCGAGCGCTTCCGGGTGGGTCGTCCAGAATCTTCCGATCTTCGCGGGCTCGCCCTACCCCGGCACGTCAATCGTGTTCGACCTCGGCGCCCCGGGACCGATCTCCTCGATCGGCCTGTTCGTCGATTACTCCCCCGCACCGGTGACGTTCTTCTCCGGGCCCCCGAGTACCAGCTATCCGGTGGGTCCGACGACGTTCAGCGGACAGGGTAAGGACACCGGTGTGCCGCTCGTGGGGCCGCCGGCTCCGCCGCCCGTGGCCGTGATCCAGTTCGTCGCCGGCGGGGGATTCAGCCTGTGCTGCGAGCCGGGGCATCCGAACATCGAAGCCGCCGACAACCAGTGCGGGCCGGCGGCGTGTTCCAACAGTCTCTGCTGGCTCAAGGCGACGTACGGCGGCATCGTCCTGCCCGACAATTGCGGCATGGGGCTCGGAAACGACGGCACGGTCGTGGGCAAGCTCGACGGAACGATGACGCGCGCATTCACGAATCGCCGGAGCGGGAGCCCGGTCACGGACGCATCGTTCCTCAAGGGCAAGCTCACCTACCTTTCGAACAGCAACCTCGGCCTCACCGCGGATTTCATGGCCACGCTCGACGGCGACCCGCCCGCGGGCAACTTCACCGCCGCGGGTCGCGTCGCGACGCGGCACCCGGGCAACCCTACGGCCGCGTTCATCTTCAGCGAGATCTGCAAGGGTGAGGACGTCGAGCTCGGCTACACGAACCCCAGGCCACCGGGCGGCGGCCACTGGGTCCAGGTGCTGTGCGCAGGCACGATTCTCGGCCAGCCGTTCATCGTCCACTCGTCCGACCGGGATCAGACGAGCGACACGAAGGGCACCGGGGGACCGCCGCAGTTTGCCTGGCTCAAGGACACCGATGGCGACGGCACCCTGAATCTCGTCGGCGAGCCGAACACTCCCAACGCCGACATCGTCGTGACGGAATCGCCGGGCCAGCCCATCGGGACGACGCGCTCGACGTGGGGCTCGGTCAAGGCGCACTACCGCTAGATCGAGCGACCGGCTGCAACAGTGTCGGGGAGGCCGCTCGGCCTCCCCGACACACGCCCACCCGCGATCAGTCGATCCGGATCATCTTCTTCTGCGAGCTGTAATGCCCACCGTCGGTGGTCGAGTAGGCGACCATCTGGACGATGTAGACACCGCCCCGGGCGAGCGCGCCGCCGTCGAGCCGCCCCGACCAGTTGAGCGAGTGGTTGCCCGGCTCCCAGACCTGGTCCGACAACGTGGCCACCTGGCGGCCCGCGAGGTCGAACACGCCGAGCTTCACCCGGCTCTGTGACGGCAGGCTGAAGCGGATCTCGGTGCCGTTGCGGAACGGGTTCGGCGTGTTCTGCGCCAGCCGGAACTCGAGCGTCCGGCCGAGGTCGACCGCCGGCGTGCTGCCGGCGCCGTAGACGATCGCCTTGGCCTCGGTGCCGCCCGCCTGGCTGGTGCTGCCACGCACCCCGGCCTGGTCGGTCACGGTGAGCTTGATGGAATAGGTTCCCGGCGTGTCGAACGTGTAGCTGGCCTCGACGGACCCCGTCGCGTTGTTCACGATGCCGGGGACGCTGGCGCCGCCGATGGTCCACCGGGCGGTGTACGAGTTTCCGGCGGTGCCGGTGAAGCTGCCGGTGAACGTCACCGGCTGACCGACGACGAACGTCGTGCCGAGCGTCAGGCCGGTGATGCTGACGCCCGGCGCGTTGTGCGCCAGCCGGGGCGTCTCGGTCGGATTGGGTTCGTTCACCGTCTCGGGTTCGTTCACGGTCAGCGTCGCGGCGGCGGAGAACTGGCTCCCGCACGGGTTGCTGAATCGCACCCGGTACTGGTTGCCGTTCTGGGCCAGCGCGGCCGTGAAGCTCAGCGACGCGCCGGTAGCCCCGGGCACGTCGCTGAAGCTGCTCCCGCCACTGGGCATCACCTGCCACTGGATCGCGGGCGCCGGGGCGCCGGTCGCCGCGACGCTGAAGCTCGCGTCAGCGCCCTCCTCCACGGTGACGTTGGCCGGATCGGCCGCGACCGACGGCATGGTGCACGTCCCGAAGATGGTCGTGCTGGTATGGGAGCTGTTGTTGAAGAGGTACGCATCCACGTTGCCGCTCGTGAGCGTGGCGGTGTTCTCGACCGTACCGACGGCGCCAACGTTCACCGCGACCACCATCCCGAACGTGGCGTTCGCGCCGGCGTTGAAGCTGGTGGGCAGAATCCATCTCACGGTCCCGGTCCCGCCCACGGCCGGCGTCGTCATGCTCCAGCCGGAGGGGGCCGTCGCGGACACGAACGTGGTCCCGGCGGGAACCGCATCGGTGAGCGTATCGGCGGTGGACGACAGCGGACCGCTGTTGCTCACGAGGATGCTGAAGGTGAGGTTCTGCCCGGCGTTCACCGGGTCGGGCGTATCCGTCGCCACCACCGCGAGGTCGGACTGCGACGGGTTGTCCAGGATATTGTCGCTGACCTTCACGTTCGTGTGCCCGGCGGTGCTGCTGCCCGCGCCGCCGCTGTAGTCGAGGAAGCCGAGGCTCCCCGTGCCCGTGGGCCACTCGTGGGCGCCCCGGTCGGCGCCCCACTCGTAGTCGCGCGCTAGGTGGGCCCCGAAGAGGATCATGACGTCGGCCCCCGACGTCGCGGTGCCGGTGAGCGTCACCTGCTTCGAAAGCGAGCCACCGGCCAGGGTGGTCGTGTAGGCGCTGGTGCCGGTGATCGTGCCGTTCTCGACCGTAAACACGCCGGGCATCTGGTACGACAGGTCCCCGTCGGCCGGGATCGGGAACGTCGACTCCCCGGTGCACGTGCGGCCCGCGCACGCCTGTCCGTTCACGGAGCCCTCGTACGCGTTGTACGAGGTGAGGAAGTCACAGAAGTGGGCGCCGCTCGACACGTCGACGAAGTCGTACTGGAGCGTGATGCTCCACGTGCTGCCGACGCACGGCTGCGGCAGCGTCAGGCGATACGGGATCGTGCCGCCCTCGGGATACGTCATGTCCTTGGTCTGGAGCGTCGCGCTCTGCCAGCTCTCGGTGCCGGCCGGGATATTCTTCCAGTCCTCGATCGCGACGCCGCCGGTCGAGAGGCTGACGACCTTGCTGCTCGAGGCGCCGCAGCCGTTGGGGCTCGTGACCGTGACGTTGAGCGTCATCGAATTCCCGCTCGCGCCCGCCGTGTAGCTGACGATGGGCGTCGCCGCTCCGCCGGTGATGCTGCCGTTGCTGATGGTCCAAGCGTAGCTGGCGCCCGCGCCGGCGTCGGGGACCGACGCCGCGTTCCCGGGCGAGCCGGCGCACAGGAGCGAGGCCGCCGTGATGGTCGCGTTGGGGATCGGGTTGACGGTGAGGCTCGCGGCGTTCGAGGTCAGGGCCGGCGGGCAGGTGCCGCTCACCACGACATCGTACGAGCCGGCATCGGCGGCGGCCGCGGAGCTGATCGTGAGCAGGGCGCTGGTGGCGCCGGCGACGTGGCCGCCGTTCACCAGGTTGACGCCGTCCTTACGCCACCGGTACGTGAGGCCGGCGCCGGAGGCCGTGACCGTGAACGTCGCGGTGCTGCCCGCGCACACGTTCTTGGGGGCGGGCTGGGCCGAGATGGCGGGCAGCGCGTTCACCGTCACGGTGGCGCTCCCCGAGCCGGTGTTCGAGCAGAAGGCATCGACGACGCTGGTGACGCTGAACGTGGTCGTCGCGGCGGGACTCACCGAACGGCTCGCGGGGCTCGTGGTGACGCCACTCTGGACGAGGCCGTCGGACCAGGTCACGGTCCAGGGGCTGGTGCCACCGAGCGCGGCCTGAATCGCGGCGGAGCCGCCGGTGCAGATCGAGGTGCTCCCGGAGACGCTGGCGGTCGGCTTGGCATGCACGGTCTCGACCAGGGCGGGCGAGGAGGTGCTGGTGTTGAAGCTGCTGTTGCCGTTGTAGACGGCGGTCAGGTTGTGATTGGCCGACGACAGCGCCGACGTGGTGAACGTCGCCACCGCCGACCCGTTGAGCGCGATGTTGCTCCCGATCACGGTCGAGCCGTCCTTGAAGTTGACGGTGCCGGCGGGAACGCCCGCTCCCGGAGCGACCACGCTGACCGTGGCGGTGAGCGTCACCGGCTGGCCGGCGCAGGTGGGATTGAGCGAGGAGACGAGCGCGGTCGCCGTGCTCGCCTTGTTGACGACCTGCGCGAGATTGGCCGAGGTGCTGGTGTTGTAGAGCGCGTTGCCACTGTAGACGGCGGTGATCGTGTGGGTGGCCGCGGTCAGGGAGGCGGGGGTGAAGCTCGCGACCCCGGAGCCGTCGAGCGCGATGGCGTTCCCGATCACCGTCGAGCCGTCCTTGAAGTTGACCGTGCCGGAAGGCGTGCCCATGCCACCCGTGACCGTCGCCGTGAACGTGACCGACTGCCCGAACGTCGCGGGATTCTGCGAGGAGGTCACGCCCGTGGCGGAAGGCGCCTTGTTCACCGTTACGCTCGCGCTCGTGCCGGCGCTGAGCGCGGCGGCGGCATCCGTGGCGGAGAGCGTCTGGGGAGCGCCGCCGGTCCAGAACGTGAAGCTCGACAGCGTGCCGGAGCCGGCGACGAGCGAGAGGTTGCCGCCGGTGGCGCCGTTGTCGTCGGCGATCGCGGCCGCGGCGTCCGAGCTGCCGATCGCCACGTCGGGTGACGCGCTGGCGATCACGTTCCAATCCGCATCGACCGCGTTGACGCGCACGTTGTTGAGCATCGCGGCGCCGGCGGTCTGGGCCACGGGCGTGCCGGTCTTGCCGGTGGCCGTGCCGGGGGCGGCGGTCTCGCCGGGAAGCAGGAGCTGAAGCTTGCTCACCGGGCCGGGAGCGACGCTGAAGCTCGCGCTGGGCAGCGCGGTCGCGATCGCCGGTGCGGTGGCGGAGGTCGCCGACAGCGCGACGGTCTCGGCCTTGCGCAACGTGGTCGCGAGTGCCGTGGTGGAGTGGCCGCCGGTAAAGCTGACGTTGGTGGTGAAGCTCGGGCTGCCGCCGGCGCCGGCGTAGGCGATCGTCTTGGCGCCGCTGTACGTGGCCGCGACGTTGAACTCCCGGTCGGCGGCGACGAGCTCGCTCAGGTTGAACGCAACGCCCGCCGCCTGGTTCGGGGCAGCGCCGCTCACGCCGCTCGCGGCGACGGTGCTGCCGTCGGTGAACGACTGGCCCGGCAGCACGACGAAGAGCCGGAGCGCGCCGGCCGCCTGGGAGAGCGACCCGAAGTTGGTGGCGTCGTTGGTCACGCCGACGATGGTCGCCGTGCCCGGGTTCGCCGAGCTGCGCAGGATGTTCCCGGCCACCGGCAGAGCCCCGCCTTCGACGGCCTGGACCTGGATGCCGCTGAGCGTGAGGTTGTCGAGCCGGGCCGTGGCGCTCACGGTGAGGTTCACGGTGATCTCGGTCGCGCTGACCGCGCCGACCGAGGCGGAAATGTCGTTCGCGGTCGAGCCCCCTCCCACCTTGCCGGGGGTCGCGGTGATCGCGGCCGCCGGATTGAACTGCCAGCCACTCGGAGCGGTCAGGATGAGGGTGCCAGTCGTCCGGAAGTCGTTGTTGCTGGCCTCCGTGATCACCATGCTACCCAGGGTCGTGAAGGCCGGCGTGACCCCGTTCTGCGCCACATCCGCCGAAACGTTGGTCCCGCCCGAAGCCGGGGTCGTGGTGGTCGATGCAGCTGCGGTCATCGGCCCGCTGGTGAGGAGCACGACCGCTGCGGTGGCGAAGAAGAACTCATTTCGCATCTTTCCCCCTTGCATTTTGTTGGACGATGTGCTTCACAGTCTCTCTACTGCATCCCTCGTGCCCGAGCGTCCCGGGCTGCGGGTCGGGGGTTCGCCGCAACGAGATGGGACGGTTCCTTCCGTCGGCGTCGGCTCGGGAGTCGGGAGCGGTTTCGAGGCTCGTTGGGGGAAACCGCGCCCCTCGCGGGGGAGTTCGCCCAACCGGGGAGAGAATCGAGGCGCGCCGGATCATGCGAGCTGCCCGGGATCCTCGCTACGGCGCTGCGCGCGCCGCTCGCCCGCGCGTCAGGACGGATCGGGATCCGTCGGGGCCGGCATCCGCCGGAACGCGCGGTAGAGGAGCAGGTCGTAGAGGATCTTGAGTCCGCCCGCCACGAAAAACGGCGCGCCGCTCCCCGTGAGCAGGAACGCGCCGCCGATCACCGGCGCGACGCCCGCGCCGAGCGATCTCGCGATCGCGGTCACCCCCGCCGCCGCCGCGCGCTCGTCGGGCGCCACGACGGCCATGGTGTAGGACTGCCGCGTCGGCACGTCCATCTGCGAGATCGCGTAGCGGGCCAGGAGGAGCCCCATCGCGCTGGCCATGCTGGGCATCAACGGCACGAGCACCAGCATGACGTTGGAAGGCAGGTGCGTGGCGACCATCGTGTTTACGAGGCCGATGCGGGCCGCGATTCGATGCGCCAGCAGCGCCGAGACCGCGGCCAGCAGGTTCGCGCCGAAGAACAGGCTTCCCACGGCGGCCGTGCTCGCGCCGAAGCGGACGTGAAACCAGTACGCCATCACGCTCTGCAGCACGAAGCCGCCCGCGAACGCATCGAGCGCGAACAGCGCGCCGAGGCGCGCCACCACGCCCCCCGAGCGATGGAGCCCCAGGCGCGAGCTGCGCGCGGGGCGCGGCTCCGCGGGCGGGATCTCGACCGCCGGCGACAGCAGGGTAAAGAGCGCGGCGAGCATCACGCCGACCGCGGCGTAGCAGGCGAGGAGCACCCGGTACGAGTCGAGATCGCTCACCCCGCGCTGCTGCGCGAAGTGCGTGAGCCAGCCGCCGGCGAGCGCGCCTAGTGCCGTGGCGACCGAGCCGGCGAGGTTGTACCAGGCGAACACCCGCGTGCGCTCCCGATCCGAGACGAGCTGCGAGAGCGCGGCCTGCTCGATCGAGAGGAACGGTCCGATCTCGTGGCCGCTCGGGCTGATCACGCCGACGATGGCGGCGAGCATGAGCAGCTCCGGCCGGCGGGTGAGCAGGAAGGCGATGCCTCCCGCCGCCATCAGCGCCGCGCCCAGCAGCAGCATGCGGCGGCGCCCCATGCGATCGGCCCGCGTCGTGATCCACAGCGAGATGCCGGCGTCCCCGAGCAGTGTCAACGCGAGCAGCAGTCCGATCGCGGGCCCGCCCATTCCGATGCGCACGAGGTAGAGCACGAAGATGATGGAAAGGAACCCGTAAGCAAAGAGCCGGATGGAGCGTGCCGTAAAGAGGAGCCTCGTGTCGCGGGTTTGAGCCATCACCGAACCTGCTCCACGGTCGTTCGCGCTCTCGAGCTACGCCACATCGTGAAATACCATCGCCCGGTGAGTGTCCGGCAGGAACGCGTAGACGTGATGCGCGGTCGCGTCGAGCGCGATCGTGTGCGCGCCGCGCTCGGTGGCCACGACTTCCACGCGCTTCCACGCCGCGACGTCGATGACGTCGATCACGCCGGGCTCGCCGATCGCCAGGTGGAGATGCCCGCGCTCGGGATCGAGGAAGATCACATCGGGCCCGCCGCTCAACCCGAGCGTGTCGATCGTGCGGCCCGAGCGGGAATCGAGGGCGACCAGCGTGCCCGCATCACAGGCGCAGTAGAGTCTTCCGCGGGCTTCATCCAGCTCGAGCCCGTGCGGTCCACGGGCAGGTATCTCGAAAGTGCTCGCGATCCGGTCCGGCCGCTGCGGGTCGACGACGACGATCTCGAACGGGTCCGCGATGTTGACGAAGAACACCTGCCGCTCCGGGTCGAACACCGCCCACCGCGTCCGTCCCGGCATCCCGACGGTGGCGAGCACGGCTCTCTCGGCCACCCCGACCATCGTGACGCTCGGCGAGCCCGGCACGTTCGGATCCCCCACGTTCGCGCAGAGCAGGATGCCGCGACCGGGGTCGTAGGCCAGGCCATTCGGTCGCACGCCGACCGCGATCTTCACGACCTCCGGTGAGCCCGGGGTGAAGAGCCCCACGGAGTTCTCGCCACGGTTCGAGGTGAAGACGAGCCCCGATTCCTCGTGGACGAGCGCCCCCGCGACGCCCTCGAGGTTCTGGATCGAGCGGACGTGCTTGCCCAGGCGCGTATCGATGACGTCCACCGCGTCGTTGGCCGTGTGGGCCACGTAGAGGAGGCCACTGCGGCGATCGACCGCGGCATGGTCGAAACCGCCCCTGCCGATGTGCACGGGCAGGTCGATGAAGGCGAGATGCTCGAGGCTCATGCAGGCCCCTGAACCCCGCCAGCGCTCGTTTCCCTCACGCGCCGAGCCCGACCGAGGCGCGCCACCGACCCACGCCGTTCCCTCACGACCTCACGCAGTCTCACCGGATCGCACCCTCGGTCTTTCCCGCCTGCACCATCTGCTTGCAGTAGGCGTAGAGCGCGTCGTAAACGATCCACTCGGCGGCGTTCAGCTCGTGGTCGTTCTTGTAGCCGAGCCCGCGAAAGCCCTCGGCCACGGCCTTGAGTCCCGCCGATTCCGGCTGGTTCCAGAGCGAGTTGTCCGTGTCCGCGCCGTTCACGATCCGGGCGAGCAGCACGAGCGCGGGATCCGAGGTGAGGCCGTGCTTCTTGACGATCGCGTCGAACGAGCACTCCTTGCCATGGTGCCCGAGCTCGACGCCCTTCACGTCGAACGGCGTCGCCCCCTCCCGCTCCGCCACCGCCATGACCTGGTCGGCGGGCACGAACAGGAACTCGGCCTTCGGATCGACGAACCTGCGAATGAGCCAGGGGCAGGCGACGCGATCGACGTGCACGTTTTCACGCGTGATCCATTTCATCTGGGTTCTCCTTTTCTGGCGCCGGGTGAGGGCGCCGTGGGTGACGGACATGCGAAGTCACGACCCGGGGGCAGCATCTATCGGGCTCGCCGGCGAAACGACTCGTAGAGGTTTTCGAACAAGGTCGAGCCCTGGGCGATGCGCGTCTCGTCGGGCTGGCGGGCGATCGCGAGGCCGACGATCATGCGGTCCACCCCCGCGGCCTCGGGGCGGTTGTAGCGACCATCTTCGAGGTCCAGGTCGTGGACGATCTCCGCGATGGGCCTGAGCGCCGAATCGCGGAGCCCAAAGCGCTCGACCAGCACCTCGAACGTGCAACGGCCCTCGTGGTGGGTGAACTCGGCCGCGGCCATGTCGAACCGGATCTCGCCCTCGCGCGGGCGATAGCCGCGCCCGGGCACGAACTTGAAACGTGCGGTGGGGTCGATGAACCGGCGGATGAGCCAGGCGCTGGAGATGCGATCCACCATGACTCCGGTGCGTGTCACCCACGTGGCGCCCTTCGGCGGCTCGGGGGTCTGGATCCGACGCTGGGCGTTCTCCTCGACCCCTTGAACGAGATCCTCGACGAGCGAGAGCAGCCCGGCGGCTGCCTCGCGTCCGGGGGCAGCGAACGTGTCACGCGCGACGGTCTGAGCGAACCGCGCCCGCAGTCGCTCGAGCGCCTGGCCGACGCGCCGGCGACGGGATTCGTCGCGACCCCTGGCACCGCGCAGCTCCGAGGCCAGGCGCTTCGCCTCCCGGCTGACCACCGCGTACTCCGCCGCGCGGGCGCCTCGCAGCAGGTCCTCGATCGCGCCGTCCGCCAGTCCTTCGACCAGACCGGCTTCGCAGAGCACCGCCTCACCGCCCTGCCGGAGGATGTCGCGCGCCAGGGCACCGAGCCCGGCCCGGGCTTCAGGCTCCGCCGGCAGCACGTACACCGAGTTCTTGAGCGCGACCGCGCCCAGGAGAGCCAGCCGGCGCCGGAACTTGACGCGCAGGTAGTCCGGCTTCGCCGGAATCTGGTGGATCAGCAACAGCCATTTCGCCGCATTCGCCCGGGACACCGCGCCTCCTCGCACTCGAGCACCGGGCAGGAGTGTTGGGCGTAGCGAATCAACGCGTCAACTATGATGATTCGGTTGGGCTATACATGCGAGGACAGACCCGGCGGAGCAGGATCCATGGCGTCACGGCGCGCTCAGCCCGCTTCTCCCACCACTTCGAACACCAACCCGGCATCCGCCGTGGTGTCGCACGGGCAAGCCTCGAGCCAGAACAACACTTCGCTCCGCAGACGCTCGAGCGCCTCGTCGCGCGTCGCCGCCCGGCCCACGCAGCCGGGGTACTCCGCGCAGCGGGCGACGAACGACGCGCCCTCTCGCCGGAGCGTCACATGGCATCGCATGCGTCACACCTCGACATCGAGTGGTGCCCTACGTCGCCAGGTTACCCTGTCTTCCCAGCCACGGCCATGCCGGACGCATGCGCGAGCCCTCACCCCCGCACGAACGCCGGGGTCGGATAGAGCTCCCGAATCTCCGACTCCCCGTCGCCCGCCACGTCGATGAAGCGCTTGGTCCACTCGATGGCCTCCTGCATCGACGGGGTCTCGATCAACGCGAAGCCGCCGATGACCTCCTTGCTCTCGGTGAACGGACCGTCGGTCACCGTGACCGTCCCCTTCGCGCGCCGCACACGTGCGCCCCTGGCGCTCGGCAGGCATCCCTCGGTCGCGAGCAGCACACCCGCGCTCGCCATCTCGCCGATCAGCGCGCCCATCTCGGTCATCTCCTTCTCGCTGGGCGGCGCGCCCTCGACGGCTTTGAAGATGCAGAGGAATCGCATGGTGCTCTCCTTTCGTGGTTGCGGTAGCTCTCGATCGATTCACTCTCCCGCCGCCGCCCTCGCCTGTGCCTTCCAGTCGGCGTGCGCGGGCGGGCACTGCTCCCGCGAGCGCTACGCGGCCTGTGGCGCCTCGCGCTCGACACGCACGCGCTCGGCTCGTGCGGGCAGGATCGCGCCCAGCGTGCGGCTCTGCGGACGCAGCAGCCACGAGACGATCGCGAGCACCAGGAACACGAGCGGCGCGGCGATGTCGCCGGCCCCGTCCCCGCTCGAGGCGTGCGAGAACGCGGCGCCCGTCAGGTCGAACATGATACCGGCGTACGCCCACTCCTTGAGCCGCGGGAATCGGGGGGCGAGGAGCGCCAGAACACCCAGCAGCTTCCAGGTGCCGAGGAGGACGGGGAGATAGGCCGGGTAGCCGAGGTGCGTGAGGCCGGCGACCACGACGGGTGGGCGGAGGACGCTGAAGATGCCCCCCATGGCGAACTCGAGCGCGAGGATGCCGGTCGTGGACCAGTACGCGATGGCCTTGATGCGGTTGGCGTTCATAGCTGCCTCCTCAGTCTGCGGGCCGGGCCGCCGGACGATTTCGTCGGGCCGCTCCGACCCTTCACTGAGGGCGTCGAACGAGGGGGCGGCGTTTCGACACGGGCGTCGAACTTTTCTGCGCCCGGGCTGCGAAAGCGCTCCCGGCCGCGCTCGATTCAGCAGCCAACGCGCTGGGGGGCAGTACCTTGCCGCAGTCCACGAGCGCCGCGCGGTCTACGCTCCTGCCCCGTATGCTCGCAGCACTTCGTCCACGTCCGCGCGGCCGGTCGGAAACGCGACGTGGCTCACCGATGCCCCGGCGTCGAGCAGCGCGCGGAGCGATTCGGGCGCGCAGCGCTCGCTCCAGTAGGAGTCCACGCATGCCTTGACGGCGAGCGCCAGCGGCGTCCTCCCCTTCGCATCCGGCACGTCGGTCGGCGAGCCACGCGCGATCAGGAGCCCGACGACCTCGGGACGCGCACGCCACGCCGCGACGTGGAGCGCGAGGCTCCCTTTCGCCACGTCGAAATAGCCGTCGCCCGCGGCGAACGGCGCGGCCACGTCCACGCCCAGGTCGAGCAGGAGCGCCACGCCCGGCGCGTTGCCGGTGCCGGCGAACTTCGCGAGCAGATCGCCGCCGATCGCCCGCAGCTCGCCGACCAACCCGGGCTCGCGCCCGGCGAGCGCGCGCGCCGCGGCGGCATCTCCCCGGGCGCAGGCCGCGATCAGCCGATCGACACCGGCCAAGTCGAGAGCGATCCCCCGCTGCTCCAAGAGCCCGAGCACGTCGCCACGGCCTTCCCGTGCGGCCCGGGCGATCGCGGTCATGCCGTCGGCCACCACCCCCGGGTCCGCGCCGTGATCGAGCAGCAGCACGATCATCTCGAGGGCGTTGTCGCGCGCGAGCGCGTGGTGGATGGGGCACCAGCCGCGACTCCGCACCGCGTTCGTGCTCGCGCCATGCTCGAGGAGCCACCTGGCCCCCTCGTAGTCGTGCCAGTCGTGCTTCCGGATCAGCATGATCGACAGGTTGTCCGCCGTGACCCTGCCGGTTTCGACGAGGAGCCGCATTGCCGCGTTGTCGTACGTCTCGGGCGAGTGGTAAACGGCCTCGCCGTCGTTCGGGTCGGCGCCGCGCTCGAGCAGCAGGCGCGTGAGCCCGGCGTGGTGCGCCACCCCCGCGGCGCCGTAGAGCGCGGTCTCGAACTCCGGGAACTGGCCCGTGGTCCAGAAGCCGGTGTTGGGATCCGCGCCCGCATCCAGGAGCGCGGTCGCGGCGCGCAGGAAGCCCTCGCTCCGCTCGGGGCGAAGCCGGAGGTACTTCGATAGCCCGAGATAGTTGAGCGCGTCGCCGCCCCAGGGCCCGCGCCTCGCGGTGGCATTCGCGGGGTCGACCGCAAGGAAGCGGTGGACGCGAGCGTCGTCGCCGAGGATCGCCGCGGCGTGGATGCCGCTACCCGCCACCTCGGGGTGCGCGGCGAGGATCGCCTCGGCGCGCTCGAGCGAGCCGTGCCAGGTGGCGGCGAGAACGAAGTCCGATACCACGTCGCCGGGGGCGTGACTCACGTCCGACACGATTCGATCCGGCTCATGAACACTTCCTCCATTGCACGATGGTGCCGTGGTTCGAGCAGCCCAAACTCTAGCGGTTTCGCCGAGCCATGGCGTTGATCAAGGGCCTCGGTTTCCTGGCCCCGACCCCACGCCTCGCCGCCACTCTGGTAAACTGGCGCGACGGCGCCCCCGACGCCTTCCACGGAGCGAACCGAATGCCTCCTCCCGTCGCGGGCCGCCCGCCGGGGACACGGGCCCCGATCGATGCCGTTGCCGATTACGCGGTGCGTCTCCACGCGACGCTCGGCGCGGAGCATGCCGCGACGTCTCCGCTGGGCGCCTACCTGCTGCTCGCGGCGGTCGGCCCCGCGGCGAGCGGGGCGAGGCGGACGGAGCTGGAGCGCACGCTGGGTTGTCCGGTGGACGAAGCGGCCCGATTCCTGTTTGAGCTCCTCGCCTCGCCGCATCCAGCGATCGTCGCGGCGCTCGCGATCTGGAACACCTCGGTAATCGCGAGCGAGGCGTTCGAGCGCTGGAGGCTGGCGCTTCCGCCCGGGCTCGGAACCGGAGCGATCCCCAGCCAGCACGAAGCGAACGCGTGGGCGGGGCGCGCCACGCAGGGAATGATCGCCCGGTTTCCGCTCGAGATCGGACCGCACTCGGTGCTCGTTCTGAGCTCGGCGCTGGCATCCCGGGGGCCCTGGCAGCACCCGCTCGATGTGGTCCCCGCCGAGTTGCTCGGGTCGAGCCCGTGGGCGCGTGAACTGAAACACGCCTTGATCGATTTCGCGCCGGACGGGCAGGCGATCTTCTGGACCAGGTCCGCGGGCCTGGTGGGTGTCTCGCTGGCGCGGACGACCGAGGCGCTGCTCGTGGTCTCGCTCATCGCCGAGCCGGGCGTGGCACCCCATACGGCCATCGCGGCCGCGCACGAGGTCGCCGCGCTGGTCTCGGGACGCGCGTCGACGGCCGCATATCGATCGCTGTTCGACCTGCCGCTCGGCGCGGGACACGCGTGGGAGCTCGTCGAGACCCAGGTCGATGCGAGCCTCTGGGGCAAGCGCCACGAGAGCGCGAAGATCCTGATCCCGGCGTGGCGGGCGGAGTCGCCGGCGATCGATCTCATGCGGGATCCGGGCCTCGGGTTCGCGGCGGCGGCGGACACTCTCTTCGATCACCTCCCCCCGATTCCCGAAGGCTACGCGGCGCAGGCCGCCCAGGTCACGTCGGCGAAGTTCCACCGCTCCGGATTCAGCGCCGCGGCCGTCACCGCGCTCGAGATCAGCGAGGCGGCGACAGGCGAGTCGCGACGGCCCGGGCCGAAGACTCCGTCACGCCACGCGACGGTTCGATTCTCGCGCCCGTTTGCCGTGGTCGCGGTCGCGGAGTCGCCGGCCGGAATGCGGCGGGATCACGGCCCGCAGACGGGGCCGCCATCGGGGACACACGCGTGGCATGGTGTGCCCGTATTCACCGCGTGGGTGACGCGGCCGAGTGAGCCCGACGAGGTCGAACGCGGCTGAGTGTCCCCGCAGGTCGCAGCCCGGGACGTGCGGCGCGGATCTCCGGGTCGCTCCCGGCCGCCACCGGGGTGCCCCCGCTGCGAGCGCTAGAACTCGAGCGTGATCCCGAACCTGCGCCCGCCGCGCTGCAGCGTGAGCTTGAGCGGTGAGCGATGGAGCGCCGACAGGCGCTGCGTGTCGTCGAGCGAGGCCACGGGCGTGCCGTCGATCTCGAGTACGCGATCGCCGGCCGCGAGGTCGGCATGCGAGGCGACGGATCCCGGCACGGTATCGACCACGAGCAGGCCGCCATCCGGCTGCGGCGACAGCCGCACGCCCGAAGACTTGCCGCCCGGCGCCGGACCCTGTGCCACCCCGGGCCCCGCCCCGCGCGACGGTGGCGCGAACGCCTCGGGAGGAGAGGTCCTCGTCCGCTCGAATCGCACGCGTCGGGTGCGCTGGTCGAACGTGAGCTCGAAATCACGCAGCGCCCGCCCCCCCGAGATTGGGATTCGGCAGCTGGTCGTGAACCATCACGACGGGATGGTCGAACCGGTGCTTGCCGATCGCGACCGCACCGTCGATCGCGGCGCCGCGGAACACCACCTCGCTGTTCACCGTGCGGCCGCGCCCCAGGATCTCGAGTGGTCCGGCGAAGCGAATGCGGCTCGTGTCGCGCTCCGGGATCGAGAGAAAACCGGGCGAGCCCGTGTCCAGGTCGGCCTCGAACATCGCGCCCGCGACCTCGATGGGCACGACGGGAATCCCGTTGGGGTCGGTGTAGGGGAGCACCGTCTGCGAGTCCGCGGTCGGGAGCGTGCCGTGTGCGAGCCGCACCTGCGCACCGGGGTAGTCGAGCGTCAGGAGCAGCTCGCGGAACAACGCGAACCCGATCACACCACGCGGGGGATTCGCGTCCCTCCGCAGGCCGGACCGGTCCCACGACGCCGCCTCAATCCCCTCGAAGCTCGCCGGGCCGATCCGCAGCGAGTCGATGCGCACCAGATCGGCGGCGATGGCCTCGGGATTCGCCGGATCGCCCATGCGCGTCTTCCCCACGTGGCGGAGCGCCAACTCGTCGGCGAGCGAGCGGTCGAGCACGGTCGAGCCCGCGCCGGTGTCGAGGAACATCCGGAACGGACCCTTGCCGTTGAGATAGACCTCCACGACGGGCTGGCCGGAGCTCAAGTCCATCGGAACGGACACGACCCCGCCCGCCGCAATCGGGGGCGCCGCGTGGGCGAGCCGGCTCGACGCCGGGTGCAGGGCAAACGCCATCCATCCAATGAGCAGGGAAACGCGCGAAGCGGTCACCGACACCTCCCGAGACAGTCACTGCCCAAAGGCTGATCCGCACACCATTCTCCGCCGACGACCGGACGTCCCGCCGTTCCAAAGGACACGACGCGTCCGCACCTGCCGCGTCGACGGCGCATCGGCTTGGACACCAACCGGCTCCGCCGGGTTGGGCAGGCCCGTCGCTCGGACTATCAAGATGTCCGGAAGCAGCGCACCACATTTAGAGGTTGGCGCTGGCTCCGCGCCCGCTCCCCCGCTCCAGATAGGCGTCCCGTCCGACCTTCCGGGCTGAGGTCTGGGGCGTCCGTGGCCGGCCTGCCACCTCGCCGCGCGGGGACTAGAACGACGTATCCAGTTGATCTAAAGCGATTTAGAACCGAGCTTGTCGCCACAGAAAATTTCTCCGAATCCAATTGAGTGAGTGCATACTCAGAAGCGCTATGACACCAGCTCCCGACCCCAAGGACTGTCACCCGCCCCGGCTGCGGCTCCCGGCGGAGGATCGCCGGAGCCAGCTCCTGGCCGCGGCGCTCGAGATCTTCGGCCAGCAGGGTTTCCACGGTACGCCGACCCGCGAGCTGGCGAAGCACGCGGGCGTGAGCGAGGCGCTCGTCTTCCATCACTTCCCCACGAAGGACGCGCTCATTCGCGCCCTCGTCGAGGCGCTCGGCTTCAAGGAGCGGATCGCGATGATCGAGCAGTTCGTCGGCCACCTCCCGCCACGGGTGGCGCTCAGCCGGATCGCGGAGCAGTTCCTCACCCGCCTCCGCGACGAGCCGGGAATCTTCCGCGTCGTCTTCTCCGGTCTCGTCGAGACCCCGCACCTCGCGGCCGAGTTCTACACCGACTTCCTCTCCCGCCTCCTGGCGCTCGAGACGCGGCTCTTCGAGCGCGCGTTCGCCGAGCGGGCGGCCCGTGCGGGGCTCGAAGCGCGGACGTACGGGGATCCCGCCGTCGTGGCGCGCTCGTTCCACGGCTCGCTCCTGTTTTATCACCTGGCCGGCGCGGTCGTCCGCGTCGAGCAGCTTCCGAGCGATCCGGCGGCCCTGGCCGCGGCGATCGTCAACATCTACCTGCCCGAGGATCCGTCATGAAGACGCACGTCCCGATCGCGCTCGCGATCCTCCTTCTTTCCGCCCCGGCGGCGAGAGCGCAGACGCTCGACGAATGCCTGGAGCTCGCCCGCACGCACGCGCCACGGTTGAAGGCCGCCGAGGCCGGGGTGTCGCGGGCCGCCCAGGCGATCCGCGAGGCGCGCGCCGCGCTCTCGCCGACGCTCCGCCTGGGCGGCGGCTTCACCCAGTTCACCGAGCCGCCGCGCGTGGTGTTCCCGATCCCGGGAGCGGGCGGCACGCAGACGATCAAGACCGGGAGCGCGAGCACGCTCGACGCGCGCACCGAGCTCCAGATCCCGCTCACGACCGGCGGCCGCGACGCGGCGCTCGTCTCCGCGGCGGAGTCGCAGCGCGCGCAGCAGGTGCACGGCCGCGAGCAGGCCGAGGCCGACCTCGTGCTCCGGGTGTCGCAGGCGTTCTACCGCGCCCTCGCCGCGCGGCGGCTCGAAGCGGCCGCCGAGGAG